>JASFPT010000332.1:0-3939 GCA_050115795.1 Desulfobacterales bacterium
GACCACCGAAATGCCGGCCACCTCGGTCTGGCCGTAGATCTGCTTCAGGTTCACGCCGAGGGCGTGAAAAAAACGGAAGTGGTCCGGCCCCATGGCCGCACCGCCGGTGTAAGCGTTTCGCACCCGGGAAAGCCCGAGGTGGTCGCGCACCTTGTTCTGCACCGTGATGCGGGCCAGCCACTGCAGCAGCTGCCAGTGGAGCGGAGTCGGCTTTTTTTCGAATTTCAGGTTGGCAACGTGGTAGCCGATCTTGTTGCTGAGCTCGAAGAACTTGCGTTTGCTCCAGGAGGCGTCCAGGTACTTGACCTGGACCGTTCGGGTCATCTGCTCGTACATTCGGGGCGGGGCGAACATGACGTGGGGCCCGATTTCCCGGATGTTTTCCTGGGCGGTTTCCGGTTCTTCGGGAAAGTTGATGGTGTAGCCGATCTGAAGACCGCAGGAGATGGACATCATCTGCTCGCCGATCCATGCAAACGGAAGGTAGGAGACGTAGTCGTCGGTGTCGTAGCAGGGGTCCACCGACATCAGGGCCTTGCCCATGGTCAGCATGTTGTTGTGGGAAAGCAGCGCCCCCTTGGGCAGGGAGGTGGTCCCGGAGGTGTAAAACAACAGCGCCACTTCACTGCCGGTGCCCTGCTCGATGAGCTCTTCAAACCGGTTCGGCTGCTCTTTTTCCAGCTCCCGCCCCAGTTCCTGGACTTCCTTGAGGCTGATGAGGCAGTCCTGGTCGTAGTTGCGCATTCCCTTGGGGTCGTCCCAGATCACCTTTTCCAGCTTCGGGCACTCGTCGATGATGGAAAGGGCCTTGTCGACCTCCTCCTGGCCTTCTCCGAAGAGAAACCGGGAGTCGGAGTGGTCGATAATATAGCGCACCTCATCGATGAGACAGTCTTGGAAAAGCCACACGCCGATGCCGCCGGCGCAAAGCGCGGCCATTTCCGCCCAGAGTCCCTCGGGCCGGTTGTCGCCGATGATCGACACCTTGTCGCCTTTTTTCAGGCCGAGCTTGACCAGGCCCAGCGCCAGGTGCTTGACGTTTTCAAGGTACTGGGCCCAGGTAATGGGCCGCCAGACGCCGAATTCTTTTTCCCGCATGGCCACACGGTCGGCGCCGAACTCCTGCGTTTTTTTCCAGAACAGCTTCGGAATCGTCAGGTCTTCGGTGATTTCGAGGCCGCCGGCCATCGCCTTATCTTCTTGTTGCATACAGATCCTCTTCGCCCAGGTAAGCCTTGATCACTTCGGGATTGTTCTGCACCTCATCCGGTGTTCCGTCGGTAATCATGTTTCCGAAATTCAAAACAAAGACCCGGTCCGACAGGTCCATGACCACGCCCATGTCGTGCTCCACCAGCAGGCAGGTCACTTTCCATCGCTCCTCTTCGTTGATGTCGAGAATGAACCGGGCCATGTCCTCCACCTCTTCCAGGTTCAGCCCGGCCAGCGGCTCGTCCAGGATCAGCAGTTCCGGCTCCAGCGCAAGGGCACGGCCCAGTTCCACCCGCTTCTGCAGCCCGTAGGGGAGCATGCCCACCGGGTGGTGGCGAATCTGCTCGATCTCCAGGAGATCGATGATCTCCTCTTCGATGAAGGTCCGGTGCTCGATTTCCTCTTTCTTGGCTTTGCCCAGGTAAAAGCTGCCGCTGAGGATTCCGGACTGGTAGTGGAGATGCCGGCCGAGACGGATGTTGTCGAGCACCGTCAAACCGCCGAAGACCTCCACCTTCTGGAAGGTGCGGGCCAAGCCCAGCCTGGCGCGCTGGTGGGGGCGAAGATGATTGATCTGCTGCCCCTTGTAGGAGACGGTTCCTTTCTGCGGCCGATAAAGCCCGTTGATGCAGTTCATCATGACGGTTTTGCCGGCGCCGTTGGGCCCGATGACCGAGTGGATCTCCCCCTTGCGGATCTTGAGATTGACCCCGGAAAGGGCGGCCACCTTTCCAAAATACATGTGGACGTCATCGAGTTCGAGAAGGACGTCCCCCTTTTGAATCTCATTTGCTTCGACCAATCGTGAAGTCCTCCTTTGTGCGGGCGCCGTTGGGAGATGGCGGCTGTGGGTGGTCGGGGGCGCCACAAGAATGAACAGGGTTCATTAAATAAAATCGCCAATACAAAATTTTTTTTATTTAGTCAAGAAGCGAAAAAAAAACAGGCACCCCAATTTTCATCGGAAATTCCAAATCATAGGCAGCCAAAAGGCCGGGCCTCCGCCATGGCCGGATCACGCGTAGTTACGTTATAGCTGTTTTGTTTCCAATGTCAATCCTTTTCCGCTCTCCCGCAGCGCCGCCCAAAGGCTTGAATTGTCCGGAAGAACCCCCGAAAGAGCATAACGGAAAGCCGCCCCGTGTCAAGTTGAGTTAATAGCTGGTAAACAGCGGGAAAGAACCACGAATAAATCCGCTTTCGCGGATTTATGAAAGGCGGCTGCGCCGCTGAAAGGAAAAAGAAAAAGAATGATAAAACCTGCCTTCATCAATCTGTCCCTCCCGCCGGCCTCCCAAACGTCGGGCAGCCCCCCTCTTCGCCTGCCGTTCTTTCGCTCTTCTTCGTCGATCAGAAAATCACCGTCTTTTTCACGGCTGCAACAATCTCGTCCGGATCGTCCATGACCTGAAGAATGTCGATGTCGTCCGGCGAGATCCGCCCGGCTTCGCGCAGGTGCTTTTCCATCCATTTCTTGAGCCCCGACCAGTAGTCGGATCCGACCAGGATCACCGGAAACGGCTTGATCCGCTGGGTCTGGATCAAGGTGACAGCCTCGAACATCTCGTCTAAGGTGCCGAACCCGCCCGGCAGCACGATGTAGGCCTGGGCGTACTTGATGAACATCACCTTTCGGATGAAAAAGTAGTTGAACTCGATCAGGATGTTGGCATAGTCGTTGGGCTTCTGCTCGAAGGGCAGGGATATGTTCAGCCCCACGGAGGTGCCGCCGGCGTCGGCCGCGCCCCGGTTGGCCGCCTCCATCACGCCGCCGCCGCCGCCGGTGATCACGGCAAAACCGGCCTCGGCAAAGAGACCGGCCAGTTTTTGGGCGGTCTGGTACACCGGGTCGCCCGCCTTGACCCGCGCCGAGCCGAAAAGGCTCACCGCCCGACCGACGTCGTGCAGGGCCTCGACCCCGTCGACGAACTCCCCGATAATCTTGAACAGCCGCCAGGATTCTTCCAGCTTGAACTCGTCGATGACGAATTGGCGCTCCATGTCGTCGCTTCGCTCCGATCAGTTGGCCAGTTGGTCAGTTAGCCAGTTTGGCCAGTTGGCCAGTTGGCCAATTTGGCCGGTTGGTTGATGTGGTCTTTGCCTTGGTGTGTGTGACAGGTACCGTTTGGTTTTACATCGAGGAATGGATCTCATCCGAGCCGGCGTTGATCGAACTGGCGAAACCGGCAACCGGCAAACTGGTCCAACTGTTTTCGGGCCCCCGGCCCGAAAACTACACCGTTCACCACTTGCCCTGCCAGCCCACCTCGACCGTGTCGCCATCGATGATCACCGGCACCCGGGCTGCGCCGCCGGTCAGGTCCAACAGCCGCTTTTTGGCCTCCGGATTGGTGCGCACGCTGAAGTATTCGACCCGCCGCCCCTGTTCGGCAAAGGCCGCCCGAGCCGCCCGGGTAAACGGGCATCCGTCCCTGCCCAGAATCGTCACCGCACCGCCGCCCTCTTGCTTTCGGTTCGTGTTCATGAAATAATTATATGTGTAATTATAAAGATTTACAACAGTATTTGTGCTCCGAAAAAAAGGCTGCCAACGCCCGATTTGCGGTTTGACAAACGCAGACGCCTTTGTTAGAAATTTGAGTTTTTACAGGGATTGTCATCCACTTGGACCGTGTGGCAGAAACAGGAAATCGTTGCCCGATCTGACACGCCAGGTAGTGATTGTAAACGACCTCGGTCTTCATGCACGGGCGGCCGGTAAGGTCG
>JASFPT010000333.1:0-3938 GCA_050115795.1 Desulfobacterales bacterium
CCGCGGGAATAGCCTGCCAGCGCCTTTTTCTGAACCTCGGCGTCGATGGGAACCGCGGTCTTGCCGTACAGGCCGTAGCACAGATCCTTGACCTGGTTGGTGATGTTCTTGTAGCGCTCGTTTTCGTCGTCGAAGAGCACATTGTTGACGGTCTGGATGCCGACGATCTGGCTGGTGGGGGTCACCAGCGGGACCTGGCCCAACTCCTTGCGGACCCGGGGAAGTTCCCGGTAGACGTCGTTGATCTTGTCCAGGGCGTCCATTTCCCGAAGCTGGTTGACGAGGTTGGAGAGCATCCCGCCCGGGGTCTGGTGCAGCAGCACGTTGATGTCGATGGTGGACACCTTCGAATCGTCGAGCAGGTGCTTGTACTTGGGCATGACCTCCCGCTCCAGTATTTCGTTGATCTTGGCCAGCAGCTGGATGTCGAAACCGGTGTCCCGGTTGGTCCCCAGAAGAGCCATGACCAGTGGTTCGATGGCCGCATGGGAGGTGCGAAATGCATAAGGGGTCATGCAGGTGTCGATGATGTCGACTCCGGCCTCGATGGCCTTCATGTGGCTCATCGACGACATGCCCGAGGTGAAATGGCTGTGCAGGTGGATCGGTGCCTTGACGGCCGCTTTGAGGGCCTTGACGATGTTGTAGGCGTCGTAGGGGGCGATGAGCCCTGCCATGTCCTTGACGCAGATCGTGTCCGCACCCATGGCCTCCAGTTCCTTGGCCTTGCCCACGTAGTAGTCGAGGTTGTAGACCTCGCCGCCCAGGCGCGGTTCGGTGAGGGTGTAACAGATGCACCCCTGGAAATGACGGCCGTATTCCTTGATCTTGGGAACGACGGTCTCAAAGTTCCGGTAGTCGTTGAGGGCGTCGAAGGTGCGGAAGATGTCCATCCCGTTTTCACAGGCGCGGTCCATGAAGGCCTTGGCCACGTCGTCTGCGTAATTGCGGTAGCCGACCAGGTTCTGGGCCCGCAGGAGCATGGAAAAGGGCGTCTTTTTGAAATAACGCTTCAGGGTGCGGATCCGCTCCCAGGGGTCTTCGTTGAGAAACCGGTGCATGGTGTCGAAGGTGGCCCCGCCCCAGGTCTCCACGGCCCAGAAGCCGACTTCGTCCATCAGTTCGGCAACCGGAATCATGTCTTCGGTGCGGCCCCGGGTGGCGAACAGGGACTGGTGGCCGTCGCGCAGGGAAAGGTCCTCGATTTTCACCGGGTTTTCCGCCTTCGGCCGGTCCTTGCCGTAGTTCATCTCGGTCATCTTGACTTGATCGTGCTCGCTCATGATCCGTTCTCCTCTTTTCGATAAACTTTCGTCGAAATTGTATGCCTTCTGTCTCCCGGGGCTTGCCGAAGGGGTTAGCGAAGCCGTGATCCGTGAAACGCCTTGAGTTGCATGAGGTTGCGAAGCTGCATCATCGACTGGCGGCCGCCGGTACCCCAGAGGTTGATCGGGGGGGCGGGGGGCTCAGGAGCCGGCCGGGCGGGGGTCAGCGCCGCTTCTTCCTCCGACTGGATGTACAACGAAACCGCGGCCATGATGGCAGCTATCTTTCTTTCGTCTTCCATGTCACTCCCTTTCGGTCGTGGTGTTTCGTGTTTGGTTTTTCGTGTTTCGTTTCCGGTACAAAATTTCGTGCTGGCCACTGGCCGTCTGCCAAACACCAAACACCATTTCTACATCGGGATATTGCCGTGTTTCTTGGGCGGTCGAAGCTCCCGCTTGGTGCACATGATCTCCAGGGCGTCGATCAGCCGGGCCCGGGTGTTTCGGGGCAAAATCACCGCATCGACAAAGCCCCGGCTGGCAGCCTGATAGGGGTTTGAAAAGAGCTTTTCGTATTCTTCGATCTTTTCCTGGCGCTTTCGGGCCGGATCATCGGCCGCCTTGATCTCTTTGCGGTGGATGATGTTTGCGGCGCCGGCGGCCCCCATGACAGCGATCTCGGCCGTAGGCCAGGCAAAGGTCATGTCCGCCCCCAGATCGCGGCTGCACATGGCCAGATACGATCCGCCGTAATCTTTCCGGGTCACCAACAGCAGCTTGGGCACCGTGGCCTCCGAGTAGCACCAGAGCAGCTTGGCGCCGTGGCGGATGATCCCGCCCCATTCCTGCTGGCTTCCGGGAAGATAACCGGGAACGTCTGCAATGGTGAGCATCGGAATGTTAAAGGCGTCACAGAAACGGATAAACCGCGTGGCTTTGTCCGAGGCGTCGATGTCGAGGCATCCGGCCAGAACCTTGGGCTGGTTGGCGATCACGCCCACGCTTCTGCCGTTGAGCCGAATGAAGCCGACCACGATGTTCCTGGCAAAGTGCGCATGGGGCTCGAAGAAATCCCCATTGTCGGCGATGCTGGCGATCAGTTCCTTGATGTCGTAGGACTGGTTCGGGCTGTCGGGGATCAGGGCATCGAGGGCCGGATCGTTCCGGCTCGGATCGTCGCCGGTGGCCACCTGCGGGGGGTCTTCCATGTTGTTGGCGGGAAGAAACGACAGCAGCCGCTTGATGTTGTCGATGGCGTCTTCGTCGCTTTCGCAGGCAAACTGGGCAACGCCGCTTTTTTCGTTGTGGGTCATGGCCCCGCCCAGATCCTCGAAAGTGATCTCCTCGCCGGTGACCGATTTGATCACCTCCGGACCGGTGATGAACATGTAGGAGGTGTTTTTCACCATGAAGATAAAATCGGTCATGGCCGGAGAGTAGACCGCCCCGCCGGCCGTGGGCCCCATGATGGCCGAAATTTGGGGGATGACACCGGAGGCCACCGAATTGCGATAGAAGATGTTGCCGTATCCGGAAAGGGCGTCGACCCCTTCCTGGATCCGGGCCCCGCCCGAATCGTTGAGTCCGACGAAGGGAACGCCCGCCTTGAGCGCCAGGTCCATGACCTTGCATATCTTTTTGGCGTGCATCTCACCCAGGCTGCCGGCCCGGGAGGTGAAATCCTGGGAGAAGGCGAACACCGGCCGCCCTTCGACCAACCCGTGGCCGGTGATGACGCCGTCGGAGGGGATGTCCACCTTTTCCATGCCGAAGTTGGTGCACCGGTGCTGGACGAACATGTCGATTTCCCGGAAGCTGCCGGGATCGAAAAGGCGGTCGAGGCGCTCGCGTGCGGTGAGCTTTCCCTTTTCTTTCTGCGTGGCCACCGCCTTTTCCCCGCCCATCTGCAGGATCTTCTTTTGCCGGGCCTTGAGGTCCTTGATCTTGTCTTCCACGATACCCATCACGTTTTCCTTTCACCTGGTCGATCTGGCTGGTTGTCGGCTGTTCGAAAACGAGCTCGGAGGGGGTCGATTTTTCCGGCATTTTCAATGGGGTATCCTGTGCCGGTCCCCCGAACCGCAAACGATTATGATTCTAGACCGGATTTTCCTTGTCAAGCAAAAAAAGGAGCTCTGCCGCAGCCGCCGTCGGGGCCGTCGCCCCCTTTTCCACCGCCTGCTGGAGGGCGGAAAGGCGGCGCCTGACCGCCGGATTCGTCCGGAACCGATCCTGAAGGCCCTCGCTGATCAGATCCCACATCCAGTCGACGGCCTGCCGTCGGCGTTTTTCTTCCAGTTCCGATGTTTTTTCGAGCCGCCGCCGGTGATCCAGGACCGTTTCCCAGATCTTTCGGATCCCCCGGCGGTTTTCATCCTTGGCGCTGCAGGTCAGGACCGGCGGTGTCCAGGTCGGAGTGGCCGGTCGAAGATAATGAAGCGCGTTTTCATACTCCTTTCTCGCGCGTTCGGCTCTTTTCACGTTGTCGCCGTCGGCCTTGTTGATGGCAATGGCGTCGGCCAGCTCGAGGACGCCCTTTTTCATTCCCTGGAGTTCGTCCCCGGCCCCGGCGATCATCAGCACCAGAAAAAAGTCGACCATGGAGGCCACCGCGGTCTCGGATTGGCCCACCCCAACGGTCTCTACGATCATGACGTCGAAGCCGGCCGCCTC
>JASFPT010000334.1:0-3929 GCA_050115795.1 Desulfobacterales bacterium
ACGAGCACCGAATCGCTGTCTTCACCGAGGAGCTCGATCCCCCGAATCGCCGGATGCAGCACGAGGCCCGGGAAATCGTCGAGAAACAGCACGTTGCTCCCGCCGCCAAGGATAAGCTTGGGGGTGGCGGCCCATTTCGGGTCCCGGAAATAATAGCCGAGTGCTTCGATGGACGAAAAATCGGCCCAGTAGCGGGCCGTGACATCGACATGGAAGGTGTTGTGGTCTTTGAGGGAGATGTTTTGTTGGACCGGATTCATTCTCACGCTATCCACAGGAAATAGGGGCGATAACAACGGACCGGCCGGATCGAACCCATTTCGCCCGTTGTTCGGCATGCCCTTGGACGGTATCGGGCCTCCGGGCAGCGGATGGCGTTTTGCTACAGCGCCTCCAGCAGCCTTTCGTGAATGTTGTCGAAGCCGCCGTTGGACATCACCAGCACCAGGTCTCCTTCTCGGGCTTCGGCGGCAACAAAGTCCACGATCGAACCGGTCTCCTCGAAAAAACGGGCCTCTTTTCCCCGGCTGCAAAGATCTTTTACCAGCTTTTCCGAGGAAAATCGCTCGGCCTCGGGAATCTTGGAAAGCAGCGACGGTTGGCGAATGCAGATCAGGTCGGCCTCGTCGAACGCTGTCGGATAGACGTCCTGGAATACCCGGCGCATGCTCGAGTTCGTTCTGGGCTCAAAAACGGCGATCAGCCGGCCGGCGGGATAAAAGGGGCGAACGGCCCGAAGGGTTTCGCGCACCGCGGTCGGGTGGTGGGCAAAATCGTCCATCACCGTGATCCCCCGTTTGAGCCCCCGGACCTGTTGACGGCGGCGGACGCCCGAAAAGCGCTCCAGGGCCGCAGCCGCATCCGCGGCCGGAATCCCCACGTGGTCGGCCACCGCCAGCGCGGCCAGGACATTGGCCAGGTTGTGCTCGCCCATCAACCGCGTCCGGAACGTACCATGCTCCCTGCCGTTTCGACGCGCGACAAACTCGGTCCACGGCGGGGAAACGGTCACCGTACCGATCCCCCAGTCGGCGGAGCCGAATCCGTAGCGAAGAATCTGGCAGCGGCTTCCGGCCAGCACCTCGGATACGGCGGCGTCAGCGGCTGCCGCCACCAGATGAGAATCCGGGGCCATGGCCGACACAAACCGGGAAAAAGCGGCCTTCACATGGGCAAGGTCCCGGTAAATATCCGCGTGGTCGAACTCTACGGCCGTCAAGACCGCCGCATGCGGCGGATAGTGAAAAAACTTGGGCCCCTTGTCGAAGTAGGCGGTGTCGTATTCGTCTCCTTCCAGCACGATGTGGGAACCGGCCCCCAGCCGGCAGTTTCCGTTAAAATCGTTGAGGATGCCGCCAATCACAAAAGACGGCGCCAGCCCCGCCGCGTGCAGGATCCAGGCGATCAGGGCCGATGTGGTGGTTTTTCCGTGGGTTCCGGTCACCACGATTCGCTGCTTGCCGGCGGCGATAAAGTGATTGATCGCCTGGGGCATGGAGCAGAAGTTCAGCTTCCGCTTTCGCACCGCCTCTGCTTCCGGGTTGTCCCGGGAGACGGTGTTGCCCACCACCACCAGATCCACGGAGCTGTTCAGGTTGGCCTCCGAAAAGCCGATGGAGACCGGAATGTTTCGGGACGCCAAAAAGGTGCTCATCGGCGGGTAGACATGCTGGTCCGATCCGGTCACCCGGTAGCCGAGCTCGGCGAGCATGGCCGCAAGGGCGCCCATGGCCGACCCGCAGGTGGCGATCAGGTGGATGTGGCTCACCTTTTCAGGGATCCGGTTCTGCTCCATCATGGGCTGCAGATCGGGGGGGCAGGCCTCTGGTGAAAATGGATGCTCCATCAACGGATTTCCGCGCAATAGGATCGTATCAGGGATTCGATCAGGGCCCTTTTCGAATTCCCGGCCGCTTCTTCGGTACACCGCGGGCCGCCCGACGCGACGGCGGCGCCAGCTTTTCCCGGCGCACGGCCATCAGGGTGACCATGGCCCGGGCCACCGCCTCGGGCTCCGTCTCCGACTCCCGGAGGTCGAAAACATCCGATTCAGCCACGATGATCCGGCTGCCGCCCCGGATGACGCGGCCCGCGCAGCGAAGCTTCCGGCCGAAGGCCGGCTTCAGGAAGTTGATCTTGAACTCGACCGTCAGGATCTGAAAACCGGGCTCCACGGTGGTAAAGGCAGCGTACCCGGCGGTATGATCGGCCATGGTCGCCATCACCCCGGCGTGGATAAAGCCGTCCTGCTGGCGGTGGCGATCTTCGATGACGATTTCGGATTCGAACAGCCCGTATTCGATCTGTCGAGCGGTAAACCCGCAGTGATCGATGAATCCGCGACTGAAATCCTCGGCCAGAAAAGCGATCCTCTCGGCACTGAGCATTTTCATATCCGCCCTCCGGTTTGGGCCTTTCCTAACACGATCGACAATGGGGCGCAATCGGGGACCTGACGAGACTCCCTTTACGGGTTTGCAGTATCGGTTGCAATGAGGCACAATGGGTTTCACCGCCGCCGATCCGACCCGGCGCGCCATTTCCCGGGGAAATGGCGCCCTGCCAAATCCGATGACGCAAAAAAACGGAGCCGCCATGGATCCGAAACTGGAAAAGACCCTCGCCGATTTTGCCGCCGGCAAAGGCCGTCTCACGGTTCTGACCGGTGCCGGCATTTCGGCTGAAAGCGGAATCCCGACCTTTCGGGGGCCGGAAGGATACTGGACCGTCGGCTCCAAAGAGTACCACCCCCAGGAAATGGCCACCTTTGCCATGTTTCAGCGCCGCCCCGAGCAGGTCTGGGCGTGGTACCTGTATCGGTTGGGCGTGTGCCGGAAGGCCGGACCCAACGACGGGCACCGGGCCCTGGTCGAGCTGGAAAAGGCATTCGGCGATCGCTTCACCCTGATCACCCAGAACGTGGATGCGCTGCACACTAGGGCCGGCAACAGCCCGAAACGGACCTTCCAGATCCACGGCAACATCTTTGCCATGCGTTGCGCCGAGTCCTGCCGTCCTGACATCGTGCCGATACCGGAAGCCGTGCAGGGCAAGAACCGGGGCGAGGCGCTCACCGACGACGATCGCCGGAACCTGCGCTGCCCCGCCTGCGGCGGATGGAGCCGGCCCCACGTGCTCTGGTTCGATGAGGTTTACAACGAAGAGCACTTCCGGTTTGCCAGTTCCCTGCGCGTCGCCGCCGAAACCGACCTGCTGTTGATCGTCGGCACGGCAGGCGCCACCAACCTTCCAAACCAGGTGGCCTGGGAGGTTCACCGCCGGGGCAAAACGATCGTCGACGTCAACATCGAAGAAAACCCCTTCTCGAGGCTGGCAATGTCGGGGAAGGGGTTTTTCGTCAGGGCGCCGGCCGCCTCGGCCCTGCCGGTCATCACCGGGAAATTGAAGGCGGGATTGTAGACGAGAACTCAGGATCCAGAATCCAGCCCCGCCGTACCGTTCGCAAAAGGGATTTGATCGTGCGATGAAGCTGAAAACGATTGAACCCTTCGACTGCGCTCAGGACATGCCGCGAGGGACGCAAAGGACGCCGGGACTGCAGTCTTGACTCAAAAAATCGCTCTCTTCGTGCACTTGGCGTCTTGCTTGTCCCGCCGGCCCTGAGCGAAGTCGAAGGGAGCCTGTCGAGGGGATCGACCGAAGGGAGCGGGCGGTTCAATGGGTAAGATAATGAGAAGTTTCAACGAAACGCTTTCCTGGCGAACGCTCTAAAAATTTCGCTAGATGGCGCCATCTTTGGTAGGACACGACCTCCGTGTCGTGCCGTCATGAACGGCACAGCTGCCGTTCACTGCAAAAAAATGGCGCCGCGAAGTTTTTCTCAGCATCAAGATAGCGGCCCCGCCTGCCAGCGGCAAGGCTGCGTGTTGAGTTCTGAGCCCCGGATTCTGACCTCTGGATTCTCGCTT
>JASFPT010000335.1:0-3922 GCA_050115795.1 Desulfobacterales bacterium
ATCATGCAGCCCAAAGCGAAGCCGAACCGGTCTATCATCAGGCCACCGCCGAAGAATACGCCCGCGGCCGGCCGGAAAGCTTCGACGCCGTGGTCTGCATGGAGCTGCTGGAGCATGTGCCGGAACCGGCCTCGCTGGTTTCGGCCTGCGGGCACCTGGTGCGGCCGGGCGGAAAGTTGCTTTTCGCCACCCTCAACCGGACCCCCAAGTCTTATCTGTTTGCCGTCATCGGTGCGGAAATCATTCTCCGACTGCTTCCCTTGGGCACCCACAAGTGGCGGCGCTTTGTTCAACCGGCCGAACTGGACGCCTGGGCGGCGGCAGGCGGCCTGCGGCTGCTGGACCGGACCGGTCTGCAGTACAACCCGTTCAGCCGGCGCTATCGCCTGGGAGGAGACCACAGCGTCAACTACATGGCCGTCTACGAACGGCAAAAAAACGCTCCGCGGGCGACGCCGCGGAGCGCTCTTGGTCCTGCGCTTCTTAAAATTTTCTTTGCTGCGCAAAGAATGAGTTAGAGGACTACCACTCGGGGTGGCACTCGGTGCATCCGGTGGGGCCGGAATTGGGGAGTTTTTCCTTGAGCACCTTGCCGGAAAGTTCCAGCTCGCGGTTTTTCGCCTTGATTTGCTTGTGGCAGGTGATGCACATGTCGTGATAGGCGTTTTTAAAATACAAAATCGACTGCTCCGGGTTGTCTCTGGGCGCTTCGACCAGATCGTGGCAGCCGGAGGTCATGCAGTTCAAGCCTTCTTTGCCACCCTCCCACTGGTGGTGGCACTCCTGGCAGGAATAGTTGAAATGAAGCCCGTGCGGAAAATCCACGTTCGATCTTTGGGCGTCGGCATCTTCCGGCGGTCGGAGGGTCAAAACCCCGAGGGGCACGCAAAGATCTCCCTGGTCTTCGCTGCCCACGGCGTCCATAGCGGTTCCCATTGCAAAAATCAGCGCCAGACAAATCACCAGAACTGCAGCTCTTTCCATCCGTTCCTCCTTGGTGAATGAAATCCTCGACCGTATAGTAAATCCTGACGCATCTTTCAAGATAAAATCGCTGCGCGATTTTATGAAAGGCGGCTGCGCCGCCCGGATTGTAGATTTCATGCCCGGCGACGGGCAAAACGGCTGTGCCGCGCCCCCAAGATCCCGCGCCGGCATCTGAAATCAGCGGCTTGAATCCGGAATCTCGAATTTTGAATCCCGCCTCGGCCAGTGGCGGACTGCCCTCTGCTTGTCCCGGTGTAGTCACGCCCTGGCGCGATGAAGCCAGATCCGCTGCTTTTCTCTGATCTTCTTAACTTCTCAACTTCTGATCTTCTTGTATTTATCTTACCCTCTTACCCTCTTACCTTCTTACCTTCTGCTGTTCCCCTACCCCAACTCCGCATCCGCTTCCCGCATCAACCGGCCGATCGCCATATTCCGGGGGCAGCGCCGCTCGGCCTCGGTGTAGTCGGCGGCGGCCAGGCCCCGGCGCACCTCCGGCGGCAGGCCGGCGTACAGCCGCCGGGCCCGCTCGGGCTCCCCGTAGGACCGGCTGTACATGAGGCAGCGCATGACGTCGCCGATCGGAATCGTGCCGGCCAGGGCGGCCTCGCACAGGTCGGTGCACCCTGCACAGTAGTCGGAAGCGGTCTCCGCATCCACGGCGCGCATCAATTTCCGCTCGACCGACGACAACCGGGTTTTGTCGACGGCCGCGGCCACGTTGGCCATCAACAGGGTCATGTTCGGCATCTGAGAGCAGATGCAGGCGATCTCTTTGTTTTCCCAGACCGCCTTGAGCCTGGCCTGCGCATCGGTGAACCCCTTGGCCACGAAGCGCCCCGCAAGGGCCATCTCGGCGGCGGAATCGGTCTTGACCTGGCCGCCGCCCTGGGTCTTCATGGCGGTCAGACCGATGCCGGCCTCGGTGCAAGCGGCAACGGCCTCTTTCATTCCCGCGTTGTGCATCAGACGGAAATTGTAGCTCATCATGATCCCGTCGACCCACCCGAGGCGTGCGGCACCGAGCATGCAGCGCTCCATGTTGCTGTGGGTGGAAAAACCGAAGAGTCGGATTTTTCCGTCGCCTTTGGCCGCTTCGACCCATCGGCGCATCCGGTCGTCGAGTTCCCCGATCCGGCGAACGCCGTGAATGAGGTACAGGTCGATGGTTCCGGTGTTCATCCGCTTCAAAGACCGGTTCAGCAACCGGGTCATGCCGTCCGGGTCCCTGGCGTCGGACTTGGTGACAAGAAAAACACGCTCCCGGTCCTGGGGGTTTCGCGCAAAATAGCGCCCGATGCCTTCCTCGCTGGCGCCGCCGCCGTAGCAGTCGGCCGTATCCCAGTAGGTCACGCCCCAGCGCACCGCCTGTCGGAGCAGCAGGTGGTTGTTTCCGGTGTCGAACATCCCACCGAGCGAAAGGGTCGACACATCGACGCCACTGCGGCCGAACGGCCGGACGGGCACCGTTACCGGATCGGTTTGCGCAGCCGCCAGTGACCCGGCAAATCCGGGCCCCAGCACCGCTCCGGCGCCGACGGCCGAAGCCATCTTGAAAAAATCCCTGCGGGTGCAGGCCGGTTTGTCATCGGTCATGGGTACCTCCGTTGTGGCATTTTCTGTTTATGGTTTTGTAGCGCTCTTTCATTGATTTAGTCGATTGGTTGAATGGTTGATTGGTTAAGGGCAGTTGCTGGTTACTGGTTCCTGGTTGAAAGCAAACGCGCTGAAAAGCTGATTTTCTTCTTTTTTACCAGCAACGGCTGTTTCTTACCTTCTTACCCTCTGCTTTTCTGTCCTCTGCTGTTCTCTGATCTTCTCAACTTCTCAACTTCTTATCTTCTTGTTTTTCTCTTGCCCTCCGCCCTTCACCTTGCCAGCAGCGCGTGGCCGGGGTCGCGGGTTTCGTTTTCGGCGGTCACGCGGATCGCCCGAAGACCCTGTACCGGGCATTCGTGCTCGCAAATGCCGCAGCCGATGCAGCGTCCGGGATCCACCTGCGGCTGCTGGAGGCGAACGGCCAGCCGAACCTGCGAGCCGGGTGCCGGCGCCGGGGACCACGGCGATTGCTCGGCAATCTGCAGCCGGACGGCACCGAACGAAACGATCCGCTTCGGCGGTCGGCCCTCCGCCAGGCAGTAGTAATCGCCGGAGCCGTACGGGCGCCGCTGCGACGCCGCCGCGGCAAAATCGCCTTCGATGAACGCACCGCCGGATCGGCGCACCGTCACCGGCCCGCCGCCGACCGGCTGCAGGGTTTCGATCACCCGGATCGCCTTGGGGCTGACCGGACAGTTCTCCTGACAGACGATGCAGGGGGTGTCCATGGCCCAGGGCAGACAGCGGCCCCGGTCCACAAAAGCGGTTCCGAGCCGGATGGGCCCCTTTTCCGTCCATTTGCCGCGGCCCAGCTTCTCCTCCAGTGAGATCGGCCGGATGGCGGCCGTGGGGCAGACGTTGCCGCAGGCGACGCAATTGAGCTGGCAGCCGCTGGTGCCGATCCTGAAGTTGAGCACCGGGGTCCAGAGGCCCTCCAGCCCGGCCTGAAGGCCGGCCGGCTGAATGACGTTGGTGGGGCAGATGCGCATGCACTGGCCGCATTTGATGCATCGCCGCAAAAATCGGTCTTCGTCCAGCGCCCCCGGGGGACGCACCCGGCCGGGAAGCCAGTTGGACGCGTTGTGCCCCGTGAGGCGCAGAACGGGCACAGCGACCAGCCCCGACACCAGGGTGGTGGAAAAGGCGCGCCGGCTCAGATCGACGGCCGTGGTTTCTCCGGCGGCGGACGCCTGTGCCCGGTATCCGATGTTGCCCTGGCTGCAGCGGTCTGCGCAGTTCATGCAAAGCACGCACTCGGCCGTCCGGATGACCGCCGACGGCGTGCAGGCCCCTTCGCAGTGGCTCTCACACCGCAGACAGGAACGGCACTTGCTCT
>JASFPT010000336.1:0-3908 GCA_050115795.1 Desulfobacterales bacterium
GGTTTCAAAAGCGGCAATCGGAAGACACCTTCCCCGGTGAAGCCAGATCCGGGAAAAGGGGGCTCCAACAGGGGCAACGCAGTTTCCGAGGGTTTCCGATTCGATCGGTATCCGTTGCGCACCGTACATCGGATCCCAGGGTTCGACGATCACCGCCCCGTCGTCGAGCTTGACCATCCGCGGCCGGATCGCTTCCCCCCAGGGGCGCCGCCGGCCTTCGGCCAACAGGTCATCCAGGGTGTCGAAGGCCAAAAGCTCGTGGAGGGTGACGACGGTGGGCGGACTCAGCGGAACCGACCCCTGCAGGTTGCCCGCCAGCCCCGCTTCCGGGGTGGCCCATAGCCCCTCAACCGTTTCGTGGCCGTCAGGGCTGCAGGACTGGTCCTCGGGCATCGGCGCCAGGAAAAAACGGGTGTCGAAGCGCTTTTTCATGCCGACCGGGGTGATCCACCGGGACCACCGAAACAGCGATGAAAACGCCAGGGTCCAGCCGTTTTTTTCGATCTCGTCGCCGAGCCAGGCGCTTCCCCTGAGGTCTTCGGGCGACGGCCGGACAAACCGCATTGCCGGTTCATCCGCACCCCCGTTGCCCGCGGCGAGCAGCACCCCGGATTCTTCGGCCGTTTCTCGGATCGCCGCGATGCCGCAGGCCATCGCCTCTTGGGTCGGAAGGCCTCCCCCGAGCCGTCGATCGATCCCCTCCGGAGGGAGATCCACGCGCTCCTGCCAGAAAGCGGCGATCGTGTCCCGTGGATCGACCGCCCCGCCGGGGAACACGAAAAGCCCGCCCATGAAGCCGCTCTTGCGGCTCCTTCGGATCAGATAGACCTGAAACCGGCCCTCGAAGGGCCTCACCAGAATCACCGTGGCGGAGGGGACCAGGGGCATGTCTTGTGCGGCAGCCATCGGTCTTCTTCTATAGAGCGGCTTGGCGAATTATACAAGCGGCGCCTTCGGGACGGCGGGTGGGAGGCGGTTTGTCGGTCGTGGTTCCCGCCGGCGGTTTGCGCCAATCCGCCCGCCCCGTGCCGCTGCCGCGCCGAAGGCGCCGCTTGACACGGCCGCAACCGGGGTTAGATTTGGGCTCGGAACAAAAAGCGCACATCGACACCAACGTTGAGGTTGAACGATGCTCGATACACTGGACCCCCTGATTCTCGCGCGCATACAGTTCGCGTTCACCGTTTCGTTTCACATCATATTCCCGGCCTTTACGATCGGGCTGGCCAGCTGGCTGGCCGTGTTGGAGTGGCGCTGGCTGAAAACCGGAAATCCGGTGTTTGCCGAAGTCTACCGGATGTGGGTCAAGATTTTCGCCGTGACCTTCGGCATGGGCGTCGTCTCCGGGGTGGTGCTCTCGTTTCAGTTCGGAACGAACTGGTCGGTCTTCTCCGACCGGGCCGGAAACGTCCTCGGCCCCCTGCTGGGCTACGAGGTGCTCACCGCCTTTTTCCTGGAAGCCTCTTTTCTCGGCGTCATGCTCTTTGGATGGAACCGCGTCAGTCCGAAGATGCACTTTGCCGCCACCGTGATCGTTGCGACCGGAACGCTGATTTCGGCTTTCTGGATTCTTTCGGCCAACAGCTGGATGCAGACGCCGCACGGGTTTCGCGTCGGCGCTGACGGCCTGCTCTACCCGACCGACTGGCTCCAAATCATCTTCAACCCCTCGTTTCCATACCGGTTCGCCCACATGGTCACCGCCGCCTATATGACCACGGCCTTCGTGGTGGCCGGCGTCGGGGCCTATTACCTGTGGCGGGGCATTCACGTCCGGCACGCCCGGGTCATGCTCGGCATGGCGATGATCATGGCGGTCTTCGTGGCCCCGGCCCAGGCGATCCTGGGCGACCTTCACGGGCTGAACACCGTCGAGCATCAGCCGGCCAAGGTAGCCGCCATCGAGGGACTCTGGGAAACCGAAGAGGGCGCACCGCTGGTGCTGTTCGGATGGCCGGACCAGGAAGAGGAGACCACCAAGTACGCCGTCGAGATCCCGAAACTGTCGAGCCTGATTCTCACCCACGACCTGAACGGAGAGGTGCTGGGTCTCAAGGAATGGCCCCGGGAAGACCGCCCGCCGGTGGCCTGGGTGTTCTGGTCCTTCCGGGTCATGGTCGGCATCGGCATTCTGATGATCGCAACCGGCATCACGGCGCTGGTGCTCTACTTCAAGAAGCGGCTGTTCGACACGAAGTGGTTCCAGTACTGGTGCATGGCCATGACCCCCTCGGGATTCGTGGCCGTGCTGGCCGGCTGGTTCGTCACCGAAATCGGCCGGCAGCCCTACATCGTCTACGGTGTGATGCGCACCGCAGAAGCTGTCTCGCCGGTGGCCGGAACCGCCGTTGCCCTTTCGCTGGCGGCGTTCGTGGTGGTCTATGGATTCGTCTTCGGCGCAGGCGCCTACTACATCGTGAAATTGATTCGCAAGGGCCCCGAGCCATCCGAGGACGCCTACGGTTCCCACGGCGTGAAGAGACCACCCCTGGTGACCGGTGAGCAAGAAGCATGATCGGCTGAAATGCCGGTCTGCGGTTTTGATTGTCTTGTGAACCTGTTTTCGCGGAACGCGAAAATTTCAGAAAATCGTGTCAGCGGTTTTATCGGGTGAAGCGCATGTTTGATCTGGGACACATCGTGAATCTTCCCCTCATCTGGTACGGACTGATCGGAACGGCGGTCCTGCTTTACGTGGTGCTGGACGGCTTCGACCTGGGCATCGGCATCCTGTTCCCGTTCGCCCCCTCCGGCAGCTGCCGCAACAAGATGATGAACTCCATCGCCCCCTTCTGGGACGGCAACGAAACCTGGCTGGTGCTGGGCGGCGGTGGTCTTCTGGCCGCATTTCCGCTGGCCTATTCGATCCTGATGCCGGCGCTCTACGTCCCGGTGATCATCATGCTCCTGGGGCTGATCTTCCGGGGGGTGGCCTTCGAGTTCCGGTTCAAGGCATCGGAAAAGTCCCGGAAGATCTGGGACTACGCCTTTCATTTCGGATCCCTGACCGCCGCCGTCATGCAGGGGATGTTTCTCGGAGCGTTCGTCCAGGGGGTCCAGGTGCAGGGAAGAAGCTTTGCCGGCGCCTCTTTCGACTGGCTCAACGCCTATAGCGTGATGACCGGAATCGCCCTGGTGTTCGGCTACGCACTGCTGGGCGCCACCTGGCTGGTGATGAAGACC
Source organism: Desulfobacterales bacterium (assembly GCA_050115795.1). Lineage (GTDB taxonomy): Bacteria > Desulfobacterota > Desulfobacteria > Desulfobacterales > CAFBRK01 > JAIPEL01. The sequence goes on from JASFPT010000336.1 coordinate 3,184, forward strand.
GACGGCGAGACCCAGACCTGGGCGAGGAAGACCGCCGCCTACGTGCTCGGCTACGTGGGGTTGGGCATTGCGCTGGTGAGCATCAGCATGCCGGTGATGAACGAGGGGATCCGCGAGCGGTGGTTTTCCCTGCCCAACTTCTTCTTCTTGCTGCCCATCCCGCTGGCCACCGCCGTCATGTTCGGCTTCATCTGGCGCGACCTTCACACGGGCAGAGAGTATCGCCCCTTTGTACTGAGCATCGGCGTCTTTTTGGCCGGCTACGCGGGGCTGGCGATCAGCCTGTGGCCCTGGCTGGTGCCGTTCAGCGTTACCTATTGGCAGGCCGCGGCCGCGGCCGAGTCCCAGTCGCTTCTGCTGGTGGGCACCGTCGTCATGCTCCCGATGGTGCTGGGCTACACCGTCTACTGCTACTACATCTTCCGGGGCAAGACCTCCGATGAAGCCCTTTACGGATAAACAGAAGCAGTGGCTCTGGTTTGCCGCCCTCTGGTGCGCGGGCGTGGCCGGCGCCTTCGTCCTGGCCCAGGCCACCCGGTGGCTGTTTCACCCGTAGCGGCTTGGCTCCGTTTCTCTGTGCGATTTCCCCTTTTACCGGCTTCCGGCCCCCTACCCTCCACTCCCATACCGCTCATAGCTGACCTTCTCGTGCTGGAGTTTCTCGGCGGCATGTCCAGCTTTTTCCTCGGCCGGGTGGCCGATGGCCACGATCGACAGCACATCCA
>JASFPT010000337.1:0-3902 GCA_050115795.1 Desulfobacterales bacterium
CTTGGGGTCAAAGAATCTCAAGGCCATCGCCGTGATCGGGACCCGGGCCCCGCAGGTAAGCGATCCTGCGGCATTGCAAGAACTCAATCGGTTGACGATACAGTTGAACAAGCGGGACACCTCGTTCAATCCATACCCGCCGGATCAGATTTCCCGTACCGGCAAGGCTTCTTGTTTTCAGTGCGGCCTAGACTGCATCATGCGATCCAGATTCCGGACACGATCCAACAGGGAAGTCGTCAGAAAATGCCAGGCCATGTTCGTGTATTTTCCCTGGGTGATGGGACGACCGGGGGAACCTGCCGAAACCGCCCTGGATGCAACCGGACTTTGCAACGACCTGTCGCTGTGCACCATGGAGATGGCCAACATCGTTCAATGGATCAGCGATGGATACAAGGCGGGTTTTTTAAGCGACGCCCAAACCGGTCTTGAAATCGATTCTCTGGGCACATGGGATTTCTTTGAAACGCTTTGCCGCATGATCGCGTATCGAGAAGGCTTCGGGGATGTCCTCGCAGAAGGGCTCCTGAGAGCCGGCGAAACCCTGGGTGAAAAAGCCAAACGGCTTTTTGCCAATGAAGTTTCAGGCGTGGGAGACGGTGCGACCTACTCGGCAAGAGAATATCCGATGAACGGCCTGCTCTATGCCTTCGAGCCCCGGCAGCCCATCGCCATGCTTCACGAGGTCAGCCGGATTATCGGGATGTGGGTCATGAACCTGCAATATCCCGGATCGACACCGGTCACTGCGGATGTGTACCGGGCTGCTGCCGCCAAATTCTGGCGCCATGACAAGGCCTGGGACCTGAATACCCATGAGGGCAAGGCCAAGGCGGCCACCTGCATCATCGACCGCACCGATGTCAAAGACAGCCTCGGGCTTTGTGATTCCTGCTGGCCGTTGATGTTTTCGCACCATACAGACGACAAGGTGGGCGACTCATCCCTTGAAGCCCGGACATTCACCGCGGTCACCGGAAAAGAAGCGGATGAGAACGCCCTGCTGAAATTCGGCGAGGTCATTTTCAACCAGCAGCGTGCCATTCTTTTGCGGGAAGGCCGGCGTCCGAAGAAAGATGATACGGTTGCAGACTTTAATTTCACGGACCCGGTCCAAAGCGTTTTTATGAACCCCGATGTGCTTGTCCCGGGGGAGGGGGATCTTGTTTTAAGCCGAAAAGGCCGGACCCTGGACCGCGAGGCCTTCGAAAAAATGCGCGATGAGTTTTATCAGTTGCGAGGGTGGGATCCTGAAACCGGATATCCCGGGGCGGAAAAGCTGGATGAACTTGGGCTTTCAGACCTGGTGGATGTCAACTGGAGGAAGCCCTGACAGACGAAGACAAGGCCAACAGAGGAACGTTTTCAACATCTACATATCTGGCTGCTGCCAACCACATTCAACGATTGTAATCGAGATACCGGGATTTTACTTTTACGAAGAGAGGTAGAAGGCGCTGTAATGAAATTTAATCTTAGCAACGGCACCTCCATTGATACAGGCAAGCAATTGCGGCCGGAGGAGCGGCATATTGTCCAAAAATTATTGGCCTGGACCGACACGGTGGACTCCGTAGCTCGTTTCCGGGAACTCAAGAAAAGGGCCCTGGCCGACGGTTGGAACAATTCCGGACAGGTGCTTGAAAGCCGCGTCCTTTCTCTGATCGCAAATGATCTGGAGGCCCGGATTCGGCAGCGGTTGAAAAATCGGTCATCCGACCTCGACAACCGAGCCTAAACCCTCCGCCCGCCTCTTCAAGCCCCTTCTTCTACGTTTCTTTTCCCAGCCACCGGTTGAGCGTTTCCACCCGCAGGGGGTGGCTTGCCGCGCAGGATCTTGTCCGGGCCGCATGGTGACGGAATTTTTCCTTGTAGCTGTTTCGCCGCGGATCGGGTTTGACCGCCTGCTCGTAGCGCCAGGCGCAGGTGTAGGCCAGGTAGAAATGCGCATAGCAGTTGTCCGGTTTCAAGGCGAGGGCCTGTTCAAACGCATCCGCCGCCGCCGTGCAGTCTTTCTTGCAATAGCAAACATACCCCTTGAAGTTGTAGCCGAAGGCATCGCCGGGGGCGCGCTTTAAAAACGCGTCGAGCATCTTCAGGGCCGTGTCGTACTGGTAGTGGGCGTTGACGTGGGCGATGGCCAGGTATTTATACGGCCGGGCATCGTCGGGGTTCATGGCCCGCGCTTTGTCGAGCAGGGCCATCGCCTTGCGGCTCATGGAGGCCACGGTGTAGAGCCCGCCCAGGGTCATGACCGTGTCAAAGTCGTCCGGATTGTTCTGGTAGCGGACTTCTTGCTCCAGGATCCGGTTGGCCAGGGCGGCATCTTCTTCGATGGTATACCGGTCCTCTCTTTCCAACGGGATGTCCTGGCCCCGGAAGGCAGGTGCGTCCATCAGGAGGCCCATGTGCGGATGTTCGGAGAATTCGACGCCCCATTTCGGGGCCGGGGCCAGTCCGCCTTGCCGTTGCCCCCCGCGGCGCGCTGCCGGACATTTGGCAGAGGCGAATCAGGACCGACGGATCAACCGCTTTTTATGACTCCTCTTAGGATGTTCGGCATCGAGATGCAAGATCGTGCCCGGGTGCGGCTTTCGGGGAAAATCCGGCCGTTGCCCTTGCGTTGATCGCCGTTGTATGATTTCAGCAATTGGCGGATCGCTGCTTTTTTACGGGAAATGTCGGACCTGAAAACCACAAGGACTGTTCCATGCGCCTGCTCATCGTGGAAGACGACCTGGAGATCGCCGAGTTTATCATGAACGGGCTGAAGCAGGAGGGTTTCGTCCTGGACCATGCCGCAAACGGCGAAGACGGGCTCCATCTGGCCCTGAATGAATCCTACGACGCGGCCATTGTCGATGTCATGCTGCCCAAGCTCGACGGGCTGAGCATCATCGAAACCCTCCGGCGCCGGCAGGTGAACCTGCCGGTGCTGATCCTGAGCGCCAAACGCTCCGTGGACGACAGGGTCCGGGGCCTCCAGAAAGGCGGGGACGATTACCTTGTCAAGCCCTTCGCGTTTTCGGAGCTGCTGGTCCGGGTCCAGGCCTTGATCCGCCGGTCGAGCAAGACCATCGAGTCGTCGAGCCTGATGGTCGGAGATCTGTCCGTGGACTTGTTGAAACGGGAGGTTTACCGGGCCGGGAAAAAAATCGAGTTGCAGCCCCGCGAGTTTGCCCTTCTGGAATACCTGATGCGCAATGCGGATCGGGTGCTTTCCAAAACCATGATCCTGGAGCATATCTGGGATTTTCATTTCGACCCGCAGACCAACGTCGTAGACGTCCTGGTCTGCCGCCTCAGAAACAAGGTCGATAAAAATTTCCCTCGAAAAATGATCCAAACCCTTCGCGGGGTCGGCTATGTTCTCAAATCGCCTTCCTAATCCGTTCAATACCATCAGCGCCAGGGTCGCCCTGTGGTACACGAGCATCTTCATCCTGAGTTCGCTTTTTCTCTTCGTTTTCGTTTACTACTTCATCTCCGCGACCCTGGAAAAGGCAGACCGCGAAAAGATTCGGATCGAGCTGGGGGCCGTTGTCGCCTTGGACAAGATCGGGGGAATCGACGGCGTAGCCAATTTCATCGCCGAGAAAAACCGGGCCTACAAGACCTATCCCTTTCTCATCCGGGTCGCCGACAACGCCAACAAGACCCGCTATCTTTTTTGGCCGGAGCAATGGTCGAGTTTCGATCCGTCCAAGCTGGAGAAAATCCCCCACGCAACCCAGAACCCGTGGATCCGGCTGGCCGGACCCAAAGCCGGGTATGCTCTGGATATCAGCTCGGCTCAATTATCGGAGGGCTACCGGGTTCAGGTGGGGGCCGGCACCGAGGGGCGCGAAAGGGTGCTTCTGCATTTTCGAGACAGCTTCCTGATCCTCTTTATTCCGCTG
>JASFPT010000338.1:0-3892 GCA_050115795.1 Desulfobacterales bacterium
CGAAGCTGAAAGCGAAGTCTGATGACCTGCCCTACGAAAAACCCCGACTTCGGGCGAAGTTTCATGCGAGACGCCAGAGGAAATTGCCCGGTCATTTTTGAACCCCAGACCCCGGCGGTTTTATCCCGGTAAGAAGCCATGTACACCGATCAGGAATACTGGAACCCGATCGCCGAGACCCTCGATCCCGAGCGGCTGCGCAGGCTGCAGCTGACCAAGTTCAGGCGGATCTTTGCCTGGGCCTACGAGCGGTCGAAATTCCACCGCCGGCTCTACGACGCGGCCGGCGTTACCCCCGCAGACATCCGCTCTTTTGCCGACATCGCCCGGGTGCCCAAGGTGGAAAAGTCGATGATGCGCGACATTCAGCGCAAAGACCCCTTTCCTTACGGCGAGGCGCTTTGCGTGCCGCTGGAGGAGGTCAGTGAATTCCGTCAGACCAGCGGCACCACCGGCCAGCCGGTCTATCAGGCCGACACCTGGCAGGACTGGGAGTGGTGGGCCGAATGCTGGGCGTATATCCTCTGGTCCCAGGGCTACCGGCCGGCCGACCGCGTGTTCATCCCTTTCGGCTACAATATCTTCGTGGCGTTTTGGGCCGGGCACTACGCGGCGGAAAAGATCGGCTGCGAAGTGGTCCCCGGCGGCGTTCTGGACACCCAGGCCCGGATCTTGAAGATCCAGGAGCTGAAGGCCACCGCCATGATGGCCACCCCTACCTACGTGCTGGGCATGGCCGACACGGCCGTCGCCAAGATGGGGATCGATCCGGCAAGCCTGGGAATCGACAAGATCACCTGTGCCGGAGAGCCGGGGGCCAACATTGCCGCCACCAAGAAGCGCATGGAGCGGGTCTGGAACGCAAAGGTCTACGATCATGCGGGCGCCACCGAAATCGGTGCCTGGTCCTACGAGTGCCGCCATCAGCCCGGCGGCCTCCATGTCAACGAGGCCTTCTTCCTGGTGGAGATCGAAGACATGGAAAGCGGGGAGATCATCGAATCGCCCGGCCGGCGGGGAAAGATGATTATCACCGCGCTGGATCGCCAGGCGCAGCCTTGCGTCCGCTTCGATGCCAAGGACGTGATCGAGTGGGATGCCGACCCGTGCCCCTGCGGCCGGACCTTCCGCCTGCTCAAAGGAGGGGTGGCCGGTCGGGCCGACGACATTACGAAGGTCAAAGGGGTTCTGCTGGCGCCGGCGGCCATCGAAGAGGTGGTCCGAGGGGTGGAAGGCCTCGGCGATGAGTACGAAGTGATCGTGGACAAGCTGGGCGATGTCGACCGGATCAAGCTCAAGGTCGAACTGTTGCCCGGCGCAGAAAATCGGGGTAAGGAGATCGAATCCAGACTCAAAGACCAACTCCGGGTCCAGACGAATCTCGGCTACCGCATCGAGTTCTACGATTACGGGAGGCTGCCCCGCTACGAAGTGAAGGCGAAGCGCTTCAAGGACCTGCGAAAGAAAAAGGAGGGATAGCCGTGTCGACGTCCGCCGCGGAGATCCGAGAAAAGATCCAGGCCGTCAAGGCGGCCACCGAGGACCTCGCCCGGGCCGGGGCGGCGATCCCGGCCGTGGTACGCAACACGGCCCGCATCCGCGCCAGCATCAAGATGCTGGAGATGGGCGTCTGCGACGTTGTCGAGTTGACCGGCGACGGGTAGTCGGTTTTTCTTTTCTAGTGAAAGGGAAACCTTTCCCAGAAAATTTCGCTGTCCTTCTGCCAGCCGGGTTTAAAGTTTCGCTCCAGATAGGCGGACATCCGCTCCAACCAGCGGTTCCAGGTGTTTTCCCCTTTTTGCTGGGCGGACAGGATGTCTTCTAGGAAGGTGTCGATCCGGAACATCTCTTCTTTGGGAATATAATAGGCCGCCCCCTTCAGAAAAGATTTTTCGACATTTTCGGGGCCCAGCGCCCGGGCGGTGAGCATGACGGCGGTGATCTTTTTCTCTACCGCGATTTTGAGCAGCTCGTAGCCGTCAACGCCCATGACATCCAGCACGGCGATGTCGAAAGGCGCCGAATCCATCAGGTTCCGGGCCTCGGAAAAGCGCTTTGCGGTCGTCACGTCGGCCGCGGGGAGCAGATCCTCGAGGGTTTCCAACACATCCGGCTCATCGTCGACGATGAGGATTCGCTTGCCGTCCAGGAGGCTGTGCGGGGTCATGGGGTTCTCCCAGATGATCGTTTCAAAAACCGAAAAGACGAACGTCGAACGTCTAACGTCGAACGTCCAACACCGAATATCGGTTCATCGGACGGCCTGCCTTTCATTCGACGTTCGACGTTGAGCGTTCGATGTTCGACATTCGTCTTTCATTTTATTCCGTTTCTTCCTCCGTCACCATGTCACAGGTCGCCCAGGAGCCTTCGTATACGCTCACTTCGCAGTCGATTTCTTCGTTTACTTGGCGGTTATATTTGCCCATGGTACCCTCCCATCGGTCGAATGCCGGTTCACGATTGTCTTATCATAGTCACGATTTTGGAAAAATCCAAATATCGGGCCGGAGGGGGCCCGTTTTGCGGAGGATGCGATGATACTGGTCGGCGCATGCTGGCGGGCCGAGCATTTTAGCGGGGCCGTCGCGATCGTGGAATGCTCTTTGAAGCGGGGACAGAAGCGATACGCCGTCGAAAAAATCGACGAGAGGCGCTATGCCGGGGCGGAGGTGTTTTTGGAAGCGGTCGCTTCTTTCTTAAACGGTGGAAACCTGCGGCGCACAAAGCGGCTCTTCAGTCAGGACCGGCGCCCCGCAAAAACCATCGTGGAGCCCCCGAAGTTGGTGGCGTTCCATGACAAAAGCCCGATGATGGAAACGCTCCGGGCCCGGGGAACGGTGGTCGAAGCGGTGCGCTTTTTGCCGGGCAAAGCGTGGAAGAAAGAACGGGTCGGAAGGGCCCTGGGCGCCGACTACAGCGCGGACCCGGCCGAGGTCTTCGCGTCGGCGGCAAGGGTGATCGAAGAAGGCCGGATCGTGCCTGTTCGGTCTGCCGGCCGAGCCGGCGCCGAGAAGATTTTTCGGCAGATCGCCGTTTTTCCGGCAACGCCCTCCGGCAAGCTCTCCGCCGGAATGCTGGCCGTGGCGCTGCCCCTGTGGTTCAGGGAGACGATTCCCTACCGGCGGGCTTACAGGGCGCGTTGATGCGGCTTACCGCCGATTCCCGGCAGGGGGCGGGTCGAACGCTTCCAAAGAACCGCCGCGCCGGCGGTCATTTCCCGGCCGCTGCCATCGACGTCCAGAACCGCCGGAGTCCCTTTTGCAGGTCGCCGATGGACCGGACCGCCTGCAGCCGCCAGTGGGCGGGAAAAAGGGAGCGGTACCGGGCCGAGGAAAACCGGGTGTCGATCAGCAGCACGGCGCCGCAGTCCTCCGCCGAGCGGATGACCCGGCCGGCGGCCTGCAGGACCCGGTTGATTCCCGGATATTGATAGGCATACTCGAATCCCCGGCCATTGGTCTCGGCATAATGGCGGCGGATCACATCCCGCTCGATGCAGATCCCCGGCAGGCCGACCCCCACCACCGCCGCGCCGGAAAGTCGCTCGCCGGCCAGGTCGATCCCCTCGCCGAAAATCCCGCCCATTACCGCGAAACCGGCCAGGGTTTGGGTGTTTGCCGCCGAAAACCGGGCCAGAAAAGCCTCCCGCTCGGTTTCGGACATTCCGGGCTTCTGGACCAGAACCTCGACCGCGGGCGCCTCGGCGGCAAACCGGGAAAGCACCTGCTCCAGATAGGCATACGACGGAAAAAAGAACAGGTAGTTGCCGACCTTTTCTTCGGCCAGCATTCGAATTGCCCGGGCCACCGCCGGCGCCGTGGCGCTTCGGTCCCGGAAATAGGTCGACGCCTGATCGTAGACGAAGATGCCGAGGCGGCCGGGGGGAAAC
>JASFPT010000339.1:0-3887 GCA_050115795.1 Desulfobacterales bacterium
GATCCTGGAAGGGGAACGGGAGCAGCAGCGTTCAGCGACCGATCTGCAGCACATTTACGTCCGCTCGTCGCGCAGCGGCGAACTGATCCCCCTGGCGAATCTGGTCACGCTGTCGGAATTCGCCGACTCTTCGACATTGAACCGGTACAATCGGGTCCGGGCCATCACCCTGGAAGCCAATCTGGCCGACGGCCTGGCGCTAGGCGACGCCCTCGCCTACATGGAAAACCTCGTCAAAACCCATCTGCCGGAAAACGTCGTGATCGACTACAAGGGGCAGTCCCGGGATTTGAAGACCTCGACCCAATCGATCGCATTCGTATTTTTGCTGGGCATTCTGGTGGTGTTCCTGGTTTTGGCCGCCCAGTTCGAAAGCTACGTCAATCCGCTTGTGATCATGCTGACCGTTCCGCTGGCGATGGCCGGCGGGGTGATGGGCCTTTATATCACCGGAAACACGTTGAACCTCTACAGCCAGATCGGTCTGATCATGCTCGTCGGACTGGCCGCGAAAAACGGCATTCTCATCGTCGAATTTGCCAACCAGCTCCGACAGCGGCGTTTTTCGTTCAACCATGCGATTTTGAAGGCGTCCGAGGTTCGGCTCCGCCCGATCGTAATGACCGGCATCACCACCGCAGCCGGCGCGATACCGCTGATTCTGTCGTCGGGCGCCGGGGCCGAGACGCGCATGGCCATCGGTGTGGTGGTGTTATTCGGCGTGCTGACGGCCACCGTGTTCACCCTTTTCGTGGTGCCGGTGGCCTATTGCCTGCTCTCCCGGAAAACCGGCCTGCCCGGAGAGGTCGCTCAGCGCCTCGAAAAAGAGCGGGCCCTTGTCACCCAAAAACGAGCCAATTGAGCGGCAAAGCAGGTCCCGGGCCGAAGCAAAAATACGACCGGTTCAGGCCTTGTCCTGGTTCTGATCGATGGTCTCTTTGATCTGGCCCACGAACCGAAGGACGATGAAGTTGATTGCGCTCAGGGTGATGGCGATTTCAAAGCGGGCGAAGGCCACCGCCAGACCGATCGCACCGCAGTTCCAGATGCTGGCCGCCGAGGCGGTGCCGGACACGCTGTCCTGGCTTTTGAAGATGGCCCCGCCCCCGATGAAACCGATGCCGGTGATGATCCCCTGCATCACCCGGGCCTCTCCGTCGGTGCTGCCGATGACCGACATCCCCACCTGCATGAACCCGCAAGAGACCACGGCCACCAGCGGAAACGTCCGCAGGCCGAAATGCCGGCGACTCACTTGCCGGTCCCACCCGATCGGAACGGCGAGAAGATAGGCGATGCCGAGTCGGTACAGGTGGGTGAGCATGGTCGTCCAATCCACATGGAAGAATGTATCCAAGGTCACGGGGACCTCCCTTGCATCAGGTCTGGCGCTTTCGAGGAGGGGCAAAATACGGGACGCTCCGGCCGGTCAAAGGCCAAAGGACCGTCAGCAGCACCCAAAGGACCTTTCAACCGACGGTGGCCTTGGGCTGGAAGATTCGGATCGCCGGTGGATACGCTGCGGAAGGGGGGGGAGGCGCAGGGTGCGGGGTACGGCCGCTGCGGGTCGTACGAGCGCCGGTTCCTCGCCGGCCATCAGCGCACTTTGTCCAGCGCGTCCTGGTAGGCCTGGCGCAGATCCTCCATGGCATTTTCAAGGCCCTTTTGCATCTCCTTTGCCCCTTGTTCTCCGCTTTGGCGAAACCGGTCGAAGGCGCCTTTGGTCTTTTCCCAATCGTCCCTGGCCTGATCAACGGCCTGCCTGAACTCATCGCCTGCATTTTCACCGGCCGCCTCGGCCTCGTTTGACATCCGGTCGATCCCGTTCTTGATGTCGGTCAGCTCCTGGTCGACACGCCGGCCGAATTCTTCCATGCTTCCGGAAAAAGCGATGGCCGGCTGAAAAATCGACATCGCAGCGGCCGCCGCCATCGCGGTCAGGATCCCGAATCCTGGGGCATGTCTCATGGCGTTTTCCCCTTTCATTCTCGGGCGGCGCTGGATCGACTTCCTCGGGTCCGGCGCGCCTTGTCGTTGCAGAATCCTACAGACGGTCGAGAGGCCCTGCCATAGGGTTTTCACAGGATTTTTGGATAAAAAGGAGGGTATCCGACCAACCGGAGGCGGAGGCTCTCGGTCGTCGAAAAGGCGGAAGTTCCTGCCGGATCAGCGAAGACACCGGATGAATCTCTCACGCGCGGAAACGGCGCCCGGCCCGCCTCCCGGGGCAAAGGGCCCGCACCCGGTGCTCCAGGGTGCTGCAGGGCTTGTCTGTGACGCCGTGCACCTTGCCGCAGGCTGCGGGCAAGGTGCACGCGGGTGCGTTTCGATCCCTTTCCAACGGCCGCCCCTGTTGCGGCCGCCGGTCCATCACATTCTCCGGGGAGAGGGCTTGACGACGCTCACCACGCTGTTTTTCGTTCCGAAACAATTCGTGCAGACCCGCTCGTTGGCCGGGTCCGCCAGCCACTGGCTGTCCACCAGGAACTTGTATTCGAACTTGCCCTCCGGCAGCATGACCGATTTTCGCCACACGCCGTTGCCGTCGTTTTTCATCGGGTGGGCGCCGGCCTTCCACTGGTTGAATTCACCCACGAGATGGACCTCTCTTGCCTGCGGTGCCACCAATGAGAAGGTGATCTTCCGGCGTTGCCCCTTTGTCGTGTCCTTTCGCATGCCCCCCCCTTTTCCAACGCCTGCCCTTTGGCCACGGTCAATCGACGTTTTTGACGCACCCTGCGGCGTCCCGTCCGGTCAGGGTCGGGGATTCGGGCAGCATAGCGCTTGCGGCGGTCACACTGCGGGAAAGGCTCCCTTTCCCGGCTGACAGCAGGCGCCCCCGGAACCCGCCAGAAGACATACGGACACCAGATCGGATTCAGCTTTCTCTGTAGCAAACCAGATGCCAATCGACACCGGCCCGGCAGCGACTCGGGCGGCCGCCATTCAAGGCGCTTTTGCGGCCATCGCGCCCCCCCGCTTTCGGACGTGCCCGAGTCCGGGGTGTCGCGTTTCTTTCCACCCTGTAAATGCTTTTTCACGCGCGCCGGGGTTCAAAAAGGACCGGTTCGCCCAAAGCGGCAAAGACGGCGCCCTGCGGGTTGTTCCTCAGAAGACCAGGGCGGCGGGCGGAAACATCGCGATCGAAGCCGGATGGCGCCGCGCGTCCGCCCGGCACCCATCGCGGGTCCGGCCGGCACTTCCGAAGCGGCCCCACCGCCCGCCAGAAAAGCGCGGGGGTCGTTTTCTATCCTTCTCGGTGGATGGAAAGAGGCGCCCAGGTCTGGCAGGTGGCCATCACCTCTACCCGGTTGATGTTCACGTGGCCGGGTACGGACACCACCCAGTGAATGATGTCGGCGATGTCCCCGGCGGTCAGGGGCTCGGTGTTTTTGTAGACCTCGGCCGCCTTGCCGGTGTCTCCCTTGAAGCGGACCACGGAAAACTCGGTCTCGGCCAGACCCGGTTCGATATTGGTGACCCGCACGCGGGTGCCGGCCAGGTCGCACCGGAGATTGCGGGAGAACTGCTTGACAAAGGCCTTGGTCGATCCATAGACGTTGCCGCCGGGATACGGCCAGTCACCGGCCACAGAGCCCAGATTGACCACGTGTCCCCGGTTCTGCGCCACCATGACCGGCAAAACCGCACGGGTACAGTACAGCAGCCCCTTGATGTTGGTGTCGATCATGGTCTCCCAGTCGTCCAGGTTCGCCTCGTAGGCCGGCCCGAGACCCAGCGCCAGCCCGGCATTGTTGATCAGGACGTCGACCGCGGCAAAGGGTTCGGGCAGTCCGTCCACGGCCTGCTGAACCGCACCGGCGTTGCGCACATCCAGCTTCAGCAGATGGACGGGCGATTGGTCTTCCAGGGTTTTTTTGAGCTGC
>JASFPT010000340.1:0-3872 GCA_050115795.1 Desulfobacterales bacterium
CATCGTCAGCCACGGGGAGGTGGTGGTCATGGACCGGTCGCTGGAAACGGCGTTCGAGGCGGTGGCCCTGCGCCTGGAGCAGCGGCGACGCCCGCAGGGGCAGCCGGCACAGCCGCCGATGCAGCCGGCGCCCAAACCGCCGCCCGAGGCGGAACCGCCAAAATCGACCGTGGAAAAGACCCCGCCTGCGCCAAAGGCGGTCGAGACCGGACAACCGCCTGAAGGCACCGGTTCAGCCGACCCTGAAGGGAAAGAATAAACACTCGTCTGCGGGAGCTTTGCGGTCGGTTCATTCCGCGCCGACCTCGGCGGGGCCGTCGGCGGCCAGACCCCGAAAATCGGCCACGGTCTCGCCCTTGGTCCACAGGCCCACGTAGCCCGACACCGCCCCCCGAAAACGGAAGTCGATGCAGGAACGGCCGTCCACGGCCCCCCGGATCTCTTTTCCGGCCACCGCTGCCTCCAGCCGCAGCCAGCGGTCGATGGGCACCGCGATCGTTTTTCGCTGCAGAAAATGCCGCCGGTTGTTGATAAACTCGAGCAGCTGAATCTCCCCGGCCCCGGCGTCCACTGCCAAGACCAGGCTGTTGCCCACGTTGGTCAGGCCGAAGGCCAGCCCGGCGGCCAGGTCGACGCAGCCGGATCGAATCCGCACCTCGACGCGGATCCGGCCGTCTCCCCGGAGGCTGTCGCGCTGGACCGCCACCGGGTAATAGTGAAGGGTTTGCCGCTTTTCCAGGTACCCCCGGTAGCGGCCGCCCAGGACCCGGTCCAGGGCGTTGTGCAGGGCACAAGAGACCGTCCCGGCCATGGCGGACCCGTCCTGGACAATCACCCGGCCGCCGTCGGCTTCGGTCTCGGACCAGTTCCCGACGGAGGCGTAAAACCCCGGCAGTCGCTGTTCGGAGCGGTCCAGAAAATCGTATCGACCCTCAAAAAAGCGTTCGACCAGTTCATCGACCTCGTCCCGGCCGGCAATGGCCAGGTCCATAAGGCGGGTGCTGGCAAGAAGCCGGCCGGTCTGGTCGAGAAGGCCATCCATGGACCCGGCGTCCAGCCCCTTCAGCGACGCCTGCAGCAGATCGCCGCGCACGGTCGTTGCATACCCCAGCCGTTGAAGAACCCCCGCCAAAAAGGCGATGCGCAGGGCCTTGCCCGAGCCGGTCCCGGCGCCGCCGGCAAACCGGAGCGCGACGACGTTGGCACCCGGATCGTCTGAAGCCAGGGCATCCAGGTTGGAGTAGTGGTAGCCGAACTTGATGCTCAGGTTCAAATAGTCCTTCGACAGCAGGGCGTATGAATCGACGCTGGGGGGAAGGCGGTTTTCGGGCCCGATGCTGCCGGCCATCAGCGCCATGACATTGCGGGCGCTGAAGTCCACCGCACCGCTCCAGGTGATCCCCGGGTGACTCAGCCCGCGCCAGAGGGCCGTCATCGGCCGGCAGCGGATGTGCTCCGGCAGAATCTCGTCGCAGTCGCTGAGGCCCGGCTTCAATCCGCCCCCCAGGTCGATGAAGTGCAGGGCCAGCGGGATGTTGGCACTCATCTTGCGGGAAACCACCGATGCGCCGGCCAAGTCGGACAGGTTGAACATCTCCGCCATGGCCTTTTCGTGCGCAAATCGGACCACGTCGTGCAGGGTGCGGCACCCTTGCGGGGAAAATTCGGGGGCGGCGGGATCGGTGAGGTTCAGGGGCGAAATGCGCGCCAGGATTTCACGAAGCCGGGCACCGATGATGCCCTGGCCCTCGTCGCCGACGCCGGCCCGTGCCGACAGCGTGCGGGTTAACTCCGGCACCCGTCCGAGGTAGACCTCGCCGGCATCGGCCAGCAGCGTGATCTCCCATCCCGCCTGGATCCGTTCGGTGGCCTGCCGGGTGTCCATCAGGGCGGGCACATTGAATTCCCGGGCCACCGACGCCAGGTGGCTGGCGGCCCCGCCCAGGTCCGTGATCAAGCCCCGCACCCGGCCCATCAGGGGGGCAAGCTCCGGGGCGGCCGTGCGCGCCACCAGGATCGCGTCTGCGGCGGCCTCCCGTGTCGTGCCGTCTCCGGCCAGCACCGCCGTTCCCGACACCCGGCCCGGAGAGGCGGTCTGGCCGGCAGCAAAAAGCCGCTTCAGGCCGGACAGATCCGGCTCGGCCGGCGTTTCGGCGCTTTCAGACATGTTGAGCGGCCGGCTCTGAAGGATCGACAGTTCCCCCCCGGCGTCCACCGCCCACTCGACGTCCTGGGGGGCGCCGAAGTGCCGCTCGAGGACGAGTCCCATCCGGGCCAGCGCAACGGCGGCACCGTCATCGACGGCCGGTCCGGAAAGGTCTTTTCCAGCGCCGCCATCGGACGAGATGCGCCGTTCAACGACCTCAAAAGACCTTCTGTCGATGTGGAACACATCGGGGGAGGCGGCCCCGCCCACGACATTTTCGCCCAGCCCCCGGGCCGCATCGATGCGCGACTGCCCGGCCCCCGGCCGGGAGGGGTCCACCGTGTATAAGACCCCGCTCGCCCGGGGATCGATCATCGCCACCGCGGCCACCGCCATGGGCGTGGCCGCATCGGTCAACCCAAAGCGGAGCCGATAGAGAATGGCGCGCACGGTGTACTTGCTGGCAACCACGGACTTGTAAGCCTCGGCGAGCCGGTCCGCACCCACCGGCATCACGCTGGTATACTGGCCGGCAAACGACGCGCTGGAATCCTCTCCCACGGCACTGCTGCGCATCGCCACCTGAAGAACGCCGTTGTGCCGGGCGGCAAGATCCCGGAACGCGCCGTCGAGGGTTTCGGCCAACTCTTCCGGCAACCGCCCCTGGAGAATCGCCTCGCGGATCCTGCGGCAGTCCTTTTCGTTTCTTTCTTCTTCGCGATCCGGATCGAACCTGGCCAGCATGGCCTCGATGCGGGGTAGAAGCCGGTTTTCGCGCAAAAACCGGTCAAATGCCGCCGTGGTGACGACAAAACCGTCCGGGGCGGGCAGCTGCAGGTCGTTTCGCACCCGCGCCAGATTGACCGCCTTGGCGCCGGCCAGCAAAACCCCGTCGGCGGCAAGGTCCGAAAACGGGAGAATCAGCGGTCCTTCTGTCGGCGGCCGCCTCTCTTGAAGAAGCGGCGCCAGGGACCGGGAGACTTCGTCGAGCACCGGCACCAGATCCTTGTAGCGGTCTTCCGCCAGGCCGTTCAGGGCATCGGCCATCGAGCGCACTTCATCGACCAGCGCTGCGGTGCGGCGCCGGATCGAGGCCAGGGTCGCCAGGCCGGCCCCCCGGTCGACCAGCTCCAGTTCGGCCAGCAGTTCCAGGGCCCGATGGTTGTGGTCCAAAAAGTCGTCGTAATGTCGATACCGCCGGGCCGCCGGGCCCTCCGGATCGGCCAGCAGACGGCAGGTGTCGGTTTTCGCGAACATGGCCGCAGCTCCTTTTTCCATTGCCGGGGCGCGCCTCGGTTGTGCGAAAAGGCGTCCCTGCTCCCTGCGGGACGACCCTTTATCATCCTGGAATCATGAGACGTATTCATCGAACCCGGGCCGGACGAACGCCCGTGCATGCGGAAATTCTCTTTCTGTGACATCCCGGATCTGTTTTAAAAAACCGATCCGTTTCACCAGCTCTGATTTTTGTTCCGGAAAATACTGCAGCAGCGCACCCCAGGCGCTGATGGACCGGTCGATGCCGATCAGGGCGATTTTTGCCGAGCCGTCTGAATCCTTTGGAAAATCTTCCAGATCGAGGTCCGCCTCGTCGTCCTTTCCCTGGATGGCCCGCTCCAGCTTCGCACTGATCAAGTATTGGTAATACAGGATGACCTCGACCGCTTCACCCAGCGAAACGGTTGCCTCGGCGGTTCCCGGCCCGACTACCTTCAGGTGGGCTTTC
>JASFPT010000341.1:0-3869 GCA_050115795.1 Desulfobacterales bacterium
CCTAAAATGAGCTAGAATGCCTAAAATGCCTAAAATTGAATGTGCTGAAAACCAACGATATAATTTGAATGATGGAAATAGAGGGATCTGCGGCAATTTTAGCTCATTTTAGGCATTTTAGGCATTCATTTCACAGATCGGTCCCAGAGGGCCAAAACCGTACCATATCTGTAAACATGCCCAAGCCTTCATCATCTCAACCCATCATCGCCCTTGAGGCTCGGCTAAAAGGGTGCGCCAATGTCCGCACCCTTGGGGTCCGGCCCAACTTTTCCGATTATCCGCCCCACGAGGCGGAGTGGATGCGAACGGCGGAAAAGATCTATTACCCGACCCCCTTTTACGCGGATCTGTTCGATGCCCTGGGAATCGGCACATTCCCCAGCTACCACACCTACAAGTGCGTGCAGGACAAGATCAAACAAACCGCCCTGTTCGAACTGGCCGGGATCCCGCATCCGCGGACCCGCGTCTTTTACGGGAAGCGTCAGAAAGCAAAGATCGGCCAGTGGTTCACGTTCCCCTTCATCGGCAAAACGCCGAGGGGTTCGGCCCTGGGAAGGGGCGTCTTCTTGATCGCCGACCCGGCGTCTCTGGAAGCGTACCTGGCCCAACACCCCGTGGCTTACATCCAGGAGATGCTTCCCGTCGATCGGGACATCCGGGCGGTGGTCATCGGCCGTCGGGTCGTTCATGCCTACTGGCGGGTCGCTGCTGCCGGTGAATTCCGGAGCAACGTCGCCCGGGGCGCCTCGATCCGTCTCGAGAGGGTTCCGAAAGAGGCGCTCGATCTCGCGCTGCACACGGCCCGGCGGTGCAGGTGGGACGACGTCGGCATTGACATCTGCCGCTGCAAAGGGAAATATTACGTGCTCGAAGCGAACATGAAATACGGCAAGGAAGGGTTCCGGGCGGCCGGAATCGACTACCTGAAGATGATGGAGAAGATGATCGCAGATGGGGAAATCTGAAAGCGCAAGCCTTTCGCGGATCCGGGAGGAGGTCGCCCGAAGGGAACGGGAGCACCTCTGTCCGTCGGCGACCCTTGACGATGCGGGGGTGAGGCGCTGGCCCGAGCCCCGGCTGGAGACCGACTACCGGCCTGTTTTTTCGGTCGACGTGGACCGGGTGCTCCATTCCCACGCTTACAGCCGCTATATCGACAAAACCCAGGTGTTCTATCTGATCCAGAACGATCATATTACCCATCGGGTCCTGCACGTACAGCTCGTCTCCAAGATCGCCCGGACCATCGGGCGGTTTCTGGGTCTCAACGAGGATCTGATCGAGGCCATCGCACTGGGCCACGACATCGGCCACACCCCCTTCGGCCACGACGGGGAGCGGATTCTCTCCGACCTGTGCACGGCCCACGGCATCGGTGCGTTTCAGCACAACCTGCAGAGCGTCCAGTTTCTCGAGCGGGTGGAGCGAAAGGGAAAGGGCTGGAACCTTTGCCTCCAGACCCTGGACGGCATTTTGTGCCATGACGGAGAGGTTCACGATACGGCCTTGACCCCCCGGCAGGGAAAAACCTTCGAAGAATTCGACCGGGAGGTGGCGGCCAAACAGGCCGATCCGGACAAGGCCCTGATGCCGATGACGCTGGAAGGGTGCGTGGTTCGCATGGCCGACACGATCAGTTACATCGGCCGGGATCTGGAAGACGCCATCCGGCTGAACATGATCCGGCGGTCGGAGATTCCCGGGGAGATATCCGAGCGGCTTGGGGATACCAACGGAACGATCGTCTACAATCTGGTCACCGATGTGATCGCCCACAGCCGCGAAATGCCGTACACCACCTTCAGCCCGGAAGTGTCCGACTGCCTCCGTCGCCTCAAGGCGTTCAACATGGAGCGGATCTATATGAACCCGAAAATCAAGACCGAGCTGGAGCGGATTCGCAGCCTTTTTGAGATCCTCTTTGAACGCTATCTTACCGATATACGTACCGAAAACCGCGATTCGGTCATTTTCCGTCGGTTTCTCAAAGACATGTCGGCACAGTACCTGGAGCAACACCGGGAGGAGGAGATCGTCAGGGATTTTATTGCCGGAATGACGGACCAATACTTTCTACGGCAGTGTCCGGAACACCTGCGCCCCCAGCCGCGGCCGGCGTGAAGGTCAAAGCCGAAAGCGGACGGTTGATGTCGGGCCATTGAATGCGGACTCACAATCCTGGTCCTCAGGACCAGGTCAGAAGCAATGGGCTCTACCTTTCAACCCGAAACGAAAAAATTCGAAGCTCGAATTTCGGATTTAAGGAAACCAATTTATCATTTTCCTGCGGCGCCCATGAATAGAGCCGAAGAAAAAAAATACCGAAACCGGGTCGAAGCCGGAGACCTGGTTTCCTTTCAGGTGCGGGTCAAGGAGACCGACCTGCTGATCCACGCCGACAGCCGTTTTCAGGAGCCCGCCCGGGAAGCCGTGCTTCGGTGCCGCGGATACCTGGAAGCCTATATCGGCCTGAACCCGGAGTTTGCCCGGACGCTGTCCCCCTGGAAGACCCAGGGGCCGGTGCCGCCGATCGTCCGGGATATGGTCAAGGCGGGCAATGCGGCCGGGGTCGGGCCCATGGCCGCTGTGGCCGGCGCCATTGCCGAATTGGTGGGCAGGGAACTGCTCGAGGTCAGCCGCCAGGTAATCGTGGAAAACGGTGGCGATATCTTTCTGCAAACCGACGGGCCGGTGGTGGTGGGGATCTATGCCGGCCAATCCCCCATGAGCATGCGCATCGGTTTGCGCCTCAATCCAGAGGGAAGAGGCGTGGCCGTGTGCACCTCTTCGGGAACGGTGGGCCACTCCTTCAGCTTTGGGCGGGCCGACGCCGTCTGTGTGACCGGGCCCTCCTGCGCAGCGGCAGACGCGGCTGCAACGGCCATCGGCAATCGGGTCTCTTCCCCCGGCGACATTCAAAAGGCGATCGCTTTCGGAAAGAAAATCCCCGGCATCGAAGGTCTCGTGATCATCGTCAAAGACCGGATCGGGCTGTGGGGGCGCCTGGAGCTGGTTCCGCTTTCGGAAAAAAAGGTTGAGTTTTCGGTGGGAAAAGCGTAGTCTTTTTTGCTGATGATAGAAGGGGAGATGACCGTTTCCCGGTCCCGGGATTGGCCGGCAGGAAACGGTTCTCTATTCTCGGCTGCGCATTTCGATCGGGGGTCTCATCCAGGAGGCGATCAAAGGAGAGCGTCGATGAAAAAGGTGAAGGTAGTCTTCTGGCTGCTGGTCATCGGATTCGTTGCCTTGGTGGTCTATCAGAATCAGGACTACTTTCTTGCCAAGAAAAGCCTTGAGATCAACCTCTATGTGAAGCAGTACCACACGCCGCCGCTGGCCACCGGAATTCTCATTCTGGGCTGTTTTCTCGTCGGGTTCCTGATCGCTTACGCGGTCAGCCTCTCGGAACGGTTCAAGGCGAGAAAAGTGGTGAAAAACATGAACGCCACCGTCGAGTCCCACCTGGAGCAGATTTCGGCTCTCCGAAACGAGATCGAAATCATCAAGCGCGGTGAACCCGCCCCCGAGCAGGGCCCGCCCGAAACCGCCGAGACCCTCCAAGGGGCCTGAGCGAATCGCCTCCGCCCCGGCCGCAAACCGCCCTGCTGCATTCCCCCCGGAAACGGCCGGAACCGCCCTGCGAACCGGAAAAGGCCTCATGAGTTCTTCCAGCGCCACACCCATGATTCAGCAGTATCTCTCCATCAAGGAAGCGTATCCGGATGTGCTCCTTTTCTACCGGATGGGCGACTTCTACGAGATGTTCTTCGAAGACGCCCAGGTTGCCTCCCGGGCGCTGGAAATCACCCTGACTTCCCGGAACAAGAACGACAAAACACCGATTCCGATGTGCGGCGTTCCGG
>JASFPT010000342.1:0-3847 GCA_050115795.1 Desulfobacterales bacterium
CCCACCCCCCCATCGACATCGACCAGAACGGCGGGTCGATTCAGCTGCCCCAGCGCTTGCAGAAGCGCCTGTTCTCCGGTTTCTGCCGGCCGGTTGGCGGGGATCCAGAAGGCGTTTGTGGACGGGCCGTTCATCGTTGTGTCATTAAGCGGTTCTGGCGTCATTCTTGCGCCCATAAAGATGGAATCATACCTTCAATTTTGTTGGCAATTCAAGAAAAAACCGGGAAAACCCCTGCATGAAGCGGTCCGTTTGCGGTCAATCAGGACGAGAGCGGATGTGAACTATAATTTATCATTTTGAAATCATTGAAGATTATAATTATGACGCTTCTTAGGAAAATATAGGATAAATGGATGATGTGTCAAGATAGCAGATTGACAACGACAAGCGAAAGTTGGTTCGACATTGACTGCCGACATCGAGCATGCCCGAATCGGGGGGGGCAGGCGGGGAGATGGGGCTGTTACGGGTGTTGGGAATTTCGAAGACGGGCTTTTTATGACGCAATAGAAAGTTATGACAGTGCGCGTTATTTTTTCCGGCCGGCACCCTTCTCACCCCCTGGGGTGATACTTTTCGTGGGCGCGGCGGATGCGGTCCCGGGCAACATGGGTGTAGATCTGGGTGGTCGCGATGTCGGCATGGCCGAGCATCGCCTGAACGGCCCTCAGGTCTGCACCGCCTTCGAGCAGATGGGATGCAAACGAATGCCGGAGGGTGTGCGGGGTGACTTTTTTTCGGATTCCGGCGGCTGCGGCGTATTTTCTGAGCAGCTTCCAGAACCCCTGTCGGCTCATCGGTCTTCCCGCGCGGGCAACGAAGAGATGAGGGCTGACCCGGCCGGCGAGCTGGTGGTTTCGTCCGCCTTCGACGTATTCGGTGATTCGCTGCCGGGCATGGGTGCCGATGGGGACGATCCGCTCCTTGCCCCCTTTTCCCAGCACCCGGACAAAACCGGCCTCGAGGTTGACATCCTGAAGGCGCAGGTGGACGAGTTCGGAGACCCGGAGCCCGGCGGCATAGAGCAGTTCGATCATGGCCGCATCCCGGGCGCCGACGGGCGAGGCGGGGTCGGGGGCGTCGAGGAGCTGCCGGACCTCGGATACGGAAAGGACATCGGGGAGCCGAAGGCCGGCTTTGGGCAGGTCGATCATCCGGGTCGGATCACTTTCGATGATCCGCTCCTGGATCAGAAAGCGGAAAAAGCCCCGGAGCGTCACCAGGTGGCGGGCCCGGCTGCGGGCATCCAGCCCCCGGCGCCGGAGCCCGATCAGGTAACGAAGCAAGACGGCGACGTCGACGTCGGCGATATCGCGGTGGCCGCCGTCGCTCAGAAAATCGAGGAACCGGGTCAGATCGCTGCTGTAGGCGTCGATCGTCTGCTCGGCGAGCCCCTTTTCCACCACGAGGTAGTTGAGGAAGCGGTCCGCCAGTTCGTCGAGTTTTGCCATCGGATTCATTTCCTTGGGCGAAGAGAAAGAACCAATGGAACCGCCAAGGCGCAAAGGGTTTTTCTTGAATCGTAAACGCAGTTCCTGGCGTCCTTGGCGTCTTGGCGGTTCAAGCGTTTCCTTCAAGCGCCAAAGCCACCTGCAATCACCCCAGCGGCGTGAGGTTCACCGGCATTCGGTTGAGCACCTCGGCGCCGTTCTCGGTAATGACCACCATGTTCTCCAACCGGACCCCGCCCCAGTCCGGGAGGTAGACCCCCGGCTCCACCGTGACGACCATTCCCGGCTCCAGGATGTCATCCCGCACCGGGCTGAGCCGGGGGGCTTCGTGAATGGCGAGGCCCACGCCGTGGCCGAGTCCGTGCCCGAAACGCCCGCCGAAGCCGCACCGTTCGATGTGGTCCCGGGCCACCTGGTCCACCGCCTTTCCACTCATACCGGGTCGAATCGCCTCGATGGCCTTTTCCTGGGCCTCGCGGACGGCTGCAAAAACCCGGGCGAACCTATCGTCCGGCTCATCGATGACCACGGTCCTGGAAATGTCGCTGCAGTAGCCGTTGAGCCGCACCCCCCAGTCGAAGAGGACCGGCTCTCCAGAAGCGATTTTGCGGTCGCTGGGAACGGCGTGGGGAAGGGCCGCGTTAACGCCGGCGGCCACGATGCTGTCAAAAGAGAGAGCGTCGGCCCCCGCCTCCCGGAGGGACCGCTCCAGCGTCCAGGCCAACGCCGCTTCGGTGATCCCCGGCGACAGGCTGTCGAGGACGTTTTGAAACGCGGATTCGGCCAGCAGGAGCGCGCGGCGGATCGCTTCGATTTCCGCCCTGGATTTTTTCAGCCGCAGGCGCTCGACAATACCCTCGGTGGCGACGGTTTCCACGGCCAGGCGGCTTTCGGCGATGGCGGCCCGGATGGTTTCGAACTGAAGAACGGACAAGCGGACGCTTTCAAAGCCGAGGCGCCGGGTGCCCAACTCGGAGAGAATCGCCGAAATTTCCCGGTCCAGCCCTTTTTTGTAGATATATCGCTCAAAGCCCGGCGCCTGCCGGGCGGCCTCGAGTTCGAATCGGGAGTCGGTGGCCAGCAGCAGACGGTCTGCGGTGATCAGCAGGGCGCCGGCTGTTTCGTCGAACTGGGTGTCCGCAGCGCGATAGCCGCTCAGATAGCGGCGGTTTTCCGGCACGGTGACCATGAAGGTGTCCAGTCCCAACTCGTCGAGGGTCTTGCGGACCCGGGCGATTCTGGCGTCGTGGTCGTGGTGTTCCATAACAGATCCTCGCCTGTTCGCGATTCAGCGGTTTATGGGGGAGAGAAGCTCAGACGCTCATCTTTATACGTGAATCGATTATCGGCTTCCATGGTTTTCTTTCGTTGCCGGGACATGAACCTCATGGTCGGGTTCTTTGCGCCGGTCACTTGACGCGGCTTTGCGGAACGAATAACCAGTAGGGATTGCTTTTTCGTTTTTCGATTCTCTTTCATTTTCCCGGAAGCGGAGGTGCCGCCGTGAACATCGACACCCACAAGCGTATCGATGCGGAGCTTTGCGGGAGCGCTGCGGCGCTCGAAAAAGGGGCCAGCCGGGTCGAGTTGACCACCGTATCCCGAATGGCCGTTGACGACACCGGGCTTGTCCACGGAGGGTTCGTGTTCGGCCTGGCCGACTACGCCGCCATGATCGCGGTGAATCATCCGAATGTGGTCCTGGGAGCGGCCGAGGTCCGGTTTCTCAAGCCGGTTCGTTCCGGCGAAAAGCTGGTGGCCGAGGCCCGGGTGGAGTCCACGAAAGGAAAAAAACAGGTCGTGCCGGTAACGGTGACCCGGGAAGGGGAGCCGGTTTTCGAAGGCACCTTCACCTGCTTTGTGCTGGACCGCCACGTCCTTTCCTGAAGCGCAATGGCGAGCGCATCTCCGGCAGCGCACCGCCGCCGCAGCGGCTTTGGCGCTTCGGAGACTTTCGACGGGATCGGCGAGCGGATCGAAATCGGGCGGATTTTCCTGCGGTAGAAGATTTTCTGCAGCCTGCTGCAGGCGGTGCGCAAAACCGGCCCGTCTAAGACTTTTTGCTGCCGTTGATGTCGGAAATCATGTCGGCCAGTTCATGGGCGATGCGGGACATTTTCACGTTGGGGGGCGTCTTGGGCCTGGGCCGCGGTGCAGAAAGGCCGGCCGGATCCTGGATCAGGTCCGAGCGGACGCGGACGATCTGATGCAAGTCGATGGTTTCCTCCTCCTCCTCCTCCTCCTCCTCCTTTTCTACCCCCTTCTTTGCCTCTTCGGTCTTCCAGGACCGATCGGCCTCCGCTTCGGGCCGCGGCTGCTGCGGGATCGGAACTGCCTCCGCCGATGTCTCCAGCGGCGAAGGTGCGGCGAGTTCGATCTCCTCAGCGGTGGAA
>JASFPT010000343.1:0-3842 GCA_050115795.1 Desulfobacterales bacterium
CCGCGCTCCCTTCGATGGGGAGATACCCTGACCCAGATGGAAAAGACCGGCGTCGACGCGCTTCCCATTGTCGGTCTCATCGGTTTCTTGTTGGGTCTTGTGATGGCGTTTACTTCCGCGCTGCAACTGGAGCAGTTCGGGGCCAATATCTACGTAGCTTCTCTCGTGGCGCTCGCCATGGTCAGCGAATTGGGCCCGATCATGACCGCGATCGTCGTCGCCGGCCGATCCGGTTCGGCATTTGCCGCCGAACTCGGAACCATGCGGATTTCAGAAGAGATCGACGCCCTGTTCATCATGGGGTTTCATCCGACCAAGTTTTTGGCCGTCCCCCGGATTATCGCCGCCATGCTCGTGGTGCCCCTGCTGACCCTTTTTGCGGATCTGTTTGCCATCGCGGGCGGGCTGGTGGTCGGGGTGTTCATGCTTAACCTGACGCCCCACTCCTATATTTCCCAGACCCTGAAGACCCTCACGCTCTTTGAGGTGATGTGGGGCCTGTCGAAAAGCGTCGTCTTTGCCGCCATCGTCTCCTGGGTGGGGTGTCTTCGGGGTTTTCAGGCACGGGGGGGTGCCGACAGCGTCGGCAATGCCGCCACTTCCGCCGTAGTCAGCGCCATCTTTCTGATCATCCTGTTTGACTCGGTGTTCGCCGTGATCCGGAGTTACTGGTAGCCATGGCCGTGAATGCAGACTCGATCATCGAGGTCAGCGACCTGCTTGCACGTTACGGCGAAGCCACGATCTTGCAGGATGTCAGCTTCACCGTGCCGCGCGGGAAGATATTCGTCATCATCGGCGCCAGCGGCTGCGGGAAGAGCACCCTGATGCGTCACATGATCGGGCTGGACCGGGCCCGGTCCGGATCGGTGAAAATCGACGGCGACGAACTGTATGCCTCCGAGACCCGGTACCGGGAGGTCCAGCGAAAGATCGGGGTGCTTTTTCAAAACAGTGCGTTGTTCGGGTCGATGACGCTGGCCGAAAATATTGCGCTTCCGATTTCTGAATACACGCAGCTTCCGCCTTCTGCGGTGGATCAGCTCGTTCGCATGAAGCTGTGCATGGTGGACTTGTCCGGGTTTGAAGCCCATCTGCCCTCGGAGATCAGCGGCGGGATGAAAAAGCGCGCCGCACTTGCCCGGGCCATGGCGCTGAATCCGAAGATCCTTTTTCTGGACGAGCCGACTTCCGGCCTCGATCCGGTCATTTCAGCCGAGATCGACCATCTGATCCGGCACATCAATCGGAGCCTGGGCACGACCATGGTGATCGTCACCCACGACCTGGGCAGCATCATGAGCATCGCCGACCAGGCGATCATGCTCGACAAGGGGCGCCGGGGGATTGTCGCCGAAGGCGAACCGCGCAGTCTCCGGGACCATTCCGAAAATCCGGAGGTTCGCCGTTTCTTTCAACGGAAAGCCCGCAGCGATTCATAACGCCCCGGACGGCCGAAAGGAGAAACCAAGGCGGTGGCATCGATAAAAACCCAATTTAGCGTGGGACTCTTCGTCATCGTCGGCCTTGCCGTTGTAGCGGCCGCCGTGATCTGGCTGGGATTGTCCCATTACCTGCAGGAGGGGCAGTACTACGTCGCCTATTTCGACGAGTCGGTTCAGGGTCTGGACCGGGATTCTCCGGTCAAGTACCGCGGGGTGACGATCGGCCGGGTGGAAAGCCTGGGGGTCGCCCCCGACGGGCGGCTCATCGAGGCGGTGCTCAAGATCGAAACGGACCTGAAGCCCAATGAACAGTGGGTGGCCCAACTCAAGTCGGTGGGCATCACCGGGCTGATGTTCGTCGAACTCGACCACCGGGCGCCGAGCGATCAGAAACTTTCCCCGAAGATCGATTTTCCTTCCAAGTATCCCGTGATCCCCACCAAGCCCTCCGGGATCAAGCAATTCACGGAAGGGGTCGTGGAGGTGATCGATCAGCTCAAGGCGGTCGACTTCGTGGCGATCTCCACGCGAATCCAAAAGGCGATCGATCGCTTCGACCAGGCCCTGGAAGCGGCCCAGATCGAAGCGCTATCGGCAGACCTTCGTTCCGCGATCCAGGCCGCCCAGCAGCTGGCGGCAAGCCCCCGCTGGCAGAAACTGCTCGCCTCCGGAGACGATGCTGCAACCGCCGTCGCCGAGCTGTCCCGCTCCACCGAACAAGTCGTTGGAGAGGTCAACCAGGCGATCTCTTCGGTGGATCGCAACTTTGAAACGATGAAGACTGATTTCGGCACGGCCCTGGCCGACTTTCGCGCCGCCGTGGCAAAGGCCGACCGGTTTTTTGACAGCGGCGCCCAGCTGGCGGAAGACGGAAAAGAGCGGGTGGCGCGGATGGAACGCCAGCTGTCGGTAACCCTGCGGGAGCTGAAAAGCAGCAGCGAGCACCTGAACCGGCTGCTGGAAGAAATATCCGAGCAGCCTTCCCGGCTGCTGTTCGGAGAACCGCCGCCGCCGCGGGCGGTGGAGGAACCGCAAGAACCGTGACCCGAGGTGCGCTATGAAACGCTTTGTGGGCCTGTTGTTTGTTGTAGCGGCTGTCTTTTCCTGCGTCGGCACCAAGGGGCCGCCCCTGGAGTCTGATGTCTACTCGCTGGAGTATCCGGGCCCGGAAACCGCCGCCGCCGTCGAAAGCCTTCCGGTGGTCATCCGGGTCGATGCCTTCGATGCCCCCATTTTTCTCGGAACCGACCGGATGGCCTACCGTGAAAAGCCCTACGTCGTAGACACCTACCGATACCACCGGTGGCAGGCGCCGCCGGCCCAACTGGTCGCCTGGCACCTGGAAAGGGATCTGAGAAGCGTCGGCTTTTGCAAGGCGGTCATCGGCAGCGACAGCCTGCTCCAGGCCACCCATGTGCTGGAAGGAACGGTCGACGAATTTTTCGAAAACGATGCGCAAACCGGCTGGGAGGCGGTGCTGTCCGTCAGCTTGACCCTCTCGGCAAACCGGACCGCAAGCAGCGGGCGCCGGATTTTGATGCAGCGCCGCTACAGCGCCCGGCATCCATGCCGCTACCGGAACCCCCTTTCGCTGGCCGAAGCCATGAGTCTTGCCATGGCCGATGTTTCCGCCCGTGCGCTGACCGACATCTACGAGCAGCTGGCAGCAGAACGCTAAAGATCCGGGCGCAATTCAGGTAACGCCTTTTTCGCTTGAGAGCCGCAGGGGACGCGGCGGATGCGCATCGAAGATTGCAATCAGGTGCTTTCTGTCGCCTCTGCGTCTTTGCGGCGCGTTTTCATCGGCACAGGAGAATTGAAATGAGTGGGTCGAAGCCGAACCAAACCTCTGAATGGACTGCACTGGAGGGTCTGGCCGAGCGGATGAACCTTCCGGATCGGCATCTGAGGCACCTTCTGGAAGAGGACAAACGGCTGGAGCGCTTTTCGTTGACCGGCGGTGGGCTGTTTTACGATTTTTCCCGGCAGCGGGTCGACGGCGCGGTCCTCGACGCCCTTCACCGGCTGGCATCCAAGGCCGGGCTTCTGGAGCGTTTTGCCCAGATGGCCGCCGGTGAAAAGGTCAACGTCACCGAAAACCGGGCGGCGCTTCACACGGCCGCAAGATCCTTTTCCAGCGATCCGGTGACGGTCGACGGGAAAGACGTGATGCCCGCCCTTCGGGCGGAAAGAGAAAAAATCAGAGCCTTTTCGGAAAAAATCCGCGCCGGTGAAATCGTCGGCGCCGGCGGCAGGCCCTTTACCGACGCCGTGGTGATCGGCATCGGCGGATCCTATTTGGGTACCGAATTTGTCTCCAGGGCCCTGGCGGCCCGCACCGACGGGCTGCGCCTGCATTTTCTGGCCAACGTGGACGTGCACAACTTCGGGAGAATT
>JASFPT010000344.1:0-3842 GCA_050115795.1 Desulfobacterales bacterium
GCCGGCGTGGAAAACGGTCTGTACACCCACCCGTTCGTGCTGGCCGTGGACCGTTGCTCCAACGGGCCCCACACCATATGGCCCAATCCCAAGGGGCCGGGCGGCCAGGTGGAGTCAGAAGACTGGGTGATGGATCATTTCGGATTCGACCCGTCAGCGAAAAACGCCATGATCCAGACCGCCGAGAACGTGGCGGCGGAAAACGGGATCACCCGGGAGCAGTGCGATGCGGTGGCCCTGCGGCGCTACCAGCAGTACACCGACGCCCTGAAGGACGACCGCGCCTTTCAGAAGCGGTACATGTTCCCGGCCGAGGTCCAGGTGTCCAGGAAAAAGACGATCACCCTGGAAGCAGACGAAGGGGTGATGGAAACCACCGAAGAGGGCTTGGCCCGCCTGCGGCCGGTTCTCCCCGAGGGGGTGCACACCTTCGGCGCCCAGACCCATCCGGCCGACGGCAACATCGGAATGCTGGTGACCACTCGCGACCGCGCCAGGGAGCTGAGCACCGATCCGAACGTAGAGGTCCAGGTGCTCTCCTACGGATATCACCGCACCAAGAAGGGCTACATGGCCGCCGCCGTGGTCCCGGCCTGCCAGATGGCGCTGGACAAGGGGGGCATCTCCATCGGCGATGTGAAGGTCATCAAGACCCACAACCCCTTTTCGGCCAACGACATCTTTCTGGCCGACCAGTTCGGCATCGACGTGATGGGGTTCAACAACTACGGAAGCTCGCTGGTGTTCGGCCATCCCCAGGGGCCCACGGCCGGCCGATGCATCATGGAAGGCATCGAAGAGGCCGCCATGGCCGGCGGCGGCTACATGCTCTTCGGCGGCTGCGCTGCCGGCGACACGGCCGGGGCGCTGCTGCTCAAGGTAGGATAATCAAACCGCACGGAAAAGCCGGGCAGGACGGGTCTGCCCGGCTTTTCCTTTCATCGGTCGCAGCGCAAATCCGAGTTTGTCTCGGATTTCGAATTTCGTGTTTCGAATGTAATCGATAGACTCGGCAAACAATCAAATCGAAGCACCTCACTTCCCGTTTGCCGGGTAGCTCCCCAGCCTTTTGAGGGTGATCGTCAACTCCTCCATGCGCGAGAGCACCTGCGCCACTTTTTCGTCGGCCCCGTCTCCTTCGAAATCGAGAAAAAAGCAGTAGTTGTCCGGATCCTGCCGCAGCGGCATCGATGCGATCCGCGTCAGGTTGATCTCCGCCTCGGCAAAAAGGCGAAGCACCTCGAAGAGGCGGCCGGCTTCGTGCCGGGTGGCGAACACCACGGAGGTCTTGTCTCCGCGCTCTGCATAGCCGTCCCTGGACAGAAGCAAAAACCGGGTGGTGTTCAACGGACCGTCTTCGATCCCTTCCTTGATGATCTCCAGATCGTAGAGTTCGGCGCACAGGGCGCTTGCGATGGCGCCGGCGGCCCGCGGATTTTCCCGTGCGAGCATCTTGGCGGCGCCGGCCGTGTCGTAGTAGGGCATCGGTTCGAGCCGGTTGCGCATCAAAAACCCACGGCACTGGGCCAGGGCCTGGGGATGGGAAAAGACCTGCCGCAGGTCCCGGTAGTCGCCGATTTCAGTCGCCAGCAGGCAGTGGTTCACGGGGACCTTGGCTTCTCCGACCACCTGCAGGCCGGTGTCGGTGAGCAGGTCGTTGACCTGGGTGACGGCCCCCTCCAAAGAGTTTTCCACCGGCACCACCCCCAGGTCGAGATCGCCGTCTTCCACACCGCGGAACACGTCGACGAACTCCAGGCAAGGGATGTAGGCGCCTCCGGGGACCAGCTTCCGTGCCGCCACCTCTCCGTATGCGCCATGCTCCCCCTGAAAGGCGACCAGGGGCCGGTCTTCTGTTTGAAGGCGCTTGCTCTCGGTTAAGATGGTCTTGAGCAGCTGGCGGGTAAAGGAGCGCTCCACCAGGTCGAGGCTCATGCGCTCGGCGCGGGCCAGCAGGGCTTCCTCCCGCTGGGGGTCGTTTACGCTCTGCTTGAACTTCTTCGTCCGCAGCGCAAACCCCATCCGCTCCTGGAGAAGAACCAGCAGCTCCCGGTCGATCTTGTCGATCTTCGTTCGGATTTCATTCAGTTTCATGATGGCTTCCTTGTGTGAATGCCTAAAATGACCAAAGTGCCTAAAATGCCTTAACTGGTGGACCCGCTTGGCCCAGTCGGTTCGTCTTGCCGCGATCTGCTTTCCGGCCCATAGCCATTTCCGGATACGACGTTGGGCGTTGGACGTTCGTTTTTTTTGTCACCCCGTTTCCGTTGTCTCCGGTCCCTCGGCCAAAAAGCGCTGCAGGGGCCGGAGCCGGTCCATGATCTTGGCAAACTGCGCCGGGGTCAGGGCCTGGTCTGCGTCGCAGAGCGCTTCTTTCGGTCGACTGTGCACTTCCACCATGATCCCGTCGGCCCCGGCGGCAAGAGCGGCCAGGCTCATCGGCGCAATCAGGGGAACCCGGCCGGTGCTGTGGGTCGGATCGACGATGATCGGCAGGTGGGTCAGCTCCCGGATGGCGGGCACTGCACTCAGGTCGAGGGTGTTTCGGGTGTAGCGCTCGAAGGTCCGGATCCCCCGTTCGCAGAGGACCACGTCCGGATTGCCCTCGCTGAGGACGTATTCGGCGCAGTTGAGCCACTCTTCCAGGGTCGAATACATGCCCCGCTTGAGCAGAACCGGCCGGCCGGCCTTTCCCACTTCCTTGAGCAGTGCGAAGTTTTGCATATTCCGGGTGCCGATCTGGAGCACGTCGGCAAATTCAGCCACCCAGGATACATCCCGGGGGTCGATGACTTCGGTGACCACGGGCAACCCCGTCTCCTGCCGGGCCCTGGCCAGGATCTTGAGCCCTTCCATACCGAGCCCCTGGAACGAGTAAGGAGAGGAACGGGGTTTGAAAGCGCCCCCGCGGAGCATGTCCGCCCCGGCGCTTTTCACGGCTGCGGCGGTTTCCAGCATCTGGGCCTCGCTTTCGACGCTGCAGGGGCCGGCGATGACGCAGAACCCCTTTCCCAGGGTTGCATCTCCGACCCGGACCACCGTTCGCGCGGTGTTGTCGATGGCCGCCAGTTTCAAATGCTTCATCGTGCGGCTCCCTTTTCCACCGCGGTCAGCAGGCCGCGGCTGCTGCCGGTTGGCCGAGCTCGGTCAGGTCGGCCGAATCGAGCAGACGGACCCCGGCTTGTTGCAGAATGGCCACGGCCCGGTCGTTGTCGGTGAAGGAAAAGACCATGACCGCTGTCCCCGCACCGACCCCGGCGCAGGCATAGGCGTATCGGATCTGGATCCCACGGCGCTGCAGGGGGTGCAGGAGCCGGGAAAATTCCCCGGGGCGGTCGTCGATGGCAACGGCGACAACCTCTTCGACCCGGGCCGGCACCTGGGCCTGCATGGCGATCTGACGGGCGGCGGCCAGGTCGGAGACCAGGATCCGCAGTTCGCCGAAGTTGCCGGTGTCGACCAGGTTCAGCGCACGGAGGTTGATCCCGGCATCGGCCAGAAGCCGGGTCAGTTCGTAAAGGCGGTTGATGGAGTTTTCGATCGGAATCGAGATTTGTTTCAGTTTCATGACAGCCTCCTTAAAAAAAAAGGCCCCGGGATCTCCCGGGGCCTTTTACAAATAAAAAACCCCGGGCGGACTTTCGGTCCACCCGGGGTGTGTTGACAGTTGCGCCGACTACACGTCCGGATGGACGCTTCTAAAAAAGAAGAAGCGCCCGAAGGTAAAAAGGCGGCTGGTGTTTCCGGCGTGCGTCATGTCCGATCTCCTCGCTTCAGCGTTCCATTTCCATGCCCCAGGCGGGGGGAGCCTGTCAACCTTTTTTTCAGACGGTCCTGCCGGC
>JASFPT010000345.1:0-3834 GCA_050115795.1 Desulfobacterales bacterium
GTTTTGCAATTCCGAATTCGGACATCTGACCTCTGACATCCGAGATCCGACATCTGCCCCTCTTACCCTCTTACCTTCTGATCTTCTTACCTTCTTTCTTTTTCATCTCCTCCAGCCGCCTCCTGAGATACTCGCCCTCGCTGCCCGCGCACACCAGCAGGTGGCTCACTTCCAGCTCCATGATCTGATCGAAGCTGGCCTCCATGCCCCGGTCGATGGCGATCCGGGAAAGCCGCTGGGCCAAGGGGGATCGGCGGGCGATTTTCTCGGCCATGGCGCGGGCCGCCTCCATGAGGGCTGCGTCGGGGGTCACCTGGTTGACCAGTCCGATCCGTTCGGCCTCCCGGGCGTCGATGAACTCGCCGGTGAGCACGAGCTCTTTTGCCTTTCCAAGCCCCACCAGGTGGGTCAGCAGCTTGGTGCCGGCGTTGGTGACGGTCAGTCCCACGCCGGTCTCCGGAAAGCCGAAGACCGCGTTTTCCGCGGCAATGCGGATGTCGCAGCCCATGGCGAACTCGCAGCCCCCGCCCAGGGCGTAGCCGGAGACGGCGGCGATGATCGGCTTTCCCAGGTGCATGATCTGCCGCTGGATGTCCTGCAGGCCGTTTGCCTCCTCGATCCACTGGTCCATGGTTTTGCCGGCGTCGGTCTCTTTGAGGTCTTCACCGGCACAAAAGGCCCGCTCGTTTCCGGTGAGGAGCACCACGCGCACCGATTCGTCCGCCTTGGCCCTGCGGAGCTGGTCGGAAAAATCGCGCAGCAACTCGGCGGTGATGGCGTTCAGTCGGTGGGGCCGGTTGAAGCGGATGGTCGCAACCGGCGCGGATGCCTCCGTTTCGTAGGTCACCGTCAGATCGGACATGGGTTCCTCCGGAGATTTTTGGGTTTCATGGGGGCAGGACTTTTGAAAAGAGGGTGCCACCTCGTTCGGGAAAAATCAAGCGGCCGCGCTTTTGCGCGGCCGCTGTTTGTGGTGGGTCGTTTGTGGTTTGTCGCCGAACCGAGTACCGTCGGCTGCCGGCCACAACCCGCCCCGGCGAAACGATACAGCCCGGCAGTGGATTTAGTCGAACAGCATTTCCACTTCGTAGGCCCCGTCGACCAGCTTCATCTCGACTTTTCCGCATTTCTGGGCCTGTTTCACCATGGCCTTGTTTTCGGCCAGGATGCCGGCGGAAAATCCCCGGATGCCCCTTGCCCGCGCGTATTCGGTCATCCGCTCCTGAAGCAGGGAGCCAAGGCCCATGCCCTGCCATTCGTGAAGGATCATGTCGGCCACGTCTGCGGTGTTGGTCGAAGGATCGACCGCGTAAAACGCGCTTCCGACCAGCTTTTCGGTTTCCCGGTCGCCGTGGGTGACGACAAAGGCCATCTCCCTGGCGTAGTCGACGTTGCAAAGGTATTCGGCCTTGGAGTTGGAGATCGACAGGGATTTGAGGCCGGTGAAAAACCGCGTGTAGACGTCCTCCGGTGGCAGCCGGTAAAAGATCTCCTGGAGCTGTCGCACGTCGCTGGCCCGGGCCGGCCGGATGCAGACCCGGGTGCCGTCCTTCAGGGTGATCTTCCGTTCTTCTTCTGCCGGATAGCGGCACGCCTCGGTCCCGTTCAGCTTGTATTTCAGATCCTGATCGGCTCGCACGTATCCCAGCCGCCTCGCCTCTTGCAGGAGTTTTTCCCGGAAGGCCGGGTGTGCGATTTCGATCAGGGCCAGGGCCTTTTCCCGGATCGACTTTCCGAACAGGTAGGCGGTGCCGTATTCGGTGACCCCGTAGTGGACCTCCGACCGCGGGATGGAAACCCCTTCCCCCTCCCGCAGTTGGGGGCGGATTCTCGACTCTTTGCCGTCGTCTGTGGTCGCGGCCAGGCAGATAATCGGCTTTCCACGCGGCGACCGGGCCGCCCCGCGCAAAATTATCCTTTGCCTTCCCGGGTCCGGGCGGGCACAATGGGATCGACCCCATCACCCCGAAACCGAAAAGGAGCCGCTATGTCCGTTGACGTGACCGTCACCATCGGCGGAGAGGCGGGCCAGGGCATCCAGACCGTGGGAAGTTTATTGGCCCGGTGCTGCCATGCGGCCGGTCTCTACACGCTGGCCGTCAATCACTTCGAATCCCGTATCCGGGGGGGACACAGCTTCATCCAGGTCCGGATCGGCGACCGGCCCGTTCGCGCCCCCCGCCACCGGGTTGATCTGCTGATTGCCATGGATGAGCGGACCTACCCGCTGCACAAAGAGGAGCTGACTGAAAGCGGGGCCGCCATCCTGGGCAGGGAAGCCGGTGAGCTTCCGGCCGGTACGATCCACATCTCCTTTGAAGATCTCGCCAAAGAGGCCGGGGGCCGGATCGCCGCCAACACGGTGGCCGCCGGCGCCTGTCTGGCCATGCTGGGCGCCCCCGAAGACCTTTTGGCCGGCGAGCTCGAAGCCATGTTTCAAGACAAGGACCCAACGGTTCTCGACATGAATATCGCCGCGGCCAAACTCGGCCGCAATGCGGTCAAGACCGCCGCTTTTACCGGGGTGTTTGCCGGAAAAGGGAAAGCGCTTTCCGGCCGTCTCATCGAGGGGACCGAGGCGATCGCCCTGGGGGCGCTTGCCGCCGACTGCCGATTCGGCGCCTTTTACCCCATGAGCCCGGCCACCGGCATCATGGCCCACCTGACCGAGCGGATGGGCGCTTTTCCCCTGGTGGTGGAGCAGGCCGAAGACGAGATCGCCGCGCTGAACATGGTGATCGGCGCCGCGTTTGCCGGGGCGCGGGCCATGACCGCCACCTCCGGAGGCGGCTTCAGCCTCATGACCGAAGCCCTGGGGTTTGCCGCCATGAGCGAAACCCCGGTGGTCGTCGTCAACGCCCAGCGCCCCGGGCCGGCCACGGGTCTTGCCACCCGCACCGGCCAGGCCGACCTGATGTTCATGATCCACGCCTCCCAGGACGAATTTCCGCGGTTTGTGTTCGCACCGGCGGATCCGGAAGAGGCCTTTGCCCTCACGGCCAAGGCGTTTTCCCTGGCCGAAAAGTACCAGGTGCCGGCCATCGTCATGGCCGACCAGTACCTGTGCGATTCGCTGTTCTGGTCCGATGCGGCCTTCGACACCGACGGGGAGGTGACGCGCCATATCGTCGGAGACAAGGACATGAACGATCCGGCTGCATACCGGCGCTACGCGGTGACCGAATCGGGAATCTCACCCCGGGCGCTGCCGTGCCGCGGCAAGGCGCTGGTCACCGCCTGCAGCGAAGAGCACGACGAAGACGGCCACCTGACCGAGGAGATCGAACAAAGAATCAAGATGACCGAGAAGCGAAACGGCAAAACCGCCGACATGGAAAAGGAGATGGACGGCCCCGACGTCCGCCACGCCGACAGTGAGGTTCTGCTGGTGGGCTGGGGAACGGCCCGGGGCGCCGTCACAGAAGCGGTGGAGCTGCTGCGGGCCGACGGCCGCGATGTGGGCAGTGTCTGCTTTTCCGAACTGTGGCCTTTTCCGAAGCAGGCAGCCGCAAAGGTTTTGTCGAAGGCCGGGCGATTCGTGATGGTCGAACAGAACACCACCGCCCAGCTGGGCCGCGTGATCCGGATGGAGACCGGCCTTGCCGCCGCCGGTGCGGTGCTCAAGTACGACGGCCGTCCGCTGTTTCCCAACGACATCGTCCGCGGCGTTTTGCCGTACCTGGAGGGATGATCATGGTTTCGGAAAAAGACTTTGAATGCGAATTTGCCAACCAGTGGTGCCCCGGGTGCGGAAATTTCGGGATCCTGGAGGCGATGAAAAAGGCGTTTGTCGCCCAGGCCATCGCACCGGAGGCGCTGTTGGTCGTCTCGGGC
>JASFPT010000346.1:0-3830 GCA_050115795.1 Desulfobacterales bacterium
TCCACCGGCGAGCCCTTCGACAAGGCCGGGGCCTACGCCATTCAGGGCATCGGCACCTTCCTTGTCAAAAGCATCAACGGCTCTTATACCAATGTGGTGGGCCTGCCGGTCTGCGAGGTGATCGAGCTGCTGATCGCAGAAGGCGTCGTGGGCTGGACCCCCAACGGCCTGAACTGAATAACTGCTTTTTGACAGGATCAACAGGATGAACAGGATTTTTTCCCCTGCCCGGACGGCAGGGGAAAAGAGCCATCCGCTTCGCGGAGGCTGCTGCATCAACAGTGAAGATTACCCGTCGACTTTGCCATCACGGGCCATTGGAGTGAGCGTTTAATATCGCCGGAGGCGATGGAGCGTTTGCGGCGGCCTCCGGCCGCCGCAAACATCTCTTTTCATCCGGTCAATCCTGTTAATCCTGTCTAAATTATTTTTAGCCCGGACAAAGAGCCATGAAGAAACGAATACAGGAAATTCTGGAACGGATCGAGGCGGCGGCTTTGCGGGCCGGGCGCGATCCGGCCGACGTGGGGCTGGTGGCGGTGACCAAGACCCACCCGGCCGAAGCCGTGCGAGAGGCGGTCGCGGCCGGGCTTTCCGTATTCGGGGAAAACTACGTCCAGGAGGCCCGGGAAAAGATCGAGACCCTGGCCGATCTTTCCATCTCCTGGCACTTCATCGGCCACCTCCAGTCCAACAAGGCCAAATACGCCGTGGGGCTGTTCGACCTGATCCATTCGGTCGATTCGGTCAAGCTGGCCCGGGAGATCGACAAGCAGGCGGAAAAACACGGCAAGGTTCAGGACGTGCTGATCCAGGTCAACCTCGGAAAGGAACCGACCAAGTCCGGCACGGCCGAGGAGGACCTCGAGGCCCTTTGCCGGGAGGCGGCCCGGTTCGAACACCTCCGGATCCGCGGCCTGATGACCCTGCCCCCCTTTTTCGACCAGCCCGAAAAGGCTCGACCCTACTTCGCCGCCCTGCGACGGCTGCGCGACCGGATGGCGGGACTTGCCATCGACGGCGTCCAGATGGAAGCCCTTTCCATGGGAATGACCGGCGACTTCGAGGCCGCCGTCGAAGAAGGGGCCACCTGGGTGAGAATCGGCACCGCCATCTTCGGAGAACGGCAATGAAGGTCCTGCTTCACACCTGCTGCGGCCCGTGCGCCATCTACCCGGTGGAAACCCTTCGCAACGACGGCCACGAGGTCATGGCGTTTTTCTACCGCCACAACATCCACCCGTTCACCGAGTGCCTGCGCCGCCAGGAAACCCTCCAGGCGTACGCGGACGGAATCGACCTGAAGGTGATCGTCCAGGAGGGCTACGAACTGGAGGAGTTCCTGCGAAAGGCGGCCTTTCGGGAGGCCGACCGCTGCCGGATCTGCTACCACGACCGGCTTCGGACCACGGCCCTGATGGCCAAGCGCGGCAAGTTCGACGCCTTTACCTCCACCCTGCTCTACAGCAAGTTCCAGAAGCACGACCGGATTCGCGAACTGGGGGAGTCCGTCGCCAGAGCGGTTGGGGTTCCGTTCGTCTACCGGGATTTCCGGGAGGGATGGAAACACGGGGTGGAGACCTCCAAGCGCCTCGGGATGTACCGGCAGCAGTACTGCGGGTGCATCTACAGCGAGAAGGAACGGTATTTTCGCGGCGAAACTGCAAACAGCGGAAAAAACGGTTGAACCGCCAAGACGCAAGGGACGCGAAGGACTTCAATCCATTTATAAAAACAACGTTCGTTTTGCGCTCTTGGCGTCTTGAGCGAGCACAGCGAGCGGGCGGTTCGATCGGTTCCCTGGTTCATTTTAGGCATTTTAGCTCATTTTAGGCATTTCCTCCGTCACCCTTCAACTCAACCGTTAAACCGGCCTGCGCTCCATGTTCGGAAATTTTCTCTACTTCATCGTCGCGCTGCTGATCTACGCCACCTACCCGGCGGCCGAAGAGCCGAATTTTTCGGGCTACCGGGCGCTTCTTCTGCTGCTGCTCTTTTCGGTCGGTTTTGCCCTGTTTGCCCGGGCGGCCTTTGTCCGGGTGCTGCGGCAAAGCCGGGGAAACTTCGATGCCGGCCTCGACCACCGCTTCGAGGGGGTCCGGATTCGACTGTCGATTCTGGCGGTGGCCCTCTTCGCCGTGGACATCTACGGGTTGAGCCTGCCGGACTTCGTGGTTCGCCACCCCTTTTTCAGGGCGTTTCCCACGGCTGCGGCCCTGCTCTTTCTGGGCCTGTTCATCGCCTACATGGCGGTGATCTGGGCCGCGGCCTATCCCGTCAACCGACGGCTCTACGGCACCGACCAGACGCGCTTCGGATACGTCGTGTCCAACATCTCCTTTTCAGTGCCGGTGCTGCTTCCCTGGCTGGTCCTTTCCGGGGTGGCCGACCTGCTGATGGCCCTGCCCTTTTCACTTCCCAAACAAATCCTGGCCACACCGGAAGGGGAAACGGCCTACTTTCTGTTCTTTCTCTTCCTGGTGGCCGTGCTGGGGCCGGTGCTGATCCAGTGGTTCTGGCGATGCCGTCCCCTGACGGCCGGACCGATCCGGGACCGCATCGAACGGGTCTGCAACAAGGCTGGCCTTTCCTATGCCGACATTCTCCAGTGGCCGCTTTTCGGCGGCCGGATGATCACCGCAGGCGTCATGGGCCTTGTGGGCAGGTTTCGATACATCCTGATCACCTCGGGCCTGATGCGCCACCTGTCGGGCGAGGAGGTCGATGCGGTGATCGCACACGAGATCGGGCACGTCAAGCGACACCACCTCTGGTTTTACCTGTTCTTTTTTGTCGGGTACCTGGTGCTTGCCTATTCGATCTTCGACCTGCTCGTCTTTCTGCTCCTGTACTCGGAACCGACATACCAGCTCGTCCGGTGGCTCGGCGACGGGCAGGCCGCATTTTCCTCGGTGCTCTTCTCTATTGCCATCATCGCCCTGTTCCTCTTTTACTTCCGTTTCGTTTTCGGATACTTCATGCGAAACTTCGAACGGCAGGCCGACCTGTATGCCTACGAACTGTTCGAGACCGCCGGGCCGCTGGTCTCCACCTTCCAAAAGATCGCCTGGTTCAGCGGGCAGGCCCCGGACCGACCCAACTGGCATCATTTCAGCATCGCCGAGCGGGTCGATTACCTGAAGCGCTGCGAGGCCGACAGACGCTGGATCGACCGGCATCACCGAAAGGTCAGAAACAGCATCATCGTCTATCTGGCGGCGCTTGTGGTCATCGGCGGCGTCGGAATCCAGTTCAACTACGGCGAGGGGGGCCGGCGCCTCACAAGCCATCTGATGGAAAGGATCATCGAGCGGGAACTGAAACGCTCCCCGGACAACGCGGAGCTATACCGCCGCCTGGGCGACGTCAACTACGCCAAGAACCGGCTCGCCGAGGCCGCCGATGCGTACCGGAAAGCCCTGGAACTGAAGCCGGACGATGCAGCGGCGCTCAACAACCTGGCTTGGCTGTATGCCACGGCGGAAACCGAAGAGCTCCGCAACCCGGAAATGGCGCTCTCCCTGGCCCTTGAGGCCGCCGCCCGGGACCCCGCTCCCCATGTCCTCGACACTCTGGCAGAGGCCTACTACGTAAACGGCCGCTTCGACCGCGCGGTGGATGTCGCCCGCCAGGCCCTGGACAAGGCATGGCAGGACAAGGACTACTTCCGGGGTCAACTGGAGAGGTTCGAGAAAGCGGCCCGAAAATAAGGGATTGAGGATTTAGAATTGAGAATTTAGAATTGAGAATTGAAGGGCGGTTTCCGCAGGGGTTCTTCGGCAGGAGTGGCGAAAATGGTGATGATATAATTTTAATTATATATATACATA
>JASFPT010000347.1:0-3825 GCA_050115795.1 Desulfobacterales bacterium
ACCAGATCGCCTTCAGCCACCGGCTCTTTCACATCGACCTGCTCGACATCCTGGCCTGCTTCGCCCTGGCCCTGGTCTGCGCCGCGGCTTCCGTTGCGTTGACCCGGCTGCTCCGGTCGACCTCCCGCCGCGCAGCGCAGCTGGTCTCCGCCGCGTGGCTGCGGGCGGCGCTGGGCGGCTGCGCCGTGGGGATCGTCGGCCTTTTTTTACCGGTGGTCCTGGGCGAAGGGTACCATTCGATCCGGGAAATGATCGACGGCTCTTTCTCGCCGGGGCTGATGCTGGTCGCGGTGGCCGCCGTCGCCAAGATCGTGGCCACGGCCCTGACGCTCGGCTCAGGCGGCTCCGGTGGCATTTTCGCGCCCTGCCTGGTGGTCGGCAGCCTCACGGGCCTTGCCTTTCACCGGGGCATGGTCCTGCTTTGGCCCGCCGTGGAGTGGGTCAACGAGGGCTGTTTTGCCCTGCTGGGGATGGCCGGGCTGATCAGCGGAATGCTTCAGGCGCCACTGACCGGCATCTTCCTGATCGTCGAGATCACCGGCAGCTACGAGGTGATCCTGCCGCTGATCATCGTGTCGGCCCTTTCGACGACGATCTGCCACTACGTGGAGCCGGCGTCGTTTTACCTGCGTGAACTGGTGGAAAAGGGGCAGCTGCTGCGACCGGGGACCGATGCGCGGGTCCTGGCCGACCTGAGCATCGCCGAACTGCTGGAAACCGACTGCATACGGGTCCATCCGGACATGTCGCTGCGGGATTTTGTGGGGGTGGTCAAACGAAGCCACCGCAACCATTTCCCGGTTGAAGACGTAAAAAACGGCCGTTTTCTGGGCATGATCCATCTGGACGACATCCGCGCCCACCTTTTCAACCCGGCCATGTACGATGCGGTGGTGGTCGGACAAATCATGGACACGCGTGTGGAGACGGTGCATCCGGACGACGATCTTGCCGACGTCCTCCGCCACATGGATGCCAACCGGCTGTTCACCCTTCCGGTGGTGGCCGGCGGCCGCTTTATCGGCATGGTTTCAAAGGCCACCCTGCTGGACCAGTACCGGAAAGAGCTGATGGTGCAGACGAGTCACTGATTCGATAGGGTGCAGGTTAAAAACGTTTTTTACACCCGTAATCTGAAGGCGGCAACAGGAGGCACCATGGAACCCAAGCTTTTTCACATCTGGAGAAACACGCCGCTGGGGCGGGAAACCCTGCTGCAGTCGGTCTTTTTTTGCAAGACCGTTTCCTGCAGCCTTTCGATCTACATCCCGAAGCACACCAAGTTTCTGATGTACTTCGACAACGACGTGGTCCAGGTCGACCTGGACGCCTCTTACCTGACGGCGCCGGACACGGCCCGGGACCATGCCCAGGCCCTTGCAGAAGAGGGGGGGGTGAAACCTTTTTTTCTGGAGCCGAAGAACTTCACCGCCTCCACCCTTCCCGACATTCCGACCCACTTCGACTTCATGTGCTGTCCCCGCAGCATCAGCGACCTTTCCTCGAAGATCGGCCTTGGCTACATCGGCCCGCGGGTGCGAAGGATCGTGCGCTCGGCCCGCTTCCCGGTGCTGGTCACCAGCCCCGCATTCAAAGCCTGGCACCGAATCGCGGTCTTTTTCGGCGGTTCGACCAACGCCGTCAAGGCCCTGCGTCTGGGGCTCGGCCTTCAGCGCCGCACCCGGCTTCCCCTGGAAATCTACACCCAGATGGAAAAGAACTACAGCCGCCCAGACTACGAAAAGGTCGTCGACGAGGCGGGCCTGCGCCCTGAAATCGAACAGAACGCCGAAAACTGGCGGTTTTTCGAATCCGGCGACTTCAAAGAAAACCTCTACAGCGTCCCCCACGACGCCCTGATCGTGCTCGGTGCCTACGGCCACGGTTTGATCCGAGACTTTGTCTTCGGAAGCAAACTGGAAACCATCCAGTCGGAGATCTCCAACAACCTGATGATTGCGGGGCCCAACTGCACCACCGGCCTGTAGAGCGCGTGCCGGAAAAACGCTTTGGTTGAAGGGGCTCTGCGGATGGGGTCGGGTCACCATCCCTTCCAAAATGGCCGGATCTATACGGAAAAAAAAAGCGAACGCCCAACGTCGAACATCCAACGTCGAACGTCGAATAAATAGGGGACCCCGCCGAAACGGACGGGGCAGGATGAGGCCCGGCAAACGATC
The DNA here is from genome assembly GCA_050115795.1 of Desulfobacterales bacterium. Lineage (GTDB taxonomy): Bacteria > Desulfobacterota > Desulfobacteria > Desulfobacterales > CAFBRK01 > JAIPEL01. Next base: position 2,181 of record JASFPT010000347.1, read on the forward strand.
TGCCCTTGAAAATAATCGGCTTCACCGGCACAAACGAAAACCCTCATCTGCGAGGCGGGGCGAATACGGCATTGGAAGTTGAACGTTTCCCGCCCATGCCGGGATTCGACGTTCGGCATTCGGCGTTCGACGTTTGCCTTTTGGGATATCGCCATTGCCAGATGTCCATTCCGCAGTCACGGCCGGCACGGCCGCCCTGGTGATCCACCCCGGCGCGCTGGGCGATGTGGTGCTGGCCTTTTGCGTGCTGGAGCGGCTGTCGCACCGTTTCGACGCCGTCGACCTGCTGTGCCAGGAGCAGATCGGAAAGGCGGCGACGAGACTGCAGATGGTCCGCCGGGCGCTGCCCATCGAATCGGCCCGTTTCGCCGATCTGTACGGCGGGTTTTCCCCCTGGCTGTCGTTGTGGATCGCCGGATACGACCAGGTACTGCTGTTTTCGGTCGCGTCAACCCTTGCCGACCGACTCGAGCGCCACGCCGGCTGCCGCGTCGTTCGAATTCCCCCCCGCCCTGGAAAAAACCGACGGCTGCACACGGCCGACCATCTGCTGGCGCACCTGGCCCGCAGCGGCCTGGCCGACCCGGCCCGACCGGCCGTATTCCGGGACCTTCGGTCACCGGAGGCCGAACCGACCCGGGTGCTGATTCATCCCGGCGCCGGAAGCCCGAAAAAAAGATGGCCCGCCGAACACTTCTTCGAACTGGCCCAGCGGCTCGCCGCCGCTGGATTGGACCCGCAGTTCATTCTCGGACCTGCGGAGCGGGATCTGGCGCCGGCCGTGAAAAAACGGCCGTGGCCGCTTTTTGCCACCGAGAGGCTGGTGGACCTGCTGGAGCGGCTGCTGCGCGCCGGCGCACTGGTGGGAAACGACTCGGGCGTCAGCCACCTGGCCGCCTATGCCGGCCTTCCCACGGTCGCCGTCTTCGGCCCGACGGATCCGGCCGTCTGGTCGCCGCGCGGCCGGGCGGTGGCCGTCGTCTCATCACGCAAATCGGCAAGCAGTCCGGCGGCGACGCCGCCGGTGTCGGCGGTCTTCGAATCCCTTGCCGGACTGCTCTCCGGTTCCGGTACTGCCGCAAGCGGCACACGTCGGTAAACAGCCGCTGCCGGCCAACCGGCCACAAGCCGTCCCCCACAGCCGGAAACCTGGCAAAAATGCCTTGACCGGGCGCGGTCCCTGTCCCATGTTTGACAGTGACCGCGCCGCACACAGCGGCTTTTCACTCAGGAAACAGACGGAAGGATTCCATGGACGCAAGCCCTGATTCAACTTCGACGATCGACCGGGAAATCTTCAACACCGGTCTGCCGGTGGAGTCGATATCCCTGTATCTGCTTTGCTGCGGCTTGATCGACGCCGGGATCGGCCCCTCTCTGGAGACGATCCGAGCCCGGTGGACCGCCTCCGAAGAGGCCCTGCAACAGAGCCTGGACGAATTGATCCAAAAGCGGATTCTCCAGCGGCCGTCCGCCGAAGGCGCCCCGGAGGCGGAAATCCGGCCGGCCGACCGCTGCGAGTGGCGCCTTTAGTTACGGGATTTTCGATTTGCGCCCCCACCCCAGCGCCCGTTCCACGGCGATGCGGATCTGACGAACGCTCACGTCGGTGCGCATTCCCGGGCAGCTGCCGGCCATGACGAAC
>JASFPT010000348.1:0-3808 GCA_050115795.1 Desulfobacterales bacterium
ATCGGATCGATGCACTGCTCGATCAGCCCCGCCGGCCGGTCGACGCCCTCGGCGCCGAAGAAATTGCGGCGTTTTTGGAAATGAAGCTGGCATTTTCAGGGGCAGAGAAAGACCGATTGAACACCGGCAGGGGACGAACGTCGAACAGCGAACGTTGCACTTCCAACGTCGAATAAACCCATTTCATCCTCTTTTGCCGGTTTGTTACCCTGGTTCAAAAGGTTCTTGCGCAAAAGGACCCGCACCACGGCGGGAGGATTCCAAAACGTTTCAATTTGGATTCGGCGTTGGACGTTGGGCGCTCCATCTTCAGCATTCGGCTTTTTACCTCTGCGTTCGCGCTTCTATTGTCGCGTCCCGGAAATAACGATCATAATCGATTCGGTCGTTTTCTGAGATTTTTTCTTTTTTATCATTCATTTTCTTTCCTCGCCGAAAGAAAACGAACCAAAAGAAAGGGCGCCCGGCGCCCCGCTTCTTCCTGCGCTTCTCGATCCGGCCGGGGTCCTTCCGAACTCGCCCTCCCGCCTGCCGGCAGGAGGGCTCAGACAGCGGAAGGCCCTGATCCGTCCGGCTCTTGCGATGCTCGGCGCGGGACGATGGGAAAAGCCCTCGGGCCCTAATCATCCCGATCTATGGCATCTGAATTTCTTATATAAACTTCTGGGACACTATGGGAGCGGTATGAAATTCCTTCTGGTCGATGTGGGGGCCGGCACCATGGACATTTTGTTTGTCGACGATGCCGCCGGCCTGCAATACAAGGCAGTGGTCCGGTCGCCGGTGCAGACCCTGGCCGAGGCCGCCGAAACCTTGCCCGGAAACCTGGCGGTGACCGGCGCGGAAATGGGCGGCGGACCGGTGACCGAGGTGCTGAAAAAGCGCGCGCGAACCCACACGGTGGTCAGCACCGCATCGGCGGCGGCGACCTTTCACCACGACCCGGAGCGGGTCCGCAGCTGGGGGATCCGGATCGTAAATGATGCGGGGGTCGAAGAGCGCGCGCGTCGGCCCGACTATTCGCGGCTGGTGCTGGGCGATCTGGAACCGGAGCGGCTGAGGCGCCTGGTGGACGGCTTCGGGGTTGACTTCTCATTCGACGTGATCGGGTTCTGCGCCCAGGACCACGGGGTGCCGCCGGCAGGGGAGTCCCACCTCGACTACCGGCACCGGCTTTTCCGGGACCGCCTCGATCCGTCACCGCTGCCCGAACGGCTCCTCTATGAAAAAAGCCGGATACCGGCGACCTTCAACCGCCTCTCTTCTGCGGCCCGCATCGCCGGAACCCTGCCGGCGGACCAGATCTACGTGATGGACAGCGGAATGGCGGCCATTTTGGGCGCTTCCCTGGACGAACGCTGCCGGCCGTTCCGGTGGCGCATGGTGCTTGACGTGGCAACCTCCCACACCGTCGGCGCGCTGCTCGACGGGGAGCGCATCGCGGGGTTTTTCGAGTACCACACCCGGGACATCACCCGGGAGCGGCTGGAGAATCTGGTAAAGGGGCTTGCCGACGGCCGGCTTTCCCACGAACAGATTCTGGCAGAAGGCGGGCACGGGGCCTATATCCGGGAAAGGATCGGCTTTGACCGGGTGGAGATTCTCCTGGCCACCGGCCCGAAGCGGGACCTGCTTCGGGGGTCAAGGCTTCCGGTGGTCTACGGCGCGCCGATGGGGGACAACATGATGACCGGAACCGCCGGCCTGCTGGAGGCGATCCGGCGCCGGAAAAGAGCCGGATGAACCTGCAGACGAAACGGTCCGCGGCCGAGGATCTGGCCGCCGCAGGCGCATCGATCCCCGCCGTCGTCCGCAACACGGAACGGATCAAGGCCAGCGTCAAGATGCTGGAGCTGGAGTTCTCCGACCTGTTGGAACTCGACATTCTCGATGGGAAGGTTTGATCGGGAACCATTGACCGCGAGGGGGATTTTTCGGTTTCGGAAGGGGCGAGGCGAGGTGCCCGGCACCGGCGTCGCCCTCGGCGCTCAATGAAACGGAAACCTCTCCCAGAAGATCTCGTCGCCCTTTTTCCAGCCGGGCTGGAAATTTCGCTCCAGGTAGGCGGACATTCGTCCGAACCAGCCGTCCCATGTGCTCTCCCCCTTTTGCTGGGCCTTCAGGATGTCTTCCAGAAAGGTGTCGATCCGGATCATCTCTTCCTTGGGAATGTAGTAGGCGGCGCCTTGCTCAAAGGATTTCTTTACGTTCTCGGGCCCCAGGGCCCGGGCGGTGAGCATCACGGCGGTGATGTTTTTGCCCGATGCGATCTTGAGCAGCTCGTAGCCGTCCACCCCCATGATATCCAGGATCGCGATGTCGAAAGGGGTCGATTCCATCAGATCCCTTGCCTGACCGAAACTTCCCGCTGTGGTCACCCGGGCTGCTGGAAGCAGGTCGATCAGCGTCTCGAGCACGTCCGGCTCATCGTCGACAATGAGGATTCGCTTGTCCTCCAGGAGGCTGTGATCGGTCATGGGGTTCTCCCTGAAGATGAATCAGAAGCCAAAAAAGAGGGAGCCGCGTCCAACGCTCAACTTCCAGCATCGAAGATCGATGCATCGGAAGGTTTGTTTTTCATTCGACGTTGGACGTTGAGCGTTCGATATCCGGCGTTCGTCCCTCTTGATCTTGCTCTTCGGGCACCATGTCGCAGGTCGCCCAGGATCCTTCGTACACGTTCACTTCGCAGTCGACTTCTTCGTTTACTTGGCTCGTTGATTTGCTCATGTTATCCTCCCATCGGTTGAATGCCGTTTTGGCGAATCTATACAATAGGCACGATTTCGGTGAAATCCAGGTTTCGGGCCGTCACGGCAGCAGGTCCGGGACGGCCATGGGCCTCGGCTCGGACCCCCAGAACCGTTTCTTACCGGAGGAGGCGATGATACTTGTCGGCGCCTGCTGGCAGGCCGACCATTTGACCGGGGGTGTCGCGGTGATGGAAGCCTCTTTAAAGCAGGGAGAGAAGCGATACCGCATCGATCGTTACGATGAGCGGCGGTACACCGAGGCGGAGGCGTTCAGGGATTCGGTCGCTTCTCTCGTGGAAGGAGAAAAACTGCAGCGCACCAAACGGCTCTTCAGTCAGGATCGGCGGCCGAAAAAGAGGATCAAAGATGCCCCGAAGGTGGTGGCCTTCGATGACGGCGGCCCGGTGGTGGAGGCCCTCAGGGCCCGTGGGACGGTGGTCGAGGCGGTCCGCTTCGTGCCGGGGGAAAAGTGGAAAAAAGAACTTCTCGGCAGAGCCCTTGGCGCCGACTACGCCGTGGATCCGACCGAGGTCTCTACATCGGCGGCAAGGGTCATCGAAGGAGGCCGGCTCGCGTTTGCAGATCCTGCCGCTGAAGGGGGTTTCGATCGGTTGCCGGGTGCACTGGCTTCTTTGGCCCGTACGCGCCCCGAACAGATCCCCGCCGTCGTTCTTGCGCTGGCGCTCCCCCTCTGGTTCCGGGAAACGGTTCCCTACCGGCGGGCGTATCGGGCCACCTAAAACAAATACCGCGGCTGGGAGGCTTGAAGGCCAGGAAGCTGGGAGGCTGAGAAAGAAGGGATAGGATTTGGTGCAGCGCGCTTTCGTCGTTTGAGCTTTCCAGCATCCCAGCTTTCCAGCATCCCAGCGGCGTGAAGCGCCTCTATTTCTTTCTCACCATCTCGTACTTGCTGACGTTGGCCACGTCCTGGTTGGAATCTCCCATGCCGGCCATGCCGGTCATCCCCACATTCGACTTGCTTTTCACCACCATGTCGACCCACATCCCGGTTTTCAGGTCGAAGACCGTCTCCCCCCTGGATGCGGTCTTCGTAT
>JASFPT010000349.1:0-3788 GCA_050115795.1 Desulfobacterales bacterium
GGGCGCCGCCAGCGACTCTTTGTCGGCCAGGTCGATGATCTCCAGAGAGACCTCGGCCTGGAGGCCGCCGCTTTCGAAGCGGCCGTCATCGAGCAGTTTCTGAAGGCGGCGGAGGACCGTGCGGCTCTTTTCCGAGGACGTTCGGGGCATGAGCAAAGCAAAGATTCGCTGATTCAGTCGCCCGAAGGTGTCGCAGCGTCGGATGTCGGAAAAAAGGCGGCTGCAGATCTCTTTCAGGATCCGGTCCTTCGATTCCAAATCCGGTTGGCTGGAGACGGCTGCAAAATCCACGGTCATCACCAGCAGCGACAGGGGCTCGGAGAACCGCCGGCTTCGGTAGGCCTCTGCCTCCAGGATCTTCACAAAGCCGCGCCGGTTGCACAGGTGGGTCAGGTCGTCTTCAAAACTCAGCTGTGCCATGCAGTTGGTGGCGCTTTCCAACCGGTCGCAAAGGATGTTCAGCAGGTTCAAAAAGAACCGGTGGGCCGTGGGGGGGTAAAGCCACTGGAGGCGCTTGATCATCTTCATGTTGATCCGCAGGAGCTCCCCGGATCGTTTGCCGACGACGGTGGCAGACCGTTTGGCCGAACGAAGAAGCCCCATTTCCCCCACCACGTCACCGGCCCAAAGGTGACGAATGAGCTGATGAACACAGCCCGGATCGGTCACCCGCTTGTCATCGATCGGGTCGATTACGTCGAGTTCTCCGGAGATGAGCGCGTACATGGAATCGCTCTCGTCGCCTTTGTGAAACAAAACCTCTCCGGCGGAAAAAGGCTGAAGGCTGCCGGCCATGATGATGTAGTTGATCTGGGTGCGGGACAGGCCGTTGAACAGGGGAATGCCCTGCCGGGGCTCCTTGCCGAGTTTGAGGCGGATCAGATCCCACAGGGTGACCAGCTCCACATGAAGCATTAGCGCCGGAAGCACCATCAAATCGCCCACCAGGGCCGAAATCATCGTGATGACCATCATCGTTCCGAAGATCGCCGTAGGCTTGAAGCTGGAAAACGAGAGGATGGCAAAGCCGATGCTGATGGTGAGGGAGGTAAAGACGATGGGCCGCCCCATATGGAGGATGGTCTCTTTCATCGCCCGGCGGTCGTCGAGATCCTTTCGAAACTCTCGGTTGTAGCGGACCATGTAGTGGATGGTGTCGTCTACCGCCAATCCGATGGCGATGCTGGCAATCAGGCTGGTGAACATGGAAAGCTCGATGCCGAACCATCCCATGATTCCGAAGTTGACCACGATCGGAAACAAATTCGGCAGGATGGCGATCAGGCCGACCTTTGCCGAGAGAAACAGCAGAAACATGATGGCAAAGATGAGCACCATGGTCAGCGACAGGCTTTTGACCTGCCCGGAAGTCAGCAGGTCGCTGCTGGCGGAGATGACCACACCGAACCCGGTCACCTCCCATTTCAGGTCCGGGGAAGATTTCTGTTTCGCATGCGCCAGGATCTGCTGCCGGGTCCGCAAAAAATCCCGGGAACTGGACATATGGGTCAGCATCAGGATGTTGGCCGATGAAAATTCCGGTGTCATGAAACGGGTCAACATCTCTTCGCCGAGCATCATCCGGTAGCTGTTGATCAGCATCCGGGCCTCCCAGGCCTCCTCGGGCAGGCGGTAGTATTCGGGCTTGAACCCGTTGGAGGCATAGTTGACCAGCTTCAGGTAGTCGGCAAAAGAGATCGTCTTGTCCACCCCGGGCAATGTGTCCAGATAGGACTGGAACCGGGCGATCTCGGCGATGTGGGCGGCGTCTTCAAAGTAGTCCGGCTCCGGGCTGCTGACCAAGACATTTACGGGAAAGCTTCCGGCAAGATGGCGGTAGATGTCGTGAAAGTGCCGGCTGACCGGCGTGTCCTCTTTGAAGTAGTCCACCGGGTTGGTCTCCACCCGCAGCTGGAAGATGCCCAGAATGCAAACGATCGATACCGCGCCGATGACCGGGAGCACCTTGCGCTGGTGGTCCAGGTTGAGGTGAACGATGCCGGTCAGCACACGGTCGAGCCATCCCGAGCGTATTTTTCGCGCGCGGCGGGAAGGGGGGAGAAGAGACAGCCCTGCGGGAAACGCCGTCATGACGATCACCAGGAGGCTGGCCATTCCGAAACAGGAAAATATGGCAAACTCCTGGATCGCCGTGATTCGGTTGACGAGCAAAGACCCCAGCCCGATGACGGTGGTGGCTACCGCCAGGATCGTGGGAAAAGCAATGCTTGAAAAGGCCGCCAGCACGGTCTCTTCCGAAGAACGAGCGGCGGACGATTCGGCGATGCAGGCCGAAACGATGTGCAGACAATAGGCCGTGCCGACCGCGATCAGAAACACCGGCACGATCATAATCACCATCGACAGCGGAATGCGGGTCAGGGCCATGAGCCCAAAGGTCCACACCAGGGCCAGGGTGACGCAGGCCATCGGGAAAAACAGGTAGCGAGCGCTTCGAAACAGCAGCAGCAGCACAACGGCGATCAGCGCAAAGGTAATCGGCGGAAGGCGGAAAAAATCTTTTTCCGTGAATCGGGCCAGGGCCTGGGAGACCAGGGGCATGCCGATCTGGTAGAGCGAGAGATTCTTGTCGGCCCCTGCCATCAACTTTTCCACGTCTCCGATCACCTGGTCCTGGTCGGCCCCGTTTTCCAGGACCAGGGTGAGCACCGTGGATTTCCGGTCGGTTGAAATCAGGTTTTTCTGGAACATCTCGATCGGCGCCAGCACCTCGGCAAAGCGGTCCAGGCTCCACTGACCGGTGGCATCCACCGCCTTTTTGACCTCGGGCAGGCTGAGGACCCGCCGGACGCCCTGAATGGCCGCGGCCTGCTGCGACAGCGCCTCGACCTTTGCAAAGGTGGCCGGAGCCAGGACGTCTTCGGCCTTGATCACCACCCGGATGATTTCATCGGAGCCGAAGATTTCCTTGAACCGATTGTACTGATCGGTTTCGGGCAGATCCTCGATGATCAAATCGTAGATGGAGGTGCTGAAGGTGAGTTTCGGAATCTGGGCCGCGAAAAAAAGGCTTACGGCGAGAATGGCGAGCACCGTGACCAAAGGACGGCGGAGCACGGTGGCGACCAGATTTTCCAGGGAGAGGAGCTTCAGGACGCGTTCGCTCAATTGCGGATTTCCCCAATGATCGTTGAAGGAAGGAGCCTGAAGGTCAGCTATAGGATTCCATGGTTTTTACTTGCATTCAGAGCGCTTGTCAAATGCCGATGAGCGGTTGGAAAACAAGAAAAGAGAAAATAGACGAGAGGTGTGCGTTTTCAAGAAGCCGGAAAACCGGAGGAAAGGTGGTCTGAGAACCCGCTGCCCGGACGGTGGACCACGATCATGCATTCGACCCCCTCTATCTGTTCGACGATGCGAAGCCCTTCGGGGGGCGGCACGACCATCAAGGCCGTTGCCAGGCCGTCTGCAAAAGCGCAGGTCCGAGCCAGAACCGATGCACTCACCACGCCGGTTTGTACCGGTTTTCCCGTGCGCGGATCGATTACATGGGTATAGACGGTCCCCTGGTCGACGAAGAAATTCCGGTAATCTCCGCTGGTCGCCATGGCCCGGTCGACCATTTCCACCACCCGGTAGACCGAGTCGACGTCGGAATCCGGGTCGGGACGGTTGATGCCCACCTTCCACGGCGCACCACCCGCTTTTCGGCCCGTGGCCAGTACCTCCCCGCCGATTTCCACCAAGTGGCGGTGAATCCCCTCTGCATCGAGCAGGGCCGCAATCTGGTCCACCGCATCGCCCTTGGCGATGGACGCCAGGTCCAG
>JASFPT010000350.1:0-3786 GCA_050115795.1 Desulfobacterales bacterium
CAACCTGGTCGAAGATGGAGGAGATCTTTGATGTTTCAAAATATCCGCGTGAGTTCGGCGCCGGAGGCCCTTGCCGAAGAGATCATCAGGCGCATCCGATCCGGAGAGTTGCAGCCGGGTGCGCGGCTTCCTTCCCAGCGGGAGCTGGCCAGGATGTTCGGCGTCGGTCTCGGTTCCATTCGGGAGGCCATCAAGATCCTCGGCGTGATGGGATGTTTAAGTGTCATCCAGGGAAAGGGAACATTCATTGCCGACGACGCGCTTCAGCCGGAAAAACCGACCACCGACATCGAAAAGGCGTTCGAAGCCATTTCTCTTCAGGACCTGATGAAGGCCCGGGAGGTGGTGGAATGCGCTGCCGCAGAGATGGCGGCAGCCGCAGCCGACGAGGATCATCTGAAACGGCTCAGAGCCCTCGCCGATCGGATGAAAGACAGCTATCACGAAAAAGAGCTCTTTTATCAACTCGACTTCGCGTTCCACATGGCCGTGGCAGAGGCCAGCAACAACCAAGCCATCATCGAAATCGCCAAACTTCTTGTGGAACGGGCCCACAACTATATCGGCTTTATGGACAACGCGCTTGGCATATCCATGCCGTTTAACGTGGAAAGGGCCGTGGACACGGCTCGCCAGGTGGTCTCGCTGATTGAATCCAAACAGGGGAAAGCGTCATCCCGCGCGATGCGCGAACATTTGAATATCGTAAACACCGAACTGAAAAAAGAGTTTACAGGAGCGCCTTCGCGAGCTGACGCCACCTCGTAGGGCGGCCTCCGACGACTCTACAGGCCCGCCGCCAAAGACACGCAGCAGACCGGACCCGTCTGGAAAGGAATATGTAAAATGGCATCTGAATTCGAAAAAAAGATCCGGGAGACCGGCCTGCACCTCTACGAAGTCGCCGAAAAGACCCGGCCATCCGTTTTCAAGAAGGACTTTTGGACCGGAAAGGTGATGGACCTTTCCATGAAAAACGACGCCTTCAAAAAGGAGATGTTCCGCTTCGTGGACGTCTTTCCCTACCTGCGCAGCCCCGAGTCGGTGGCGCGGCATATGAAGGAGTACTTCTGCCGGCCCGGCCAGGACTTTTCCAAGATGATGCAGTGGGGGATCTCCAAAGTCAAACCGGACTCCGTGGTGGCCAAGATGGCGGCCACGAGCATCGGCAAGAACATCGGCACGATGGGGCGGCAGTTCATCACCGGCGAGAACATCTTCGAGGCCGCCAAGGTCATGAAAAAGGGCCGGGACAAAGAGGGGGTCGCCTGGACGGTGAAGATCCTGAAAGAGGCGGTCACCTCCACCCAGGAGGAAGAAGCATTCCTGGAACATCAGCTGGAGCTGCTGGACCGGTACAGCGAGATCGTCAAGGACTGGCCCGCCCTGGGCACAGGCGAGAAAGGCGGCCTGGACTGGGGGTTCACCCCCCAGGTGAACATTTCGCTGATGGCGTCGTGCCTCTATTCCCAGTATCTGCCCAAGAGCTGCGCCATGGACTACGCCATCGACCGGGCCAAGGAGCGGCTGCGGCCCGTCTACCGAAAGGCGCAGGAGATCGGCGGCTACGTCCTGATGGACATGGAGCACCTGCCGGCGCGGCGGTTCACCCTGGAGCTGTTCAAGAGCATCAACGAGGAACCGGAGTTCCGCGACTGGCCCCACAAGGGAATCGCCTTCCAGGCCTATATGAAAGACGCCGAATCGCTCCTCGCCGACCTGCTGGCCTGGGCCAGGCAGGCAGGCCAGGACTTCGGCATCCGGCTGGTCAAGGGCGCCTTCTGGGACGAAGAGGTGGTCATGGCCAGCCTCTTCAACTATCCGATACCAGTATTCACCACCAAGCACGAAACCGACGCCAGCTACGAGCGCTGCGCCCGCGCGATCCTGGAAAGCCACCCGGTCGTGCAGCTCAAGTGCGCCTCTCACAACATCCGTACCGTGGCCTTCGTCATCGAGTGCGCAAAGAAGCTGAACGTGCCCAAAGACCGCCTGGAGTTTCAGATGCTCCACGGCATGGCCGAAAATCTTCGGCAGGCCTGGAAAAAGCACGACCTGCGGCTGCGGCTCTACTCCCCGGTGGGCGAGATCGTCCCCGGGATGGCCTATCTGGTGCGCCGACTGCTGGAAAATACCTCCAGCGAATCGTTCCTGCGGCAGAGTTTTGCCGACGGCGCGGAAAAGGAAAAGATGCTGACCGACCCGGCGCTGCTGGCACGGGAGAACCCGGACCAGGATGCGCCGGCGCCGGCTTCCACCGAATACGGATCCAAAGGTCCCTTTTCAAACGAACCCCCCGTGGAATGGGACACGTCCGTTCACGCCGCCTTTGCCGCGGCACTGGAAAACACCAAGAAGGCCATGCCCTTTGCGGCCGCTCCCGTCGTGGACGGACAGCCCGTCTCCGGAGAAGAGAAGATCACCTCCACCGATCCGAACCGGCCCGACCGGGTGGTGGGCGAGGTCGTCTGTGCGGATACCGAAACGGTGCAGCGCGCCGTGACCGCCGCGGCAAAGGCGTTTCCCGGATGGGCCGCCACCGCCCCGGAAGAACGGGCCGAGGTCCTGTTCCGCGCCGCCGAAAGTGTCCGGCGGCAACGCCATGATCTGGCCGCCCTGCTGGTCTACGAGGGCGGGAAGAACTGGAACGAGTCCCAGGCCGACATCTGCGAAGCGATCGATTTCCTCGAATTCTACGGACGGGAGATGATCCGCCTGGCAAAGCCGAGGGTCGTCTCGGATCTGCCCGGCGAATCGAGCCGGGTCAGCTACATTCCCCGCGGAGTGGGTGCGGTCATCGCCCCCTGGAATTTTCCGCTTCCGATCTCGATCGGCATGACGTCGGCGGCCATTGTCACCGGAAACGCCGTGGTCTACAAACCGGCTTCCCAGGTGCCGGTCATCGGCCAGGCGGTCTACCGGATCTTTGAAAGCGCCGGCCTGCCCAAGGGGGTTCTCCAGTTCGTCCCCGGCCCGGGCGGCGAGATCGGCGACGCCCTGGTCACCCACAAGGACGTGGCCTTTACCGTGTTTACCGGCAGTCGGGAGGTGGGCCTTTCCATCATCGAAAAGTCCGGCCGCACTCCGGAAGGGGCAACCCATGTCAAGAAGGTCGTGGCCGAAATGGGCGGCAAAAACGCCATCATCGTCGATGCCGACGCCGACATCGACGCGGCCGTGGGGCCCATCGTTCAGTCGGCCTTCGGCTACATGGGCCAGAAATGCTCGGCCGCATCGCGGTTGATCGTACTGGCGGAAAACTACGAACGGTTCTTGAGCCGGTTCAAAGGGGCCGTGGAGACGCTGATCTGCGGCCCGGGCGAAGACCCGCGGACCGATCTGGGCGCCGTGATCGACGAGGCGGCCCGGAAGCGGATATTGGCCGCCATCGAAAAAGGAAAGGCCGAAGGAACCCTTCTGACCCAGGGATCCTGCCAGGAACAAAGCGGCCATTTTGTTCCCGCCACCGTGTTTACCGACATCTCTCCGGAAAGTTCCCTGGCCCGGGAGGAGATCTTCGGACCGGTGGTGTGCATCTTCAAGGTCGGGGATTTTACCGAGGCCCTAGCGCTGGCCAATGACACCGAATATGCCCTGACCGGTGGTCTTTTCTCCCGCAGCCCGGCCAACATCGAACGGGCATGCCGGGAGTTTCTGGTGGGAAGCCTCTACATCAACCGCGGCACCACCGGGGCCATGATGAAGCGGCACCCCTTCGGCGGGTTCAAGATGTCCGGCGTCGGCTCCAAGGCCATGGGGCAGGACTACCTGCCGCAGTTCATGTTC
>JASFPT010000351.1:0-3779 GCA_050115795.1 Desulfobacterales bacterium
AAAGAGCCGTTTTCCGAAGGCCTTCTGTTCGACAATCCGAAAATACCAGGAAGAAGTTTCAACGATCGGTTGGTAGCCGCTTCCCGAAAACTCATAAACGATTGATTGGACGCTGTTTTTCTGGTTGTTGAGCGCCGTCACAAAAATTTCCTCGACGCCGTTCCCATTGATGTCACCCACATCAACGCCGATCGCAGATCGAAACGCCGGCATTTCAATTCGGGCGGTCTCGAGAAACCGACCGTTTTCCCACCGATAGATTAGAATTTTATCAGTGGCGGCCAAAACCGTTTCGATCCTGCCGTCAGCGTCGACATCCCCTAAGTCCATGCCGTTGATCAGCTCCCGAAACCGGCGACTCTTCCACGGCCGGCCCATTTCGATGCCTGCCACGGCCGTTCTCCCTTCTTCGGTCTCGCCGAATCCGCTCTCGATCAATTTTTCCGGGTGGGTGCGGGTATCGGGCACCTCGGGGGCGGGGGCAGGCGCCGGTGCCACGGCCGGCGCCGCCGCCGGTGCGGCAGCCCGGACCGGCTTTCGGCCGAAAACCTCCTCGTTGATCTGGGCGGCGAACCGGTCGATGGCCGGAATCACTTCACCGTAGGAGGCGCTCTGGGTGTAAAACGACAGGGGGGGCTTGCTGCCGGCAACATCGAGCATCTTGGCGTCCACGCTCACGCTCTCGCCAAACACCGTCAGACTGCCGAACAGGACGTAGTCGACACCCAGTTTTTTCCCGAGCGCTACAGCAGACTCCGGGTTGAGGGGGCCGTCGACGGCCTCCAGCGCCGAAGCGGTCGCCTCCCTGCCGATCACCGCCACCTCTCCGGGCTGGGAAAGGCGGGAGGTGAGCATGTCCACGATCCCTTTTTGCAGAAAGGCCAGATCCTTTTCCGCATAGACGGTAAAGGGAACCACGGCCACCTTCTGCGTTGCCGCGGCTGCAACGGCGGGCCAGCTGCCGGCCACCAGCGACGCACAAATCAACAGGTTTCGAATCATATGAAAGATCGTTCTTTTCAAGTTCGCCTCCTCGCATAAAGACGCTGTGTGCTTTTACAGGACATGGAACCGCGTCAGGGCTTTATTGCAATTTGTCTTTCAAAATTTCGTTCACCACTTGCGGGTTGGCCTTTCCCCGGGTCTCTTTCATCACCTGGCCCACAAAAAAGCCGATCAGTTTGGTCTTGCCTCCCTTGTAGGCCTCGACCTCTTTCGGGCACCGGGCAAGGACGGCGTCGACGGCCGCAACGATGGCTCCCGCGTCGCTCACCTGCACCAGTCCGCGATCCTCGACGATCGAAGCCGGCGATTTTTGGGTCCGGGCCATCTCGTCGAAGACGGTCTTGGCGATCTTGCCGCTGATGGTCCCGTCTTCGATCAGGCCGATCAGCTCCACCAGTTGTTCGGGGGACACGGGCGAGTCCTCGATCCCCTTGCCCTCGGCATTGAGCAGGCCCAGCAGCGGCCCCATGATCCAGTTGCTCGACGGCTTGGCACCTGCACCGGCGGCGATGCACGCTTCGAAATATTCGGCCACTTTCCGGTCTGCGGTGAGCACCTTGGCGTCGTATGCCGGCAGGCCGAATTCGGCGGTAAAGCGCGTCTCTTTCTCGTCGGGCAGCTCGGGGAGTTCGCTTCGAATCGTTTCAATCCAGGTGTCGGAAATCACCAGGGGCAGCAGGTCGGGGTCCGGGAAATACCGGTAGTCATGGGCCTCTTCCTTGCCCCGCATCGAAAGGGTTCTCCCCCGGTCCGGGTCCCACAGCCGGGTTTCCTGGACCACCTGCCCGCCGTCTGCGATCACCGCCTGCTGGCGCCGGATCTCATAGGCCAGGGCGCTTTCCACGTGCTTGAAGGAGTTCAGGTTCTTCAGCTCGGTCCGAACCCCGAGGACGTCGGTTCCTTTGGGTCGAATCGAGACGTTGGCATCGCACCGGAAGCTGCCTTCTTCCATGTTGCCGTCGCTGATGTCCAGGTAGCGCAGGATCGATCGCAGTTTCCGCAGATAGGCGCCGGCCTCCTCCGGGGAGCGAATATCGGGCTCGCTGACGATTTCGATCAGCGGAACCCCGGTGCGGTTGAAATCGACAAAGCTCACCGGCCGGTTCGGGTCGTGGACGAGCTTTCCGGCGTCTTCTTCCATGTGGATCCGGGTCAATCCGACCCGGCGCCGATGACCGTCGATCTCGATTTCCACGATGCCCTGTTCGGCAATGGGCAGTTCGTACTGGGAGATCTGATATCCCTTGGGCAGGTCGGGGTAGAAATAGTTTTTCCGCGCGAACCGGCTTTTCCGGCCGATGCGAGAGCCGGTGGCCAGGGCCATTTTCAGTGCGTAGGCCACCACCTTTTTATTGAGCACCGGCAGGACCCCGGGCATGCCCAGACAGACCGGGCAGACATTCGTGTTCGGGGGGGCGCCGAAGCGGGTGGAGCACCCGCAGAAGATCTTGGTCCTGCTTTTCAGCTGGGCGTGAACCTCCAGCCCGATCACCGGTTCGAATTCCATCACCGCCACTTTTCCTTGTTTGGGTATCGATCCATACCAAACCATCCGCCGTCGGGTCGTTTTACACGACCCGATTCGCATCGTCAAACCATCCGTTCAGGGCGGCACGGCAACCGTCTTCGCTGCTTCGCAGCTGCGCCGCGGCAAGCGGAGGCCGCGCCCTGCAAAAACCCCGGCTCCGGGGAAAATTTCATGCGAGCCCCGCCCCTGGCTGTCGGAGCGGCCCGGTCTATCGGGGATGAAGACTGATCATATACGTTGCTGCTGGTGTAGTGAACGGCCTCTGTGCCGTTCACCGGGAACCGACACGGCGGGCGCCACAGGAAAAACAGCGACTCGAGTCAAAGGTTTGTGCGAGCCCCGTCGGCCGCCGGCGGGGCTGACCGCTTTGACAAAACAAACGTGCAGCGGTTATAGCAGAAAACTCGATACGGCGCCGAAAAGAGCAAAACCCGCTACACCGTCCTGAGGTTGACGAATGAAGTTTTTTCTGTGTGTGATCGGCATGGTCATGATCCTGGAAGGGGTCCCCTACTTCGCCTTTCCGGAGAAGATGAAGGTCTGGATCGTAAAGGTGCTCGAATTGCCCGATGCCACCCTGCGCAAGTTCGGTTTCGTGCTGATGGCCGCCGGGCTTATCCTGGTCTATGTGGGAAGGACATAAAGATTTGTTTGTGGTGTGTGGCGTGTGGTGTGTGGTTGCAGGCCGTAGGCGGATTTCCATGCAGGGTGCGGCGCCCCTTCAGCAGCTCCCAAAACAAAGTCCCAACCCGTAACACCCAACACCAAACACTGAACACCAAACACAAAACCCCAACTCCAATCCATGTACCATTTGTCGGACTATGAATACGAGCTGCCCAAGGAGCTGATCGCCCAGCATCCGGTCCGGGAGCGGGACCGATCCCGGCTGTTGTGCCTCGACCGTCGCTCTGAAGCGATCTTTCACCGCCGGTTCGAAGAGATTCCGGCGCTGCTGGGCCCCCGGGACCTTCTGGTGGTCAACAACACGGCGGTCGTGCCCGCCCGGCTGATCGGGAAAAAAGCCACCGGCGGTCGCGTGGAGGTGCTGATCCTGGATTATCCGGGCCTGATCAAAACCGCCGCAGCCGGAGCGGCCGAAGCCGAATGCCTGATCAAGGCCTCCAAGGCACCGGGTCCCGGCACACGGATTCTCTTTGATGGCGGAGTTCTCGCCCGGGTGCTGGAGCGGACCGGCGCCACCTTCCGTGTGGGGTTCGACGGCGCCACGGATTTCGATACGGTG
>JASFPT010000352.1:0-3775 GCA_050115795.1 Desulfobacterales bacterium
GATGCTGGGCTGGACGTTCGACGTTCATCTTTCATGACATAAAAAAAGCCCGCCCACAGGGCGGACTTTTGGTAACACGGTCACTGGTTGTCGTCAACGACCGATCAGGCCGTCTTTTGGCAGGCGTTCCTCCCGAAAGGGGACATCTGACGCAGCCGCTCGACAATGGGAGGCAGCTTATCGATGACAAAATCGATTTCTTCTTCCGTGTTGTAGATGCTCAGGGAAAAGCGGATGGACCCGTGGGCCGCCGTATAGGGGACCCCCATGGCCCGAAGCACGTGGGAAGGCTCAAGGGAGCCCGAGGTGCAGGCGGAACCGGAGGAGGCGCAGATGCCGTGGGCGTCCATCATCAGCAAGATGGCCTCTCCTTCCACGAATTCAAAGGCGATGTTGCTCGTGTTCGGAAGGCGGCTTTCCGGATCGCCGTTGATCATGGCGTTGGGCACCCGTTTGACCAGTTCGGATTCGAGCCGGTCCCGAAGGGCTTTGACCCGGGTGTTCTCCTCTTCCATGTGGGCGGCGACGAACTCGGCGGCCTTGCCCAGACCGATGATGGCGGCGGTGTTTTCCGTTCCGCCCCGGCGGCCGCTCTCCTGATGGCCCCCGATCAGAAAGGGAGAATATTTGGTCCCCTTTCGGATGTAAAGGGCTCCGATACCTTTGGGACCGTGGAGCTTGTGCCCGGAAAGCGAAAGCATGTCGATGGCGCTTTCGGAAAGGTCGATGGGAATTTTCCCCACGGCCTGGACCGCGTCGGTATGAAAAACGATTCCCCGCTCCTTGGCCTCCCGGGCGATCTCTTCCACCGGGAAGATGACACCGGATTCGTTGTTGGCCCACATGAGGCTGACAATGGCGGTGTCTTCGGTCATCCGGCTGTAAAGGTAGTCCATGTCGAGGTTTCCTTTTCGATCCACCGGAACAAAGCTCACCCGGTACCCCTCCTTGACCAGGTGTTCGCAAAGGCTTTTCACCGCTGGGTGCTCGACCCGGGATGTCACCACGTGCCGGCGGTCCGGATTGGCCGCCAGCGCTGCCCGGATGGCCGTGTTGTCGCTTTCGGTGCCGCAGGAGGTGAAGACGATCTCCTCGGGCCGTGCGCCGAGCAAACCGGCCATTTGTTCCCGCGCTGTTCGAATGTGCCTTCCCACATTGCCGCCGAAATTGTGCATACTCGAGGGGTTCCCGTAAAATTCGGAGAAATAGGGCAGCATCTCCTCGAGGACTTCGGGGGCGGTGCGGGTGGTGGCATTGTTGTCCAGGTAGATCGGCTTCATGAAGGCACCTCCTCGACGAAGAGATCCGGTGTGACCAGCTCCCGAAGCTTGCTCTCCACGTAGTGCTCCAGCGTGACCTGGGAGGCGGCGCAGCTGGCGCACCGGCCGCGCATCTTGACCAGCACGCGGTCGCCGTCCACATCCACCAGCTCGATGTCGCCGCCGTCTTTTTGCAGCTCGGGTCGGACCTCCCGCTCCAGGGCGTCTTCGATCATCCGGATTTTCTGGATGTTGGTCAACTTCTCGGCGGATTTTTTGACCTTGGGCGTCTTACCCAGCACCTGATCGATGATGTTCTGGATCGCATCGTGGCAGTTTCCGCATCCGCCACCGGCCTTGACGTAGTCGGTGACGTCCTCGATGGAGGTCAGGTGATTTTCCCGGACTGCCCGCTCGATCTGCAGGTCGGTGACCCCGAAACATTCGCAGACGACCTGGCCGTCGACTTTTTTCTCGGGCTCGCCCCGGTAACAGGAGATCGCCTTTTCCAGGGCGTCTCTGCCCAGCACCGAACAATGCATCTTTTCCTTGGGAAGTCCGCCCAGGTATTCGGCGATATGGTCGTTGGTGATCTGTTCCGCCTCAGAAAGCGTTTTCCCGATGATCATTTCCGTCAGGGCCGAAGATGACGCGATGGCACTGGCACATCCGAAGGTTTGAAACTTGGCATCCACGATCCGCTCATTTTCATCCAGCTTGAGGTACAACTTCAGGGCATCGCCGCAGGCCATGGATCCGACCTCGCCGACGGCGTCGGCATCTTCGATATCACCCACGTTTCGCGGGTTGAGAAAATGATCTCTCACTTTGTCGGTATATTCCCACATCGCAGTTCCTCCCGGATCAAAATGCGGCGTGTTGCCGTAGGGCGGTGTTGCGGCCCGGCAAGCCTCCCTGCTCGCTCGGCCGCCTCGACCGTAAGTTCCAAAATAATCATGATTCGACTCAAAAGAAAGGGGAAGAAAAGCTGCCCCTGCCGGACAAGACGTTATTGCGGCGGACCGCCGCAGGTGTTACCGCGCTCAGGAAAACCCCCCGGCGTTTGGTTTGCAGGCTTTTGCGCCCGCCGCGCTGACGCAACTCATCTGCCGTTGAACACGGTTGCTGCTGCACTCGGGACACCGAACCGGTTCATCGTCCCCGGAAAAGACCAGCTTTTCAAAGCATGCGTCACAAGCTTCACATCGATACTCATAGATCGGCATACAACTCCTCCCTTTGTTTTTTCCTATCGAACCGTTGGGCTGCAATCGGTTACGAAGACGACGCCCGGTTTGCGACGACGGGCCAGCGGCAACTGGCGCCCCGACGCTCTTGGCCGATGCACCCTTCCTTTGACCCCATCCCGATTTCCGCATATGAAGGAGTAAGGGGTTCCGGGCAACGGAACCGCCGTAAAGGCCTCAAGGGGTCGTTTAACCCATTATTGTAGTGATTCCATTCGAAAAAACAAGAGACGAAAGACATCAAAGGAGGTGCCCGATGCGTGTCAGACCCGCCATGTTTGCCGGAAGCTGGTACCCGTCGTCGCCGTCGTCCTGCGAAAAGGAAATCCGCACCTTTCTGGAGGAGGGCCGCATCCGGGCTGTCCCGGAGAAGACTTGCGCCGGCGGCATTGTCCCCCATGCCGGATGGTACTTTTCCGGGTCCATTGCCTGCAATGTCATCCACCTGCTCGTAAGCGGGCAGCGGCCGGACCTGGTGTGGATCTTCGGCATGCACCTGCACCCGCGCTCCCCGGCGCACATCATGACACGGGGCGCATGGCAGACCCCGTTCGGCGATCTTGAAATCGATGCGGAATGCGCCGAGGAGCTGGCCAGCCGCTTTTCCTTTCGCATCGAAACCGCCGAAGACTTCACCCCCGACAACACCATCGAACTTCAGCTGCCGTTCGTGAAATATTTTTTCCCGGACGCAAAGATCGTCCCCGTGGGGCCGCCGCCGACCCCCGACGCGCTGGAGATCGGAAAATCCGCCGCCGAGATCGGCAGCCGGCTCGGCAGAACCGTCCGGGTGATCGGTTCCACGGACCTGACCCACTACGGCCCCAATTACGGGTTTTCACCGAAAGGTCGGGGCAAGGAGGCCGTGGCCTGGGTCAGGAACGAAAACGACCGTCGGATCGTCGAGGCCTTGACCGCCATGGCGCCGGCCCGGGTCATCGAAGAGGCGCTCACCAACCACAACGCGTGCTGTGCAGGGGCCGCCGCCGCCGCCATTTCCGCCGGGATCGCGCTGGGGGCGACATCGGCCGAAACCGTCGCCTACGCCACCAGCCATGACAAGAGCCCGGGAGACAGCCTCGTCGGCTACGTCGGGGTGGTCTTCTGACCGGAAAGACGCCTCGCCCCGGGACGGACAGCCTCTTTTCGAATTTTGTAAGAAGTGGCGGCCCGGATCGACAAAATTGTCAGCTTCGTTGCTATCTTTCGAAATGCGGAGACTCCGGGCAGTCGGGCCCTTTCGGAAAAAAAGCTTGGTTCCGACCGATT
>JASFPT010000353.1:0-3763 GCA_050115795.1 Desulfobacterales bacterium
TGGCCATCGCCCTGCTGATGGGGCTGGCGGCGGCTTCATCGCGGCTTTACCAGCAAAAGCTGAAGCGCCTCTCCTTGAAAATGCAAGCCTTGGACCGGCTGCGAGAGCGACTGGAAGACAGTCTTGCCGATGCCTTCGACTACATCGGCGCGGTGAACGTGGAAATCGGAGAGATCCGATCGATCCTCGGCCGGATTCGGCGCTATCCGCAAACCAAAAAGGAGTATCAAGCGCTCCTCAACGAGTACACCCTTCGGGCGATGGTGATCGCCAGGTCCCCATGGGCCCTGGTGCGGATCGTCGACACCCACCGCCATCGAACCCTCAAAGAAGCGGTGCAGAAAAGGCCCGGCGTCCGGCTTCCCGCCGCTGTGATCGGCAACCGGGCCCTGGTCGATGGACAAAAGATCGAAGGCGTTTTTACAGCGGGAACCGGTGCGAACAACTTGCCGATTCGCACCTATGTGGTGTTTCCGGTGGATTCCCTCCGCGCGCAGGAGCAGATCCTGGTCTCGGCGATTGCGGGGGAAATCGAGATGCTGTTTTTGATCTTCACCTCCGGCTGCGTTTCCCGGCTTCAACCGAGCGCCCCTCCCGGCGCCCTTGAAACGATGGGGCTTCGAACTTAGCGGTTTCAACGATGGGGGTCGACTTTTGATGCAATCGCGATTCAGAAAAGGACATCATGCCGTTTCATCTGCCCAAAGACCAAAGAAAGACCGCTGTTATTGCCGGCATCGTCGGCAACATAATGGAGTGGTACGATTTCGCCCTTTACGGGTTCATGGCTTCCACGCTGTCGGAGCTGTTTTTCCCTGAAGGCCACAAGGCCGCCTCCCTTCTGGCCACTTACGGGATTTTCGCAGCAGGCTTCGTCATGCGGCCGATCGGGTCGGCGCTGTTCGGATGGCTCGGCGACACGATGGGCCGCTCCAAGGCCATGCTCTTGTCGGTTATCATGATGTCGTTTCCGACACTCCTGCTCGGGCTGCTGCCCCCCTACGCGTCGATCGGCATCTGGGCGCCGGCGGCGCTGGTGGCCATTCGTCTCGTGCAGGGGCTCTCGGTGGGCGGCGAGTTTTCCAGCTCGGTCACCTATCTGGTGGAGACGGCACCCGAAGGGAGCCGGGGGCTTTCCGGAAGCTGGGCCAACGTGGGCAGCATGGCCGGAATGCTGCTGGGGTCGGGGGCCGCCTCGGCGACAACCCTTTTGTTCACCAGCGAAGCGCTGCAAAGCTGGGGGTGGCGGGTTCCGTTTCTGCTGGCCGCCGGGCTGGGCGCGGCGGCCGTCCTTTTGCGGCGGCACCTGCCCGATTCAGCCCATTTCAAGAAGCACGACCAGGAGCGGGGGAAAAGCTCCCCGATCAAGGAGGCGGTGACGGTCAACCTGAAAGAGACCGTCCAGGCGACCCTGTTCGCTTCCTCCTACGGTGCGGTTTTCTACCTGTCGCTCGTCTACATCCCCACCTGGCTCAAAGAATATGTCGGTACCAGCGGCGACACCGGCATGCATTACAACACCATCGCAACAGCGCTTCTGATCACGTTGGTGCCGCTGGCCGGATGGATTTCGGACCGATTCGTGCGGCGGACCCATCTTCTGGCAGGGGTCTTTGCCGCGGATCTGCTGCTGGTGATCCCCCTGCATCTGTGGATGAAAACCGGCGCCGTTTTTCCCGTTGCAGCATCCCAGATGTTGCTTGGAGTGCTGATCGCCTTTCCATGCGGCACCGCCCCGGCGCTGTTCGTCGAACTGTTTCCGACCCGGGACCGGCTTTCGGGCTATTCCATTGCCTTCAACCTGGGGCTGGGGGTCGTGGGCGGTGCAACCCCGATGGCTGCTACCGCCTTGATTTCCATAACCGGTTTCGACATCGCTCCGGCCTTTTACATGGCCTTCTGGGCGGCGGTCGGCATCGCAGCCCTGCTGTGGATGTCGGACGGCAGCCGCGAGCCGTTGAAATAAAGAAAAAATGAACCGAATGAATTTTTTTCTTGACAAGCACGCTGGAATCTGAAATTTTTGTGGTGAGCACTCAGTATAAATTTTGGAGCCCGCAGATGGCCAAAAAAAGGGACCTCATCCTCGAAGCCGCCACCATCCTGTTTGCCGAAAAGGGGTTCAACGAAACCTCGGTGGCCGACCTGGCCCGGATCACCAACTCCGCCGAGGGGACGATCTTTTACCATTTCAAGAACAAGAACGAGCTTTTCGTCTCGATTCTGGAGACTGCCAGAAAGGGCATTCTGGACGAATTCTCCGGCTACATGCGCCAGGGGCGGTTCGACAGCGGGCTGGAAATGGTCGAGGGGGTCATCGGGTTTTTCCTTTACCTTGCCGGGAAAAAAGAGCAGTGGTTCCGGTTGCTTCAACGCCACTACCCGTACGAGTTCGCCCGCAACAGCCAGGACGGACGGGCCCACCTGGAAGCGATCTACAATGCCCTGGTCGACCTGTTCGAAGGGGCGGTCCGCAGGGGGCGGCAGGACGGGTCGATTCGGGAGCTTCCGGCGCGAAAAACCGCCTTGATATTGTTTTCCATGGTCAACGGTCTGATCTGGTTCAAGTTTCACGACCTCTACGAGCCTGCCACACTGTATGAAGAGCTTCTGGCCGGTTGCAGAAGGATGCTCTGCAACGGCGCCGGCCCAATCGAGGAGGAGACGGGTTCATGCTGAGGAGAATGCTTCCCTTTCTGGAGTGGTTCAAAGGATACAGCCTGCAGGCCTTTCGCATCGACGCGGTCTCGGGGCTCACCGTCGCCCTGGTGCTGATCCCCCAATCGATGGCCTATGCCCAGTTGGCCGGTCTCCCGCCGTATTACGGCTTGTATGCGTCGTTTCTGCCGCCGATCGTGGCGGCCTTGTTCGGATCCAGCCGGCAGCTGGCCACCGGGCCCGTTGCCGTGGTGTCCCTGATGACCTCGGCCTCCCTGGAGCCGCTGGCCACCGCCGGCAGCGAAGGCTATATCGCCTACGCCGTGGTGCTGGCCCTGACCGTCGGGGTTTTTCAGCTCGCCCTGGGGTTGTTTCGTCTCGGGCTGGTGGTCAACTTCCTGTCCCACCCGGTGGTCAACGGCTTTACCAACGCAGCGGCGCTGATCATCGCCTCCTCCCAGCTTTCCAAGCTGTTCGGCGTCTACGTCGACAAGGCCGGGCACCACTACGAGACCATCCTGCGGGTCTGCCGGGCCGCCGCCCACTACACCCATTGGCCGACGCTGCTCATGGGGGGGCTAGCCTTCGGGATTATGTACGGCCTGCGGCGGATCTCGCCCAAGATCCCGAACGTGCTGGTGGCGGTGGCCATCGCGATCCTCCTTTCCTGGACCACCGGCTTCGAGCACAACGAAACCGTCTACGCCTCGGCCATCCGTTCACCCGAGGCCGCCGCATGGATCGCCGAGTTCAACGCGGCGACCCGCCAAATTCCGCAGCTGGGCGAGGAGCGCGCGCAGCTGTCCCAGCGGCTGGAGGAAGCCAAAAAACAGAACGATGTCTTTGCCGCCATCGACGCCGAACATGACATCGCCATCGTCGGCAAGAAGATCGAGCGGCTCAAACACGAGGCCCACCTTTTCAGAAGGAAAATCCGGGACCTGCTTTTTGCACGGGTGGCCGACACCGGTCCCGGCCTCGTCTTCGTGCCCTTTGACCAAGCCCCTGAAGCCGAAAGAGACGGCAGAAAATGGCGGATACAGGTCGGCAACAAGCCGCTTGCGCCGAATCGACTGCTGATGACCGGCGGCGGGGCGGTGGTCGG
>JASFPT010000354.1:0-3758 GCA_050115795.1 Desulfobacterales bacterium
CCTGGAAAGCGAAGCGGACCTTGCCCGTGCGCTGACCGGAATGGCGCTCGAAGCTGCCGATCTGCTCGAGGCCGGTGAGCGGATCGTCAACATCGAGCGGCTGTTCAACCTGGAGCACGGCCTGGACCCGGAACGCGACGACCGGCTGCCGGAGCGGTTTTACACCGCCGCTGACGCCGACGAGGGCCCGTTTCTCACCCCGGATGGATTTTCCGCCATGCTCCAGGACTACTACGCCGCCATGGGCTGGAACCGGCGGGGGCATCCGCGGATCGAAACGCTCTGCCGGTTGCAGATAGCCCTGCCGGCGCAGGAGGCCCAGGATTTGTTTCCGGCCGCCGCTGCGGGGGCCGGCGGCGAAACGGGGTCAGCGATGGTGCCCAAAACGGGGCAGGGCCGCGCGTCTTACCCCCGGCCGCCGCTTTCCGATTCGGCTGCAGCCGAAACAGGCGTCAACAAAAACCCAACCCGGAGGTAACATCGGTGAATGTGAAACCACAGGTGAATTGGCTGGCGGAGGCGGACAAAGATCGGATCGACAGCGCCATCCGGCGGCTGCTGGCGGAGGTGGGCATGCGGATCTATCACCCGGAGGCGATCGATCTGCTCGGCCGGGCCGGCTGCCGACCGGCGGAGGACGGCCTGGTGCGCATCCCCGCCGGCTTGCTCGAGCAGGCCCTTTCCACCGCCCCGTCGTCGATTGACGTGTTTGACCGAAACGGGGAGCCGGCCATGGACCTGGGCGGCAACCGGGCGTATTTCGGCACCGGTTCGGATCTTCTCTACGTCCTGGAAGGGGCGGATTTCAAACGCCGCCGGTGCGTTCTCGAAGATGTGGCCAGGGCGGCGCGCGTCTGCAATGTGCTGCCGAACATCGACTTTATCATGTCCTACGCGCACCCGTCCGACGTTGCCCCCCAGCAGGCGTATCTGCTCAGTTTTCAGGCCATGGCCGAAAACGCCGTCAAACCGATCGTCTGCACGGCCGAAGGCAGGGCCGATCTGGAGGCGATCTGGCAGATCGGCCGGGCGATTCGGGGCGGCACAGCGGCGCTTGCCGAGCGGCCCTACTTCATCCACTATGCCGAACCGATCAGCCCCCTGAAACACCCCCGCGAAAGCGTGGACAAGCTGTTTCTGTGCGCCGAAAAGCGGGTGCCGGTGATCTACTCTCCGGCGCCCATCGCCGGCTCCACTGCGCCGATGACCATCGCCGGGCACCTGGTGCAGGGGCTGGCCGAATGCTTCTGCGGTTTGGTGCTCCACCAGCTCAAAAACGAGGGCGCCCCGTTCATCATGGGGATGGGCCCGGCGGTGCTGGACATGGCCACCACCCAGTGCTCCTACAACGCGCCGGAATACTACCTGTCGCTGATGGGCATGGTGGAAATGAGCCGTTACTACGACCTGCCCAACTGGGGCTACGCAGCGACCTCGGACGCGCAGATTCCGGACGGCCAGGCCGTGTTCGAAGCCGGACTGCTTTCGTATCTGTCGGCCACGGCCGGTTCGAACCTGAACCACGATGTCGGGTATCTCGATTTCGGGAGGACCGGATGCCTGGAGATGCTGGTCATCTCCGACGAGATGATCGACCAGGTGCGCCGCCTGCAGCGGGGGATCCCGGTGGACGAGGAGCAGATCGCGCTGGAGGTGGTGCGCGAGGTGGGGCCCGACGGCCACTTTTTGGACCACGGCCACACCTTCGACCATTTTGCCGATACCCAGTGGCGGCCCAAACTTTTCAACCGAAAGGGTTTCGAGGAGTGGGATGCCGCCGGGCGAAAGAGCCTGCTGGACATGGCCCGCGAGCGGTTGACGGAAATCCTGGCCGAAAGCGAACCCGAGCCGCTTTCCGAAGCGGTTGCCGAAAAGATCCGGCAGGGGGTCGCGCGGTTTTGCAGCGGCTGACCGGGGCGGCGGGGTTCGCCGGGCGCCGCCCGCCCGCGCCGCCAAGACGCCCCGATGCGCGGCCATTTCGGGTCTGTGTTTCATGCCAATTTTCAAGTGGATATCGGACTGGATCGAAAACAGCCGCCGGCGGCGCCGGGAACGCGACGCTGTAAGGGAAGATGCCCGGGCGCTTCGCCGGCAGGTCGAAGCGGTCGTTTCGGCAACCGAACCCCGGATCCGACGGGTAAAGGGCTACCGGCGGCGCCTGACGCCGGCCGTGGCCCATGCCCTGGCCCATTGCAGCGAACTGGTGGAGGGCCTGCCCGGCCCCTTCGACCTGCGTGCGGATCTATGGGGCGTCGACCCGCTGGCCACGGCCTATTTTGCCGGCGTCGATGAGATGCGGGAGGCCTTGTCGACCTGTCCGTTGCTCCGAAGCCACTTCGGCGCCGCCTGGGAGCCGGCGGCCTACGTGCTGCTGACCATGGCCCCCGAGGAGAAAAAAGTGTTCGGCGCCGGCATCAGCGGCGAGACGATGCAGCGCGATGTGCAGCGGCTGTCGGTCAACTTTTCCGGGCACCGCTTCACATCGCCGAACGCCGATCTGCCGCGGTTGAAGGAAGATCTTCGCGGGCGGGCGTTTCACTTTCTGCTCAACTGCGCCCTGGAGAAGATCGCGGCCCTGAGGCAGAAGGAAGAGCGCCTCGACCGGGAGCAGGAGATTTTGGAAATGCAGTGGCGCCTGCAGCAGAGCCGGGAAAAGGGCCTTCATCCGGCGATGGATCGGAGCGGCGCGCCGGCGCCCGGCGATGCCGGACGCCGAATTTTGTCCGATATCGACGAGGAGCTGCAAGACGTGCGCGCCCGGCTCGACGAGCCTTCCGACTATCTGGGCCACGTGGTCCAGGTGCTGCTGGAGCCGGCGCGTTATCTGGCGGCCGAAACGGTGGAGCCGCGGCTGAGCCGGATGGGGATCAAGGTCAAGAAGACCGATCCGGACCCGGGCCACCCGATCCCCTATGCTCAGATCCGTCTCGGGGAAGACGGCCGAAAAATGGCAGGCCTGATCGGACGGGTATCCCGGCACGACGTGATGGATGACGGTAAAGACGCCGAACTCCGAGAAGGGGGAATATGATCCAATCGCCTTTTGAAAACACGGCCATGGAGACCCTACGACTCACCCTATCCGGAAAGGACCGTTTCCCCTGCGCCGAACTGTTCGGCCGGGGGGTCCGCCTCGGCGTTCGGGCGGGCGGCAGCGTCCGGGAGCTTCTCTGCGGCCAGCTCGGCGTCGCCGAATCGTATCTGGACGAGCGCATCCAGACGGTGTTTGTCAACGGCCGCGCCGTCGACGACGTGAACCAAAGCCGGGTCGACGTCGGCGACGTGCTGAGCCTGTCGGCGGCCATGCCGGGCCTGGTGGGCGCCACGCTGCGCCGCGGGGGGCACCTGGCCGTCCTGCGAAAGAACATCTCCTACGCGGGTTCCGACACCGGGGACGCCCGGGGCGGCGGGACCGTAACACTGAAGCTGTTCAACATGGTCGCCCGGGAACTGGGGCCCCGCCTGCTGGAGCGCGGCGTCATCGCGGCCGGCCGGGATCTTTCCGGTCCGCTGAAGGCGGCCGAACCGCACGTAAAGGCCGTGGAGAGAAGCGGCGCCCCGGCCTCGATGGCCGAGCTTTCCGACCTGCTCGATTCGGACCGGGAGGTGTTGCTCCGGGTCGAGGCCTCTCGCTAGAAACCGTCCGGATATCGATCCGGCCCGAATCGGAATCCTGGGATTGAGCGAGGGGGGAATGATCGGTCCGCTGATCGCCGTCTCGGACCCGGACATTCGCGCCCTTGTGATCATGGCCGGCT
>JASFPT010000355.1:0-3753 GCA_050115795.1 Desulfobacterales bacterium
GCAGCGCTTCCTCGGGACGTTTATGCCGGAAAATGGGCAAAGCGTCCGCTTCGCTTCTATATCGAGGGCAGTGCCCACCTTTCCCGGCCATGACCGCTGCATCCGTTTCGATCGATGAAGCAGCGGTCTTATCCCGCTTGCCGATATACCGTTCCGATATTTTCGATGGTCATTGCGGCGAACGCCGGATCCAGTATGCCAAAAAGCACTTCTGGATGCCGGATCGCCTCCGGCATGACGGATTGGAAGCCCGAGGTCAATCGGAACAATCTTATGGCAACGGCACTCATTCGGTTTGCGTTGCAACAGAAAAGGACCCGTCGAATCCATGCGACGGGCCCTTTCTTTTCTTCATTCTTCGAGGCGAAACGTTTCTACTGCATCAGCCGAATGCTCAGCTCGTCGAGCTGTCCCTTGGTCGCCGCTGAAGGGGCGCCGGTGAGCAGGCAGGCCGCCTTCTGGGTCTTGGGGAAGGCGATTACCTCCCGGATGGAGGGCTGGCCGCACAAGAGCGCCACCAGCCGGTCGAATCCGAAGGCGATGCCGCCGTGGGGCGGGGCACCCGACTCCAGGGCCGACAGCAGAAACCCGAACTTTTCCCGGTAGTCCTCCGGGGCGAGCCCCAGAGCGGAGAGCACCCGCTCCTGGAGGTCCCGCTGATGGATCCGGATGCTGCCGCCGCCGATCTCCGAACCGTTGAGAACCAGGTCGTAGGCACGGGAGCGGACCGCCAGCGGATCGGACTCGAGCCGTTCGTAGTCTTCTTCAAGCGGCGAGGTAAACGGATGGTGAAGGGCCTGGTAGCGTTTTTCGGTCTCGTCGTATTCGAGCAGCGGGAACTCGGTGACCCATACAAACCGGTACTGGCTTTCGTCGATGAGTCCCAGGCGCCGGCCAAGGTGGTTTCGAAGGTGACCGAGGGCCTCATTGGCCACGGCCGGGACGTCGGCCACGAAAAAGACCAGGTCGCCGGGGGACATGTCGATCCGCTCGGCCAGGGCCGCTTTCTCGGCTTCGGTGAAAAACTTGGCGATAGGCGACTGCCAGCTGTCATCCCTCACCTTGATCCAGGCCAGGCCTTTGGCCCGGTAGACCGCGGTCAGTGCGGCCAGATCGTCGATCTCTTTTCTGGAAAAGTCGATGCACCCCTTGGCGTTGAGGGCCTTGACCACACCGCCCCTGGCCACGACATCGGAAAAGACTTTAAAACCGGAATCGGCCACGATGTCGGAAATGTCGGCAAGCTCCAGGCCGAATCGAAGGTCGGGCTTGTCCAGCCCGTATCGGCCCACGGCCTCGGCATAGGTCAGGCGGGCAAACGGCGTCTTGACCTCCAGGCCCAGGACCCGGTCAAAGAGCGCCTTCATCATCCCTTCGGCCACGGCCATGACGTCTTCTTCGCCCACAAACGACATCTCCAGGTCGATCTGGGTGAATTCCGGCTGGCGGTCGGCCCGCAGGTCCTCGTCCCGGAAGCATTTGACGATCTGGTAGTAACGATCGAATCCGGAAATCATCAGCAGCTGCTTAAACAGCTGGGGCGACTGGGGCAGGGCATAGAACATTCCCGGGTTGACGCGGCTCGGCACCAGATAATCCCGTGCGCCTTCCGGCGTGCTGCGCGTCAGCACCGGGGTTTCGGTCTCGATAAAATCCAGGTCGTTCAGGTAGGCCCGAACGGTTTGGGCGGCCTGGTGACGGCGGAGCAGATTCTGCTGGATGGCCGGGCGGCGAAGATCGATGTGGCGGTGGGCCAAGCGCACGTTTTCGGAAACATCCACGGTGTCTTCGACCAGAAACGGCGGGGTGGCCGCCTCGTTCAAAATCTTGAGCTCGGTGACCATCACCTCGATTTCGCCGGTGGCCAGGTTCGAATTGGTCATCCCCTCGGGTCGATGCTCGACCCTCCCGGATACGCCGAGCACGAACTCGTTTCGGATCACATGCGCCTTGCGGTGGACGGCCTCGTCCACCACCGGATTGAAGACCACCTGGGTGATGCCGTATCGATCCCGCAGGTCCACGAAAATCACCCCGCCGTGGTCCCGCCGGCGCTGGACCCACCCCATCAGAACGACTTGCTTTCCGACGTCTTCAGCCGTAAGGGAGCAGCAGTGGTGGGTTCTTCTCATCTGTTCGAGTTTGTCGCTCAAAACGGAAACTCCTTATCGCGGTTGCAACCGTTGGATCAGCGCGTCGACAATTCCTTCCATCGGGATCTTTTCCTGCTCGCGGGTCTCCATGTTTCGGAGTACGGCGGCACCCTGGGACAACTCCTGCTCGCCGAGCATCAGCACATATCGAGCGCCGACGCGGTCGGCACGCTTCATCTGGCTTTTGAGGCTGCGGTTCGCATAGTCCATCTCTGCCTCGATTCCGGCCGCCGCCAGCCGGCAGACCCACTCAAACGCGATCCCGAGGCAGTTCTCTCCCAGTGCGGCGATGAACAGAGAAGGCTTCCGGACGAAGCCGTCGCCGGAAAGTCCACAGACCTCCACCAGCCGGTCGAATCCGATCGCAAAGCCGGTGGCGGGAATGTCGGGCCCGCCGAGCATCTGGACCAGACCGTCGTATCGCCCGCCGCCGGCCACCGCGCTCTGGGCGCCCAGGGAGCCGGTCTGCATCTCGAAAGTGGTTCGGCTGTAATAGTCGAGTCCCCGAACGAGCCGGTCGTCGATTTCATAGGGGATACCGAGCGTTGTGATTTGCTCCTGGACCGTTTTAAAATCTTCCTTGCAGATGCCGCACAAGAATTCGGAAAGGGCCGGTGCATCGACCATGGCCCTTCGGCACTCGGGGACCTTGCAGTCGAGGACCCGGAGCGGATTGGTGTTCAGACGCCGCCGGCAGTCGCTGCAGAGCCGGTCTTCGACGGTGCGCAGGTAACCGACCAGGGCGTCCCGGTAGCCTGGCCGGCAGTCCGGGCAGCCCAGGGAGTTGATGTGGGCACTGATGTCCGGCACTTTCAGGCGCTTGAAAAGCGTGTGGAGCAGTGCGATGAGTTGGACGTCGGCCAGGGGGGAGGCGACCCCGAAGATCTCCGCGTTGATCTGGTAAAACTGACGGTACCGGCCTTTCTGGGGCCGCTCTCTGCGGAACATCGGCCCGATGGTGTAGAATTTGCGCACCGGCTCGCCGGCAAACATCTTGTGCTGGATGTAGGCGCGCACCACCGCTGCGGTGGCCTCTGGGCGAAGCGTGATCAAATCTCCCTTCCGATCAGGGAAGGTGTACATTTCCTTTTCGACGATGTCGGTGGAATCCCCGATACTGCGGGAAAAAAGCTCGGTCTTTTCCATGATCGGAATGCGGATTTCCCGAAAGCCGAAGTCTTCCAGCAGCGCGGCTGCCGTTCGTTCCACCTGCTGCCACAACTCGACCTGTCCCGGGAGTATGTCTCGGAAGCCTCTGATGGATTGGATCATCTCTGTCCGCGTTTTTCGCTCCGTCGATCGTGGGCATTTGGCTGCAAGCTGCAACCGTAAAAAATGAGCATAAACCGTTTCTTCTACCTGCTGATCCGCTCTTAGTCAATATTTATGTGTGGCTTTTTCGGCGGAAAATGAGAGAGGTCGCCGTTTTTGGCAGAACGCAAGGCAAGGCCGCTTGAAAGACCTATTTGTCTGCATTGTCAAACACCCCGGTCATGGCTGCGAAGGTTCATCCTTCCGGGGACTTTGAGGCCGCTCAAACGGAACCTCCTTGTAAGAATCCTGATATCCCGGCGAAAAATCGGGCACACTGCGATTTTTA
>JASFPT010000356.1:0-3716 GCA_050115795.1 Desulfobacterales bacterium
AAACATCTTCGGCGCGATATCGGGCACGGTGCGTCGTCTGATGACCATCGCGGTGCTGTTTGTCGGAGTGAAGTCGGTGATCACGGGGGATCTGACCATCGGTCAGTTGATCGCCTTCCAGATGTTTGCCGGCCAGTTTGCCGCTCCGGTGCTGCGGCTGGTCAATCTGTGGCACGAACTCCAGCAGACCCTGCTGTCGGTGGACCGGCTCGGAGACATCCTCTGGCATCCGATCGAAGCGGCCTCGCCCAAAAGCGTTGCCCTGCCCAACATCAGGGGGGAGATTTGCCTTGAGAACGTCTCCTTTGCCTATGGGCCGCGGAGGCCGAACGTTGTCAGCGGGATGTCGTTTTTCATTTCCCCGGGAACCTGCGTGGGGATCGTGGGCCGAAGCGGCAGCGGGAAAAGCACCCTGGCCAAGCTGCTTCTGCGGTTTTATCGCCCGAAGGAGGGAAACATCTTCATCGACGGCAGCGACCTTCGACACTTGGATCCATACTGGCTGCGGCAAAACATCGGCGTCGTTTTGCAGGACAACTACCTGTTCAGCGGCACCATCCTGGAGAACATCGCCCTGGCAAGGCCCTATGCCCGGCTCGAGGAGATTGTCTACGCGTCCCGGATGGCCGGCGCCCACGAGTTTATCGTCCGGTTGCCGGACGGGTACCACACCGAAGTGGGAGAACGCGGCTCCTTGCTGTCCGGAGGCCAGCGCCAGCGCATCGCCATCGCCCGGGCCCTGATCAACGATCCGAAAATCCTGATCTTCGACGAGGCCACCGCATCGCTTGATGCCGAGGCCGAACGCGTGATTATGGAGAGCATGCGCATGATCCGCAAGGGGCGAACCTGCATCGTGATCGCCCACCGATTTTCCACCATCCGGGATTGCGATGTGGTGTTGGTCATGGAAAAGGGAAGAATTGCAGAGGCTGTCACGCGCCAGGAACTGCTGGGAAGGGAAGGGGTCTTCCAGAACCGTCACCGTATCCAAAATCTTGCCGGGCTCGGGAAGAAGATGATGCTTGCGATTTGATTCGGCCGCCGCTGCAATCCTCTTTTTACCAGTGACCTGGTTTTTTTCGTTTTTCCAGAAACCGGGATGGCGAAACGATCGGGATCTTTTGAAGTGTTCTCAACCTCAGAAGGTGCCGGTCACCGGAGACCGCGGCATCCGCCTTGCCTGCGACCGCACAGCGGCGAAACCTGTCGTCTGACGGAGCGGCTTCGATCACCGGCGTATCTTCAGCCACCCCAATGACCTCAAAGTACGGAAGAATAAAGACGATGCCGGTCTGCACGGCGTTTGCCTTCATCAAAGGTCGGGGCCGGCCCTTGGGCATTTGGGGGATTCACCCCCTACCCGCCACCGTCCACATCCTGTTTCGCCGGGGATTTACCCTTTTTTTTGATGCGATTCAGGGCGTCCATCAACGCCTTTTTCTGTACGGCAATCCGTTGTTTCAGCGGCCAGGCCGTCGGTGTTTCGGTTGCGATAAAATGATCCGTATGGCCGTTTTTGAGCAGATACCAGTCCAGCGTACCGTTGAATTCGGGCAAAGAGGGGTAATCGGGGTTTTCCGGCGGCGTGGAGGCGATCAGGCCCTTGCGGCAGCTCGCACCATAGACAGACCGGCGCCGGGCGACTTGATGGCCTGAATGGCGAATTGCCCGAAGGATCGCCGGGCCGAGAGACGGCTGCCCGTTGCGGATCGTCTCGTACATGTAAAACCCGGCCGGATGATGCTCGACCGCCCGATCCTCTCCTTTGGGCATATAGATATCGGTTTCGTGAAGATCGATCGCCAGCCGATAGGGCCCTGGATATCTTCGAAGCAAATCCTTTACGGCTGAAACTTCCGGTGGGCCGGAACCGCTGTCGAAGCAACGGTTCAGGTCGCGAACGTCGCTGCCGAAGCGCACGCCGCGGGTAAACCCGTAAGGGTTGAGGCAGGGCAGGATCAAAAACGAAAAGTGATCCAGGTATCTGGCGATCCCACGGTTCAGAAATTCCATGAGGGCGTATACACCGGCCGGCTCTTCGCCGTGGATTCCGGCCGACAGCAGGACTCGGGGAAGGTCGCTGCGGAAATTCTTCGAAAGCGCCGCAAAGATCAAATGAACCCCGGCTTCGGTCCGGATTCGGCCGGCTCTGATAATCCCATATCCAGGCGCCTTTCTTTGCAGGGGCCGGGCGACTTCCCGCGAATAAGACCTCTTGATGATCGCGCGCCTCTTGGCGGCCAGATCGATCAACCCCTTGATCCAGAGCCAGTTGACCATGCAGGCTCGATCCAGCGGCGTCTTTCCGGTGGTTTCCGAAGTCACCGTATACTTCACCCCCAGACGGTGCAGCAGGTCTCCCAGCGTGCCGTCATGCCGGACGATGAATCCCTGTCTGTTGGTTCTCATGCCGCTGGACTGGCCGGCGTTGATCACCTTGTTGGCAAGAACCGGCACGTGTTTTTGGATCGCCTCCACGATCCGGCTGTAAATCGACAGATCCCCGAACGCATAATGATAAGCTGCGGCCCCTTCGATCGGGGAGATCGTATCCTGGTGCAGGTCCAGGGCGGCAACGATGCACGCCAAAGGATCCCGCTTCAAAAGATCGTGCATCAGCGCTGTCTCTGCCGGCAGGTGGTGATGCAGCCTCCGGTCGGACGACCAGTACCATCTGCTGAACTTCGCGCCCCGGCGGATGTCGCCAACCCAATTCCCCTTTTCGAGTTCGTAGAGAACGAAATCGTTATTAACGGCGGAGCCCCCGCCGCCGGCATCGGTATTGTACCGCTGCCTGGCGTCGAAACCGGCGGGATTGCCAAGGGGATAGATGATCAGTTTGACATTGCGCTTGTGGGCGTAGTCGAAGATGCGATTGAAATACTGGATGACGGTCAGCGGACCGGCCGTTTCATCTCCGTGGATCCCGGCACGGATCAGCATGACCCGGTCATCCGGCTGTATCCGTTTTGAGGCGATTCGAAAAAAATCGAACGACGAGGCGTGGTGCTTGAGGCGGTGGCGCTTGATCTGGATATCTTGCCGGGCGGCCGCCAGCCGCTTCAATTCCGCATAGTAGCCGGCGGTTTCCAGGAACCGATCGTAACGGGTGCACTTGTCGATGACGATCATCCGCCGGATGATCAATTCGTTTTTGGATTTCAGGTAATCGTTCGGGAAATCGAACCACAGACGCTTGAACGTCGTCAGCTTCATGGCCCGGCGGTGCCCCAGGCTCGGGTCTTCCAGATAGATGTTCTCTTTGTCGATGCCGCTCACCACCGAATAGTGCCCGCCTTCGAAGGCGAACCAGTCCACGATAACCGGGATTTTTTTTCGATTGATCCACTCGTCGATGTCTTTCAGGTCTGAAAAATCCCGAATTTTTCCGCGAAAACCGAGGGCCTGGGCCGCCCGCACCAGACCTTCCGCCCCGATTCCGCGAGACGGGCTGCAGCCGGATATTTCAACCAGTTTTTTTTCGGTCACTTTGACCCCAAAAAAACCCAGCACCATTTTCAACGATGCCGGGCCGCAGCATCCCGACCTCTGTCTGAAAGGATGAATGTTCAGCATGGTGTAGATGTCTTTTCTTCTGTGATGGTTTCAGCCTGCTGCCGCATCATTTGCCGACCGCTGAACGCCTTCCGGCAAATGGCGCAAGCAAACTTTCCAATTCTGTTGCCGCTTTCGCTGCATGTGTGATCCCCCAT
>JASFPT010000357.1:0-3711 GCA_050115795.1 Desulfobacterales bacterium
GACGGCCAATTCCACGCCCATTTCACAGACGCTGAGAATCTCGTCGCCGACGTACTGGATCATCTCCGGGCTGATGCCGAAGCACTCTTCGCCCATCAGGGCTTCGCCGCTGAGTTTCAGCACGACTCTCCGGTATTTGGGCTCGGCCAATGTCAGGATTCTCCGATCTGAAAGCGGGTGAACCGCCGCACGGTGATGTTCTCCCCGATCTTGGCGATGGCCTCGTTGAGCATGTCTGCCACCGTGATATCCGGGTTGCGGACATACGGCTGGTTGAGCAGGCAGCTCTCCTTGAAAAATTTGGCGAGTTTGCCCTCGACGATTTTGTCGACCACCTTCTCCGGCTTGCCGGACTCCAGGGCCTGGGCCCGGTAGATTTCCTTCTCCTTTTCCACCACCTCGGCCGGAACGTCCTCGGGCTGGATTCCCACCGGACTGCTGGCGGCGATGTGCATGGCGATGTTCTTGGCCAGATCCTGGAAGTCGTCGGTCTTGGCGACGAAGTCCGTCTCGCAGTTGACCTCCACCAGCACGCCGATCTTGCCGCCGGTGTGGATGTAAGCATGGACCACACCCTCGGACAAGGTCCGCCCGGCCCGTTTGGCGGCCGTGGCAAGTCCCTTTTTCCGAAGGTATTCCACCGATTTATCCATATCGGCGCTGCACTCGGTCAGCGCCTCCTTGCAATCCATAATGCCCGCCCCGGTCTTTTCACGGAGCTGCTTGACCATTTCCGCATTGATCGTCGTCATTCCTTGTCTCCTGCTTCCGTTGCTTCTTCGCGGGTTGCTCCGGTATCTTCCGGCTCCTTTACCGCTTCGGGATGCTCAGCCGGCTTTTCCTCTGTCGCTCGTTTGATGATTTCCACCACGGGGCCTTCGCTGCCGTCGGAGATCACCTTTCGCTCTCCGGGTTTCAAGTCGGCTTTGGCCGGCGCAGCGGCGGGGACCTCCTCCTTGCCGGCCTTGTCGGCCTCGGCCTGCTTCTTTTCCTCGAAGCGCCGGCGGCCCTCGATACAGGCGTCGGCAATTCTGGAGGTCAGGAGCCGGATGGCCCGGATGGCGTCGTCGTTTCCGGGGATCACGTAATCGATCTCCTCCGGATCGCAGTTGGTGTCGACGATGCCCACGATGGGAATGTTGAGCCGGCGTCCTTCACGAACAGCAATGGCTTCTTTTTTGGGATCCACCACGAACATGGCCCCGGGAAGCCCGCCCATGTTCTTGATTCCACCCAAGTTGTTGTCGAGCTTGACCTGCTCTTTTTTCATCTTCAGCCGTTCTTTCTTCGGAAACAGGTCGATGGAGCCGTCGTTATGGATCTCGTTGAGGTAATTGAGGCGGTCGATGCTCTGCTTGATGGTCTGGAAATTGGTCAGCATCCCGCCGAGCCACCGATTGTGGACGTAGTACATCTCGCAGCGGTTGGCCTCTTCGTAGACGGCGTCCCGGGCCTGTTTCTTGGTGCCGACAAACAGCACCGATTTTCCCCGGGCCACTTTGTCCGCGACAAACTCGTAGGCGTTCTTGAAAAGACGCACGGTCTTTTGCAGATCGATGATGTAAATCCCGTTGCGGGCGCCGAAAATATACGGTTTCATTTTCGGATTCCAGCGCTTGGTCTGATGACCGAAGTGGACGCCCGCTTCCAGCAACTCTTTCATTTTGACGTAGGACATGGTGTTCTCCTTGCAGGTGGTTGTTCCGCCGCCGCCGTCAGCCCCGAATCCGATCCCGCTCTTGCAGGACACCGGGATCCGGGTCGGGAGGCGTGGGAGTTTCTGGCTCTGCGCCGCCGCAAAGCCGGTATCAAAATCAGGTGTTGTTACCAAATTCGTTTTTCATCTGCAACGCTTTTTTTGAAGGTCCCCTTTGCCCCGGCATGGCGTTGACGCCGTGGAGGGAAACTGTCCGACAAAAACGATCTTCGCGGTCACCGCTTGCAGACCCGTATGACACGGTCTTTGCCGGCGTAGTCCTTGAGAACCACCGGGGCGGCAAACCCGCCGGCCGCTGCAACGATGCGGCAAGCCGCCGGCCCCTGGTCGAAACCGATCTCAAACAGCAGCGTTCCGCCGGGTTTGAGACATCCCAAAGCATCCGCGGCCAGCCGCCTGACGGCATCGAGACCGTCCGGGCCTCCGTCCAGGGCACGACGGGGCTCAAAGCGGGAGACCTCCGGCTGGAGGCTGTCAATCTCCCCGCTCGGCACATAGGGGGGGTTGCAGACCACCGCGTCAAAAGCCGCCTTGTCTGAAACCGGGCAAAGCCAGTCCCCCACAAAGAATTCGATCCGCTCTGCGACACCGTGGCGGGCCGCATTTTTCCCGGCCACCGAAAGCGCCGCCGCCGACCGGTCCGAGGCAAAGATCCGCAGACTCGGCCGTTCCGTCGCCAGGGCGATCGAAACGGCGCCCGATCCGCTTCCGGGCTCGAGCATCCGGAGGGTACCGGCCTCCGGAAGCGCCTCGGCCGCCGCCTCCACGAGACGCTCGGTCTCCGGGCGCGGAATGAGCACCGCGGGGGTCACCAACAGGGGCATCGACCAGAATTCCCGCTCCCCGGTGATGTAGGCCACCGGTTCGCGGGCCACCCGGCGCCGGATCAGCGATTTAAAGCCCCGCAGCTCCTCGTCCTGAAGAGGCTGGTCATAACGGACGTAGAGATCGATGCGTTGAAGACCGAGGCTGTGGGCCAGCAAAATCTCCGCCGAGGAACGGGGGCTGTCGATGCCGCAGGATGCAAAATAGGAAGCGGTCCAGTTCAGCGCCCGCAGCATGGTCCAGGTTTCATCAGGCGTCGGCGGCGGTTTCGTCATGCTGCATGGCCTGGGCCTGGTAGTAGGTGATCAGTTCATCGATGACTTCGTCCATATCGCCCTGCAAAATCGCCTCCAGCCGGTAAAGGGTCAGCCCGATGCGGTGATCCGTCACCCGGCCCTGGGGGAAGTTGTAGGTGCGAATACGACCGCTGCGGTCCCCGGTGCCGACCTGGCTCTTGCGTTCTTCGGAAATCTTTTCGTTCTGTTCCTGGAGCATCCGGTCATAGAGGCGAGCCTGGAGGACCTTCATCGCCTTGTTCCGGTTTTTCAGCTGGGATTTTTCGTCCTGGCAGGTCACCACCAGACCGCTGGGCAGATGGGTGATCCGAACCGCCGACTCGGTCTTGTTCACATGCTGGCCGCCCGGACCCGAAGCGCGGTATACGTCGATCTTCAAATCCCCGGGGTCGATGTTGACCTCCACTTCGTCCGCCTCGGGAAGCACGGCGACGGTCACCGCCGAAGTATGGATCCGCCCCTGCGTTTCGGTCTCCGGGACCCGCTGGACCCGGTGAATGCCGCTTTCGTATTTCAGGCGGCTGTATGCCCCCCGGCCGTGAATCATGCTGATGACTTCCTTGACCCCACCGCTGCCCGAGGCGTGGTAGTCCATAACCTCCACCTTCCAACGCCGGTTTTCGGCGTAGCGGCTGTACATCCGGTACAGGTCGCCCGCAAAAAGCCCCGCCTCCTCTCCACCGGTCCCGGCCCGGATCTCCAGGAGCACGTTCTTGTCGTCGTTTGGGTCCTTGGGCAGCAGGAGCTGCTTGAGTTCGGTTTCCAGGCGTTCCTTTTCCTCGGTAAGCCTTCGCAGGTCTTCCCGCGCGAGCTCGCGGATTTCGACGTCACCGTCGTTGAGCAGCTCGTTGCTGTCCTCCAGGTCGGCCAGCA
>JASFPT010000358.1:0-3697 GCA_050115795.1 Desulfobacterales bacterium
TGGGCCGCTCCGAGCTTCCCACCAAGGGGAAAGGCGATCTTCCGCGCGTGTGAAAACCGTCGTCCGTACAAGCGATATGGTTCTCTTTTTTCCGCCATCGTCTCGTCCTGCCGGGTTTCCCGCCCTTTGGGTGCGCCCTTCCGGCTTATCCCGGCAAATGATGGCCGCGTTTCCGCCCTCTGGACTTCTGTGATTTCGAATCCCCGGCAAACATGGAAGCAAACACCCCCTTGTCCGATCGACCCCCGGCGGCCCCACCCGAGGTTCGCCGCGCCGCTGTTGGACGTGTTGGGCGTGCCGATCGGCCCGGCCTTGGAGGCGGCGGGGCTTTGTAGTCGAACCCATCGATGGTCCGGCGTTCGATCGGCGTACCCAGAAGCCGATCGATGGCGCAGACCAGTTTCCTGTCATCTACCGTGATCAACGTAAACGCCTCTCCGGAGCATTCCGCCCGTCCCGTTCGGCCGATCCGATGGATGTAAGCTTCGGGCGTGGACGGGATGTCGTAGTTGATCACGTGGGATACCTTTCGCACGTCGATACCCCGGGCGGCGATGTCGGTTGCAACCAGGACCTGGAAGGTGCCGTCGCGAAATCCGTCCAGTGCCGCCTGCCGCCGCCCCTGGGAGAGATTTCCCTGCAGGGATGCCGACCGGAAGCCCGCCTTGGCCAGGGTTTGTCCCAGGCGTTTGGCCCGATGCTTGGTTCGGGTAAAAACCAGCACGGATTTCGCGCGGGTGCCGGACAGGAGTCTGAGCAGCAGCGGCGTCTTCAGGTAGTCGGCCACCGGGTAAAGAGCGTGGCTCACGGTTTCCGCCGGTGCGGTGTTTCCCACCTTGACGGTGACCGGGTCGTGCAGGACTTCCCGGATCAACCCCCGGATCTGGTCCGGCATGGTGGCAGAAAAAAGAAGATTCTGCCGTTTTTCCGGGAGATGCCTTAGCATTCTGCGGATATCGGGCAAAAAACCCATGTCGAACATCTGATCCGCCTCGTCCAGAACGAGCGTCCGGATGCCGGAAAGGTCGATGGTGCGCCGGCCGATATGGTCCAGGAGCCGCCCCGGGCAGGCCACGACGATGTCGACACCACGGCGGAGTTCCCGGATCTGCGGATTGATGTTCACGCCGCCGTAGATGGAGACGGTTGCAAGCCCCGTTCTCTGTCCAAGGGCCCTGAAAGCCTGATCGATCTGCTCTGCCAGCTCCCGTGTGGGGGCGACGATCAGGGCTCCCGGTCGACCGGATCGTTTTCCAACCAGGTCGTGGAGAATCGGCAGGGCAAAGGCGGCGGTTTTGCCGGTACCGGTCTGCGCCAGACCCATGACGTCCTGCCGTTTCATGACCGGCGGAATGGCCTGGGCCTGGATGGGAGTCGGCGAGGTGAAACCCGCCGCGCGGACACCTGCAGAAACGGCGGGGTGAAAATGAAATGCTTCGAAATCCATCAACTTCCTTCTTTCTGTGCTCCATAAAAAAAGCCCCGGAGACATTCCGGGGCTCACGATATTTTCGATTTCATCCAGGAACACGTTCTTGCCGCGTACAGTAACACCCTTTGTGCCTTCTGTAAAGCGGGGTTCGTTGCAGCCGCTGTGAAAGGCCCTTGCCGGGCAACCGCCTGCCCGGTTTTTGCTGTCGGGATAGCCGGGGCTCCGATATCCCCCGGGAAGGCTCGGGAGGCGTCCCCTCCCGTACCGATCTTGCATGGGCTGGGAATTCGAAGGGCATTCCCGATCTTGTGATGCGGATGAACGGTCAGGCCGGCACCGGCGATGCGGGACGTCGTCTCCCGGCCCGACGCAAGCAAGACGATGGCGCCATATAACGACAACAGGCGCCTTTTATGCCCCTGGATAACATTTTTATTATATGATAACAAACTCTTATATTTTTTCTGCGCCGGGTCGGAGCCAAGGCTTGGGTCCTGTGTGGGGTCGATCCCTTCGGCAAATACCCCCTTGACCGTATTCCCATTTTTTTTCTTTCAGACTTAGTGCTATAAGACGTGGTCCATGATCCGGGAAACAGCGAGTCGACCCTGACCGGAGACCGCTGGAAGAGTCGATCCTAAAAAAACAAGGAGGCAATGCATGCGCTACTGGATACGCTACAGACGAATAATGGCACTTGCCATGTTGCTGACTTTTGCCGCCGCCACGATTGGCCTCACCCCTGCCCGGGCAGGTCTTATCCCCACCGCCCAGGTGCTGACGGGGAAGACAGCGGACCCGGCACGGACACAGGTAAAGACCTTCCTTGCGCGGGAAAACGTCCGTGCCCAGCTGGCCGCCTACGGCCTCGGTCCGGCAATGGCCATTGCCGGGGTGGACAACATGACCGATGAGGAAGTGGCAATGGTTGCACAACGGATCGATCGTCTGCCCGCCGGCGGGGATCTCGGAAGCACCCTCATTGTCGCCTCATTGGTCGTATTTCTCGTGCTGCTGGCCACCGACATCATGGGCTACACCGATATTTTCCCGTTCGTCCGCTGAGAATCCCCCGGACCTCTTTTTCGTGAACCGCAATTCACCTTCTCGGTGGGGAATTTTCCTTTTGTTCGTCGCCGTCGCCGTCGGCGGTTGCGCACAAAGGGCACCCTATGGGGTGGCAGACCTGCCGGGGGGAATGCCCGACCGCCTGGAGCTGACCGGGGTTCCCTTTTTCCCCCAGCAGCCCTACCAGTGCGGTCCGGCCTCCCTGGCAACGGTGCTGAACGCGACGGGGCTGCAGGTTTCCCCGGAAAAAATCGCTGAAGAAATATTCACGCCGGCCAAAAAGGGGAGTTTTCAGGTCCTGATGGTCGGTGCCGTGCGGCATTACGGCCGCGTGCCCTACATCGTCGGCGATTTTGATTCCCTGCTTGAAGAAGTGGCGGCCGGCAATCCGGTGGTGGTTCTGCAAAACCTGGGGCTGAATTGGTTTCCCAAGTGGCACTACGCCGTGGTGGTCGGATACGATCTGCAGGAGCGGATCCTGATCCTTCGCTCCGGCAAAAATCCCAGAAGAATCAAGCCGTGGTCTCTTTTCTATCACACCTGGAAACGGGCTCGGAACTGGGCAATGGTTGTCCTTCCGCCGGACAAGATTCCCTCCAGCGCAACCGAGGGGGACTACCTTCGGTCGGTAACCGCACTGGAGGAAATCGGCCGGTACGAGGAGGCAGCCGTGGCCTATGGGGCCGCCTTGAAGCGATGGCCGTCGAGCCTGGTGGCGGCCATGGGACTGGGCAACAGCCTCTATGCGGCGGGTCGTATGCCAGAAGCAGAAGAGGCCTTTCGCACCGCCATCCAAATCGCCCCGGAAAGCGGCGATGCTTACAACAATCTGGCCCTGGCCCTGACAGGACAGAACCGCTTCGACGAAGCCGAGGCGGCCGCCCTGGAGGCGATCCGCCTCGGCGGCGCCAACCGGTCGTCCTACCGGAAGACGCTGGAAGAAATCCGGGCCCGCGATACGAAAGGCTCCCGTCAAGATTAAATGTCTCCGGTAGACGCCTCCCCCTCTTGTCTACTTCCTGCGTAGGCGGAAATCCGGAAATCCAGAGATACCTTCTGCTATTATAGGGATTGTCAAAAAAGCGTCCCGGTTCCGGAACGTATTATTGTTGCAAAACCTTGTGCCGCAGTTCCTCTTTCGGAATATTATGATGACAGGCGATATAGAGTCCAGCGGAAGCCTGCTCCGCATCCGCT
>JASFPT010000359.1:0-3654 GCA_050115795.1 Desulfobacterales bacterium
GCCCCATCCATCGGATCCTTGAACGGCACCCGGATTTTCAGAAGCCCGTCTTCGTAAGTCGCCTCGCCGGCGTCGACGTTCACCGGGCAGCAGAACCCCATGGTGGTCACGTATTCCACGTCGTCTCTGGGAGCGGAGAGGCTGAAACTGTCCGCTGTCATCTGCAGGTTGATGTCGTTTTTTTTCACCCCCGGAATGGCCACCTCCAGGTTCAGATTCCGGTTTTCCTCGTCGATATAGGAACATACGTCCGCTGAAACGCGGATTCTTTCTTCTGTCATGACAATCACCTCCTGAGATCAATGGCCCTTTGCGCCTTCTGGAGGGCCTGCGCGGTCCCGGCCACCGAATGCCGGAAATATCGCATTTCTCTGCATTTTTGAGTCGTTAGAAATGCACGCAACGGTAAGAAAACAATAATACCGACCCCTAGAAATACAAGGCCGCCTTTTTGGGGAAGGTCGCTTGCGGCTTTCGGAGGCCAGACGACCGGCGTCCTGCCGGACCCGCCGCGCCGCCGCCGGTTTTCCGAAGCCGGCCGGGCCGGTTGCCTCGCCGCCTCAGAATTGTGTTTGACAGGCCCGGGTCTTTTTCTTATTATCAAAAACCCATTGATTATACGGTTAAAACCTTACAGCCTGCCAGAACGCCGTTTTTTCGGGCCCATCCGCGCCCGCCGATTCGGCGTTTCGAAACCGCGCCATGGACGAACAGATCCGGTTTGAAAATCATCTCGGTGAGCAGCTGGTCGGCACCCTTCACCGGCCGGAAGCAGGGGAGGGCCGGCCGGGGGTTGTGCTCGGCCATTGCTTCACCTGCTCCCGGCACACGGGCATCCTGCGCGATATGGCCGAAGAATTGACCGAGGCGGGGCTCATTGCGCTGCGGTTCGACTTTTCCGGAAACGGCCAGAGTCAGGGCGCTTTTGCCGAATCGACCTACTCCAAGCAGATCTCGGAAATGCAATCCGCCATCGATCGACTGCAGCAGGAAGGCGCAACCTGGATCGGCCTGGCCGGCCACAGTTTAGGGGCCGCCGTCTCGCTGCTGACCGCAGCAAAAGATGAGCGTGTGGGCGCCGTCTGCGCTCTTGCAGGCAGAATCTCCGGACTGACCCCCCGCCATTTTCTCAGCGCAGAACAGATCGAAGAACTGGACCGGACCGGAACGGTCCGGTTCACCAGCCGCGGCAGGGCCCTGAAGCTGACCGAGGCGTTCTTTGCCGATGCCGACCAGTACGAGCTGTCCGGGGTACTGGCTGGTCTGCACGTGCCGCTGATGGTGGTGCACGGCGACGCCGACGAGATCATCCCCGTGGCGGAGGCGCACAAGGCCCGCAAAGCCAATCCGGAAGCAGTGCAGTTGGAGATTCTGCCCGGGGCGGATCACATGTTCAGCGATCAGCGTCAGCGGCGGGAAATGGCGCGAAAAGCAGCAGACTGGTTTCACCGGCAGGCTGATCGGAAACACGGCGTCTCCTGAAGAAAACTCCGGCGGCGGTTTTCGACTTCCGGAGCGCCACAGGCATTGGTTCAAAG
Source organism: Desulfobacterales bacterium (assembly GCA_050115795.1). Taxonomy (GTDB): domain Bacteria; phylum Desulfobacterota; class Desulfobacteria; order Desulfobacterales; family CAFBRK01; genus JAIPEL01. The sequence continues at coordinate 1,539 of JASFPT010000359.1, forward strand.
ACCCGCCGCCTTGGGAAGGAAACCGCGGCCATGACAATTCCCGAAACCCTGAATGTCAACTATATCGACTCCCAGTACCACCGATGGCGAAAGGATCCCTCGTCGGTTTCCAGGGACTGGCGCTATTTTTTCGAAGGTTTCGAAATGGCCGCCGAGCGCCGTCCGCCCGAAGGGTCGGCCGTGTGCAGCGAGGAGCAGGCGCTTCGCCAATCCCGTGTCGATGCCCTGATCTTCGGCTACCGGCATCTCGGCCACCTGCTGGCCTGCATGGATCCCCTGACCGCCTGCCCCACCTCCCACCCGCTGCTCGAGCCGGGCGCATTCGGTCTGGAAGGCGGCGACCTTGAAAACGAATTCCGCGTCCCGGAAACGCTGGGCGCGGATCGGATGCCCCTGGCGGGAATCATTTCGGCGCTCAAAGAGACCTATAGCCGGGCGATCGGCGTCGAATACATGCACATTCAGGATCCGGAAGAACGTGGCTGGCTCCAGCAGCAGATGGAGCCGAGCCGCAACAGGCCGGACCTGGACGGGGACGGGCAGCGGCGGATCCTGTCGAAACTGACCGAATCGGCGGTATTCGAGCAGTTCCTGAACAAAAAATACGTTGCCGTCACCCGGTTTTCCCTGGAGGGGGCCGATGCCGTCATTGCGCTGCTCGATTTTCTGGTGGACCGCCTGGCCGGGTCCGGGTGCCGGGAATTCATTCTCGGCATGGCCCACCGGGGGCGGCTCAACGTGCAGTCCCACATCCTTCAAAAACCCTACGATGAGATCTTCTCCGAGTTCGAAAGCTGCTACGATCCGGACGATCTGGTCGGATCCGGCGATGTCAAATACCACCTCGGTTTTCTCGCCGACGGCGAGACCGCTTCCGGACACGCCCTGCGCATGTTTCTCATGAACAACCCCAGCCACCTGGAGGCGGTCAATCCGGTGGTCGAAGGATTCGCGCGGGCCCGCCAGGAGATTCTAAAAGACGATCAACGCCGCCAGGTGGTGCCGCTGCTCATCCACGGGGATGCGGCCTTCGCCGGCCAGGGGGTGGTGGCCGAAACCCTGAACATGAGTCAGCTCTCCGGTTACACCACCGGCGGGACGATCCATCTGGTGATCAACAACCAGATCGGTTACACCACGGTTCCCGAAGACGCCCGATCCACCCGGTACGCCACCGACGTTGCCAAAATGCTGATGGTGCCCGTTTTCCACGTGCACGGCGAAGATCCCGAAGCGGCGGTGCATGCGGCGAAGCTGGCCGCCGATTACCGGACCCGGTATGGAAAAGATGTCGTGATCGACCTGGTCTGCTACCGCCGATACGGCCACAACGAGGGCGACGAACCGTATTTCACCCAGCCGCTCATGTACGACCGGATACGCGAGCGCCCGTCGCCGCACGAACTTTACGCCGAATCGCTGATCGACGCCGGCACCGTCTCCCGGCAGGATTTCGAGAAGATGGCCGCGGAAGTAAAGGACCGACTCGAAGCGGCTTTCGACGAGGTCCACGGAAGCGCCTGCCCGTTTCCAGAGACGCGCTCCTTCCCGGAATGGGACGGCTACCGCAGCCGATACGATCCGGACGGGCCCGACACCGCCGTGGACAAAAAGCGCCTTGCGGCGCTGGCCGAAGGGCTCAACACCAGCACCGACGGATTCAACCTGTTCAAGAAAGTCAAGGGGCTGCTCGAAAAACGGCTGGAGGCGGTCAAAAACGGGGAAGGCATCGACTGGGCCAATGCCGAGGCGCTCGCCTTTGCCACCCTGGTCACCGAAGGCCATCCGATCCGGCTCAGCGGACAGGACAGCCGCAGGGGCACCTTCAGCCAGCGGCACAGCGAACTGGTCGACACCAAAAGCGGGAAAACCCACATCCCGTTGAACCACCTGTCAAAAGACCAGGCGCCGTTCACCGCCTACAACAGTCTTCTGGCCGAATTCAGCGTGCTCGGATTCGAATACGGATACGCCCTTGCCCGGCCCGATGCCCTGACCCTGTGGGAGGCCCAGTTCGGGGATTTTGTCAACAACGCGCAGTCGGTCATCGATTTGTTCATTGCCAGCGGAGAGGCCAAGTGGCAGCGGCTCTGCGGGCTGGGCCTTTTGCTTCCCC
>JASFPT010000360.1:0-3654 GCA_050115795.1 Desulfobacterales bacterium
GGCGTTCTACCTGAACGCCCGCATCCGCATGGTGAGCGCCGCCGAAAATGCGGAGCTGTATCGAAGGGACTTTGGCTTTGCCAGCGCAGCCAGGCCCTACCGGAAGTGGCTTGAAAACGATTCCGCCGCCCTGGCAGATGGTTTTCAAACGGCAGTGACCTGCCTTGCCGGAAGAATCTTCGACGAGCTGTTCATCGTCACCGCATTTCCGTTCGATTCGAACCAGTGGGCCCTTCCCGGGGCCCCGGACTACGGCATCTGCTGGCTGGGGCCCGTTTCCCCGCCGTACCGGCAACGTTCGTTTTCCGAAAGCTTGTTCAGCGACCCGGAAAAAATGATCCGCGACTGGATCGAGTATACACCGGCAGACGCCCGCCAGCCGAGCCTTCGCTGGGAAGCGTTTCCCCGGCCGCAGGATTACAAGGACAAAAATCGGCGCCTGATCGAACGGATCGACCGGGTCACCTACGACCTGAAGATCTGGGAGGTCAAAGACGACCGTCCCGGCAGCCTGGTCTACGACAAAACGGGTCTTGCCGAACCGGTCCACCGATTAGAGTATCCGCTGAAGGCCCACACCCGCTATTTCTGGTCGTTCCGGGCGCGGTACCGGCTTTCCGGCCGGCCGATGGCGACCCGCTGGGCCTTTTCCATGGCCCCTGCGACCGGCGAGGGAATCAACACGTTCGACATCTGCAACATGGACAACATACCGCCCAGCAACTACTTCCGGTTCATCACGCCCTGAGACGCGCCCAGCGCGCACCTCAGGCGCTTTTGCCGAGCCGGTAGTGGGATACGAGCCACTCGGTGCCGTCTTTGAACCCCCACAGCTCGGCGCAGGCCATGAAAAAAATTCGCCAACGCTGGAGCCACACGTCGGCCTGGTCTTCGCCGTAGACGTCGGCCAGGACCGGGCGGATCTCCTCTTTGCGGGCGTCGAGATTGGCCAGCCACGCCTCTGCGGTCTTGGCATAGTGGGATCCGGAAAGCCGCCAGTGGTCTTCGACCCGCAGCGCCTTCTGGTGGTGCAGCAGCAGGTCGTCTGACGGCATCATGCCGCCGGAGAAAAAGTACCGGCCCATCCAGTCGGCCTCACCCCGCGTCTCGAAGGGATAGGCAAACGCCCGGTGCGTGAAGATGTGTATGAAAAGCTTTCCGCCGGACTTGAGCCAGCCGGCGACGTTCTCCAGGAGCCGCTCCCAGTTTCGCATGTGCTCGAACATCTCCACGGACACGATCCGGTCAAAGCGCCGGTCGATGGAAAACGCATTCATGTCGGCGGTCAGAACGGTCACGTTGGAAAGGTTCTTTTCCTTGAGCCGCTTTTCGATGAACCGCCGTTGCGGGCGGGAGTTGGAGACCGCCGTGATCCGGCTTTGCGGGAAGTGTTCCGCCATCCAAAGGGTGAGGGACCCCCAGCCGCAGCCCAGTTCCAGGATCTGCTGCCCGTCGCCCAGTTCGGCTCGATCGGCGGTCAGCGCCAGCATGGCCTCTTCTGCCGCGTCCAGATCCGTCACCCCCTCCGGGAAAAAGCAGCTGCTGTATTTGAGCCGCGCGCCGAGCACCTTTTGGAAAAACGCCGGCGGAAGCTCGTAATGCTGGTCGTTGGCTTTTTCCGGCACCAATGCGATTGGGGCCGATTTCATCTGCTCGATGAAACGGATCTTGCGGCCTTCAGCGGCCCCGGGCCCCCCCCTGCCCTCCTGAAAGAGCCGCACCCGGTCGAGCATTCGGATTCCCCACCGGATGGCCGGATCCGGGAGCTTTCCCTTGTCTGCCAGATCGATCAAGGCCTTCATGAAAAACTCCTTTTCTTCGGGATTTTCGGGAAGAACGCCGGCACCGTCTCGATGTACCGGCGGTATTCGGGCCGTTTTTCTTTGATGGTCTTTTCGGTGAGGGCGACACCGGTCATCTTGGTGAGCACCAGGGTGATCACCACGGGGCTGACGATCGTCCAGAAACTGACCGGGGTGGAAAGAGCGATGAGAAAGATCCCCCACCACACCAGAGATTCGCCGAAATAGTTCGGATGCCGGCTCCAACCCCATAGGCCCCGGTCCATGACCCGGCCCCGGTTTTCCGGGTCCTTCTTGAAGCGCGCAAGCTGGGCGTCGGCCGCCGATTCGATGCCGATGCCCGCAAGGCTGATGAGGGCGCCGACAGCATCCAGCCAGGTCAGCCCGGCCGGTGACGGCTGGGCGATGCCGTACTGAACGCCCAGGGCGATGACCCACAGAAAGAGCGCCTGGATCCAGAAGACCTTGACCAGGCTTACGATCCAGAAGCGCTCCCCGGCCTCCCTGCGCCAGGTCCCGTAGCGGGGGTCTTCCGGCTTTTTCCAGTTGCGCCGGGTCAGGTAGACAGCCAGGCGCACCCCCCAGAGGGTGACCAGAGCACAGATCAGCAGCCCCCGTGCCGGGGCGCCCTGCGCGGAAAAAAAGGTCACCCAGGCGAGCAGCACGAACCCAAGCCCCCAGAGGCTGTCGACAATCGTCACGTTCCGGATGGCCAGGCTCACGAACCAGGCTCCGGTCATCACGACCCAGATCAGGCCCAGGTTCCAAAAAAAGATCGAAATTCCGATATCCATGGTGCATCTTCTCCTGTGAACGCTTCTCCCGCGAGGGAGGGAAGGTCTTTGGCAACCACTTCAAAAAACGCGATCACCACTCACAAAACGATATTCCTAATCCGAGGCACAACGATCGAAACAAGTTCGATGGACCGAAATTCAACGTCTATTTTCGGTTCTGCATTAGGATGAAGATCGCCACTCATACCGAGGCGGGCCCCACATAGCATTGAGCCGGCCGGAGCGGATCGCAGGCCTTTTGACCCGCCTTACGGTTTTCGATGGCGGATCGGATCTCCCGGTAGGTGTCCGCGGTGATCGGATAGGCCAGGGCCACCAGCAGGCCGATGATGTTGCAGACCGAGGGCACCAGGGCATAGAGAACCCGGAGGGTGAACACCACCGTGTCGTTTTGCTCCGCGTTGGGTACGTACCCGGCGGCCCCCAGGAAAAAAAGCCCGACGCCGACACCCACGGCGGCGGCGAATTTTTTGGCGATCGACCACAGGCCGATGTAGCGCCCCTCCTGGCGCGTCCCGGTACGAAGCTCGTCGTAGTCGATCACGTCGGCCTGAATCGCCGAGGGAATCGCCAGGGTCGCCCCGAAACCGATGCCGGAGAAAAAGACCAGCACCCCGTAGAGCACTGCGTCTCCGGGACCGAGGAAAAAGACCCCGGCAAAAGCGCCGGTGTTGAGGGCCATGGAGGCGATCCAGGCCGCCTTTTTCCCGATCCTATAGGAAAGGCGGACCCACCCGGGCAGAAACACGATTCCGGTGACAAAGTACAGCAGCAGGAAGAAGTCGGCAGCATCGGATTGGAGTACGTACTGCACGTAATACAGGATCAGGGTCGCCGGAAGATTGCTGCCGACGGCGGCAATCGTGTAGGCGACCAGCAGGATCACAAAGGGCCGGTTTTGCCAGACATCCTTGAACCCGGAGAAAAAACCCCCGAAAGTCGGCTCGAAATAGCGTTCCTTGATCCGGATCACGCACCACAGGGAGGCGCCGACAACCAGCGGTGCGTAGAAGACCGAAATCCAGAAAAAGGTCGCCCGTTCTCCGGCCGGCTCG
>JASFPT010000361.1:0-3647 GCA_050115795.1 Desulfobacterales bacterium
CGGCGATCAGCACCCCTTCTTCGTTGTGCAGCTCCATCCGCGTGACGGCCACCTTCTTTCCGGTTCGCATGATTGTTCCGGTGGCCGTGAAACGGTTGCCCCTGCCGGGGCGAAGGTAGTCGATCCTCAGATCGATGGTTCCCATGCGCGTCAGGGCCTTGCCGATCTCCTCCACCGGCCTGACAGCCATGCGGCGAACCACCCCGGTGGAGGCGGTCATCCCGCCCAGCGCATCGAGAACGGCGGAAATCACCCCCCCGTGAAGCGAGCCGGTAACGTAGTTTCCCACCAATTCCGGCTTCATTTCGAACCGGACCACCGCCTGATCCCACGTCAGCAAGTCGACCTTCATCCCCAGCACCCGGTCGAAGGGAATCCGGTTCTCGTAGATGTCCTTTACGATCTCGAGCAGTGCTTCGGGGCCGGTCTTTTCTGCGGTCGTCATGCGAGCGGCTCTCTTTGGATGCGGGTCGACAGTCGAAACGGATTTGCCCTTTTACCAGAGAACCTTCACCGCGCACAAGACAGACAAGCGCCGAAAACACTGCCGGGCGAAACCGGCTTGACAGCGGGTCCGGATGCCGCCATCATTGCCCATGTCTGCTTTGCGGCGGTGAAGCGTTCCGGCTGCCCGAGCGCCACCGCAGCCTTTCTCGGAATGGAAAACGGACATGGCCCGAATCCGACTTTCGATCATGGATGGTGAAACGGTCTGCCGAGAAATCGGGGATTTTATCCTGGCCGTGGTAGCCGAAAGCAAGGCCACCGGCTGCGTGGTGGGCCTGTCGGGAGGCGTCGATTCGAGCACCGCCGCCGCCTTGATTCAGCGCGCCTTCGTGCGGCATGCCCGCAACGGGGCCGCAGCCTATGAGCTCGTCGGCTGCATTCTGCCGTCCAGCGTCAACCCGGAAAAAGACGCCGGCGACGCCGAGGCGGTTGCCCGGCTTCTGGACATCCGTTGCGAGACCCGAAACCTGGAGCCGATCGTGGAGGCGTTTCGCACCACCAACCCCGAAGCCTTTGAAAACGCATATGACCGGGGCAACATGATCTCCCGCATCCGGGCAAACGTCCTTTCCACCATCGCGGCCACCGAAAAAAAGGTGTTGGCCGGAACCGGCAACAAGGATGAAGACTTCGGCATCGGCTATTACACCCTGTTTGGCGACGGCGCGGTGCACATCAGCCCGATCTCGGGGCTTTCCAAGCGTCTGGTCCGGGAGATGGCGTTGTTTCTGGGGCTGCCCGATAAGATCGTTTACCGGGTGCCCACCGCCGGGCTGGAACCGGACCAGACCGACTTCAAGGATCTGGGCTACGGCTACGACCTGGTGGAGGTCGTCACCGAGGGGTTCGACCAGGGGTTCGGTGTGTCGGACCTGGCGGAACACGAGCAGGTCGTGCCCTTGGCCGCCCGCGACCAGGAACGATACCGGTCCGCCTTCGGCCGGGACAAATTCGGCTCCATCGAGGAGATGATCGCAGACATCGAATCCCGCCACCTGGCGGCGCAGCGAAAAATGCGCATCATCCACCCGCCGGGGCCGGACATCACCCTGACCTATAAATAACGTCACGCCGCGATTTTACTTGTGCGCACGGTGCAGCAGCAAGCGAATGGTCATAGGCGGCGGTGGAGGCGGATATGACGGCGACGGCTGCGGCGGCTGTGCCCAAAAAGTCGGTTCGATTTCTTCTGGAGCCGGCGCCCCGCTCAGAAAGGGAATTCGGCTGCACGCTCACCCTCCACCACGGCAAGCGCGCGCAGTAGGCCGGCCCCCGAATACATCCCGCCGGCCGCCGTTGTCGCGGCCGGCCAACGCAAAAAGGACGCCCAGACCCTCGTCTTTGAAATCGATCTTGCCCCGGGGGAGAAAAAGACGCTTCACCTGCACTGCGCTCGGAAAAACATTCGGCCCCGAGTGTTCTGAACCGTCCATTCGGTGATGACCAAAACCCGACCGGCGGCTCACCCCTTCAAAAAGCGCCGGGCCGCGTCCGCCGCTTCTTCGTGTGCGTCCGGGGCGAGCCAGCAGATCTCCGGGTCGGCCCGGAACCAGGTCAGCTGGCGCTTGGCGTAGCGCCGGGTGTCTCTGCAAAACAGGCGCAGGGTTTCTTCACGGTTGGTTCGGCCCGCCAGATAGTCGACCACGTGCCGGTAGCCGATCGACTGCATCGCCTTGAGCTGCGGGGAATACCCCATGGCCAGCAGCCGCTCGACCTCGTCGATCAGCCCAGCCTGCAGCATCGCCTCGCAGCGCCGGTCGATCCGGCGGTAAAGCGCTTCTCTTTCCAGAAAGACCCCCAGTTTCAGCGCACGGTATGGCGCATCCCCGAAGCGGTGGCGCTGCTGGTGGCGCGAAATCGGCTCTCCGGTGGCCACCAGCACCTCTAAAGCGCGGACGACCCGAAAGGTGTCGTTGGGATGCAGCCTGGCGGCGGTTTCCGGGTCCCGCTGGGCCAGGCGCCGGTGAAGGTCCGGCGTTCCGCGCCGCTCGGCCTCCTGCCGGAGCCGGTTTCGAACCGGGCGGCTTGCCGCCGATGCGGGAAACAGGCCGCCCAAAAGTCCCTTGATGTAAAGGCCGGTACCTCCCACCACCAGCGGCACCACACTGTTTTCCAGCAGACGCTCGATGGTCTCGCGGGCCAGACGGGTGTAAGCCGCCGCATCGAAGGGTTCGGCCGGGTCGCAAAAATCGACCAGGTGGTGGCGCACCTGCGCCCGCTCTTCGGCCGAGGGCTTGGCCGTTCCGATATCCATGTGCCGGTAGATCTGCATGGAGTCGGCGCCGACGATCTCCCCGCCCACGGCACGCGCCAGATCGATGCCGAAGCCCGTTTTCCCCACCGCGGTAGGTCCGCAAACAACGATGATCTGGTTTGTTTCTTTCTCGCGCATCGATACGTCCGTTGAAGTGGCGGCTGGAAACGCGGACCATACGGTGATCCGGGGTCGACCGACCCATCTTCACTTTCCCGTATTTCATACCATTTTGGCTCGTTTCAATGTCAACCGCTTTATGATCGGGCTGTCTTCTCCAAGCCGCAGGTCCGGCGGCCCCTTGCATCGGTGCTGCGCAGCCCCCAAAAAAGGGGCACCGGAATCCGAAATAGGGGTGTTGAAAATTCAGACAAGGGTGGAGGAAAATCCTACACTATACATATACAACTGAAATCATTTTAAAATTATAAGATTAACCGGCACCTTGAGCGATGGAAACACGGCTTTTTGTTGTAAAATTCTACACCCTTTCTACCGACCTTGAAGCCCATTGTCTTTCCCGATTGCGGTCTGACAGCATGGATTTAAAATGAATTCAGTTTATTACACTGAAATGGAGACCCGAAAACAAACGCTGGCACGGCACTTGCTGTATAGGCAGGGCAAGCAAACAACAGGCGGTTACCATCCTATTCTTACATAAAAGCAAGGAGACAAAAAATGGCAAAAGGGACTCGCAAAGGCGAAAGAAATCTGATGGGCTACGGATCCTCCTATCGCAAAGGCCGCCCCCAGGACATCGGCCAAAAAGAGGAAATCGGCGCCGTTCTCGGCAGCCAGCTCTGGCTCGTCAAACCCGACAAACAAGCCAAACTGGCCCATCCGTGCCTCTGGATGCAGGCCGGCGTGGTGAACTTCAAAAGCT
>JASFPT010000362.1:0-3640 GCA_050115795.1 Desulfobacterales bacterium
TATTGCCCTTTTTGGCCCTGAAAAAGAGCGTTTAGACCAGGGGCTGAAGGAGGAGCGACCAAAACCGTGAATTGGGCGTGGCCCCGGGCAAGGAAAGGAAAGTCCTCGGGTTGGGCCGGTTTGGATAAAGACGAGACCTGAAGCAAAGGGGCACCTTGCGGGAAAGCCGGAAAAGCCGCAAATAAAAAGGCCGGCTTTAAAAAAAAACGTTATTTCCGGGCAGAAAACAAGGGGAAAAGAATTACAGATGAGTGTAATAAACCGGTCGGATATCAAAGCGGGAATCACCCGGGTCCTGGTTGTCCAAAAACAGGATCAGCAAACCGGGAAACTGACGGAAGGGATCGTCAAGGACATTCTCACAAGGTCTTCCACCCATCCGCACGGGATAAAAGTCCGCCTGACGAACGGCGTCGTGGGGCGGGTGAAAAAGATCCTTTCCGAGGAGCGCTCGCGTTGATTTCGGGCTTGGGGGTGAGCCAAGCCAATTTATGAAGAATAAACGATATTTTCTTTTAATAGACCCGGATTTTCGGCCTGTATGGCCATTTGGGCTGAAATGGATCCCCCCGTCGGTCGCCGCGATCTGTCCAGCGCCCCGAAAACTCTGAATCTCATTCACCTTTTACCGATTTCGCGTCAAACCTGAAATCGGTAAAGGGCAATCCGGTCGGCCGTACGGCTCGAAATAAAAAGGCCGGATCGTTTGATCCGGCCTTGGGATTGGCAGGGTTGGTCGGGAAGACTGGATTTGAACCAGCGACCCCAGCGTCCCGAACGCTGTGCTCTACCAGACTGAGCCACTTCCCGACGCAAGCCGCCTGTATAGACCAATCCGGTCTCCGATGTCAACCTCAAAAGAGCCGAAAAACAGAACCCAGAACCCAGAATCCAGAACCCAGAATACGTGCAAAAAGAGACGCCGGCTCTCTTCCCATCGTCCAGTGGTGGGTAGTGGATGGCAGGGGAAGGAAAGCGGAACCGCGAAGGTACCAAGGGCAAAAGGCAGGGGACAGACGACAGAAGACAGCCCCGCTGCTGGCCAGCCGGTCGACCAGATTGATCAAGAACGAAATTTTTCAGCCCGTCATCCCGGCCGCAGCAAAGCGGAGAGCCGGGATCCAGAAAAGCCTGGATGCCGGATCAAGTCCGGCATGACGTACTGGTAACGACGAAGTTTCATGCGAGAGGACAGACGACAGAGAAAACAAAAACCGCGAGCGCACCGGAGGCGCTGACATCAGTCATCCGTCATCTTTAATTTGCGACCTGTGAGTGAGGAAAACCCTTCGCGTACTTTGCGCGGTTCAATTGTTTGGAGCGGCCAAACTGTTAAGCGCGACAGGCAGCGGGTTGCCAGCGGCGAGTGGTAAATCTCCATGCCCATGCCCTCTGCCCCACGCGCCATGCGCCGTTACGAGAACGGATTCTCCAGCACGATCGTCTCTTCCCGTCCCGGGCCCACCGAGATGATCCCGATTCTCGTTTCGGTCAGCTCCTCGATCCGGCGCAGGTAGTTTTTCGTGTTTTCGGGCAGGTCCTCGTAGCTGCGGATGCCCGACAGGTTCTCCTCCCAGCCGGGCAGGTTCTCGTAGACCGGCTGGCACTCGGCCAGGACCTTCAGGTTGGCCGGGAAGTGCTCGATCAGCTTGCCCTTGTGCTGGTAGGCGGTGCAGATCTGAAGCTTTTCGATGCCGCTCAGCACATCGAGTTTGGTGATGGCAAGGGAACTCAATCCGTTTAACCGGGCGGCGTTTTCCAGCAACACCGTGTCGAGCCATCCGCATCGTCGCCGACGACCGGTGGTGGCCCCAAACTCGGCTCCGGTCTTCTGGATCCGGTCGCCGATTTCGTCGAACAGCTCCGAGGGGAAGGGGCCCGATCCCACCCGGGTGGTGTAGGCCTTGACGATGCCGATCACGCCGCTGACGGCGCCGGGGCCGACGCCGGTGCCGCAGCAGGCGTTTCCGGCCACCGTGTTGCTGGACGTGACATACGGGTAGGTGCCGTGATCGATGTCCAGGTGCGTGCCCTGGGCGCCTTCGAACAAGAGCTGCTTGCCCGCCCGGACCGCCTCGTCGATCTCCACCGAAACATTGGTCACGTAAGGGGCCAGGCGCTGGGCGAACACCGCGTACTGCTCCAGAATCGGTTCTTTTTCCAGCATTTCGGCCGACAGGTAATGCCGCAGGTAAAAGTTCTTGTCTTCGAGGATCGGATCGATTCGCTCCAAAAAGGTTTCCCGGTCGAGAAGCTCGCAAAAGCGGATGCCCCGACGGGAGGCCTTGTCCTCGTAGCAGGGGCCGATGCCGCGGCCGGTGGTGCCGATCTTCTTGTCGCCCTTCATCTTTTCCCGGGCGTTGTCCACCGCCCGGTGGTAGGGCATGATCAGGTGGGCCTTTTCGCTGATCCGGATTTTTTCAGGGCCGGCGTCGATCCCCTTTTTCGTCAGGTAGTCGATCTCCCCCAAAAGCACGGCCGGGTCGACCACCAGGCCGTTTCCGATCATGCAGGTCTTGCCCTGGAGAATGCCCGACGGCACCAGGTGGCTGATGAACTGCTCACCGGCCACGACCATCGTGTGGCCGGCGTTGTTGCCGCCCTGAAACCGGATGACCACGTCCGCATACTCGGCCAGAAGATCGACGACCTTCCCCTTGCCCTCGTCCCCCCACTGGGTCCCCACCACCACGATATTTGCCACGGCACACTCCTTATAAACCCGCTGCCGCGGGTTTATGATGGGTTTGCACTTCGCGAGAAAATAAGAAGAGGATAGTGCCCGTTGCCCCCCGGGCGAAGCAGGGGACGCACGAAGCGGTCCACGTAAACTGCCGACCGCAAATTCTCTTCAGCGATGCCGGAACAAGCGATTGTCCCTGGTTTCACAAATGATGACCTCCGGGGTTACCGGAGGTCATCATTTGTCGGAGGAATTTTATTGAAACACCCGAGGCAGATCAAGAATTTTTGCGGCGGGCCCGAAAAAAATGTTGCATCAACTGCCGGCATTCGTCGGCCATCACGCCGGAGTCGACTTCGATGCGATGGTTCAGGCGGGTATCCCCAGAAAGATCGTACAGGGAGCCTGCAGCGCCCCAGCGGGTGTCGGCGGCGCCGTAAACGAGGCGGGCGACGCGGGCATGGACCAGGGCGCCCATGCACATGGGGCACGGTTCGATGGTGCAATAAAGAACGGTCCCGGTCAGCCGGTAGTTCACCAGGGTCCTGGCCGCCTGCCGCAGGACCAGGATTTCGGCATGGGCGGTGGGGTCGGACAGTTCGACGGTGCGGTTGCGGCCCCAGGCCAGGATCCGGCCGGTGGGGTCGGTGATGACCGCCCCCACCGGCACCTCGCCTGCGGCGGCCGCGGCCCGGGCCTCGGACAGGGCCAGCTTCATGAATTTTCTGTCGGTGTCGGTCATCGAGCTCCAGCAGCGGCTTTGGGCGGTGTTCGATTTCCTCATGAAACCGTTGACAGCGGGCGTAACATAGCCTAAAACCGGTTCCAACTCAAACGCGCCCGTAGCTCAGCCCGGATAGAGCGCCGGACTACGAATCCGTAGGTCGCAGGTTCGAATCCTGCCGGGCGCACCAGCCGATCTTCAGGCACCGTCACCTCCAGGCGACGGTGCCTTTT
>JASFPT010000363.1:0-3633 GCA_050115795.1 Desulfobacterales bacterium
AAACGCAGACCGCAAGTCCCCCCGCAAAAAGATAGGTTTTTCCCATCATAGCCACCTCAAACTTCCTTTATTGATCCGGCGCCGTTTCGTAGGAATCTTCTAACCGCAGTGCGCAGGAGACGCCTCAATCCCGGTTGCCGTCGATAATCCGTCATCTCGGCCGGCAAGCCGGCCGGCCCTGCGCCTCAAGACATCCTGCGGTCCCGCAGGGCGGAGCACCGGCTTCGCTTAACGGCACGACAGACGAGACAAAAGCGACCTTGGAATCGGAGCATGCCTTGGCAACCGACAAGATCGCCATCGGAGTAATCCCATGAAGGCAAGACCGCATCTTCGGAAAATGCTGTGGGCCGGGTTGGGCTGCACGGCTCTTTTGATGGTAGCTGTTTCGGCCCGGGGCCAGCAGGCGCCCCCGGTGATCGTGGCAGAGGCCCGGGAGGCGAGCTTCGTCGACCGGGTGGAGGCCCTCGGAACGCTTCGCGCAAACGAAAGCGTCGAGGTGACCGCCACCGTCTCGGAGATGGTGACGGTCATCCATTTTCAGGACGGCCAACGCGTCAAAGCCGGCGACATTCTGGTGGAAATGACCAACGAGGAAGAACACGCGCTGATCGAAGCGGGGCTTTCCACCGTCGCCGAAGCCAAAAAACAGTATGACCGGATGCGGACGCTGGCTCAGCGGGGGGCGGCGTCCGAATCCCTGCTCGATCAGCGGCGCCGGGACTACGAAACCGCCAAGGCGCGGCTGCGGGCCCTGGAGTCGAATTTGAAAGACCGCCTGGTGCTCGCCCCTTTCTCCGGGGTGGTGGGGCTTCGCAACATCAGCGTGGGGGCTCTGATCGAGCCGGGAGATGTGATCACCACGTTGGATGACGACAGCGTCATGAAGCTCGACTTTACAGTTCCGGCCGTGCACCTGGCATCGCTCCGCAAGGGGCTGTCCATCGAGGCACGGTCTTCTGCTTTCGTCGGTCGCACATTTGAAGGTCGGGTTTCGGGCATCGACAGCCGCATCGATCCCGTCACCCGGTCCGTGACGGTTCGAGCCGTCTTGCCCAATCCCGAGCGCGTGCTCAAGCCGGGGCTGTTGATGCAGGTGGACCTGTTGAAGAATCCTCGGGACGTTCTGACCGTCCCCGAGGAAGCATTGATCCCTTCGGGTCGAAAAAACTACGTGCTGGTGGTGGAACGGTCCGCCTCGCCGGCGGTCTCCAGTCGTCGGGAGGTCACCATCGGCGCAAGGCGACCGGGGCAGGTGGAAATCCTGGGCGGCTTGGCAGCCGGAGAGTTGGTGGTGGTGCACGGCACGTTGAAGGTCCGCCCGGGCCAACCGGTCTCGGTGATGGCCGAACAGACAGGGGACGAGCCCCTGGTGCAGTTGTTGAACCGGCAGCCGAAAGGAACGACCCCATGATCCTATCGGACCTGTCGGTCAAGCGGCCCGTTCTGGCCTCGGTGATATCCCTGCTCCTGGTGACCTTCGGTCTGGTGTCGTTTACCGGGCTTCCCCTTCGGGAATACCCGGATATCGATCCACCGGTGGTGACCATCGAGACCCTGTATCCGGGGGCATCGGCGAACGTGGTGGAGACCCAGATCACCGAGTTGATCGAAGAGCGAATCGCCGGGGTGGAAGGCATTGAATTCATTGAATCGAGCAGCGAGGACGGCCTTTCCAAAGTGACGGTGGAATTCGACACCGGACGGGATATCGACGGAGCGGCCAACGATATCCGAGACCGGGTTTCGGCCATTCTCGGCAATCTGCCGGACGAAGCCGATCCCCCGGAAATTCAGAAGGTCGATGCCAACGACGATGTGATCATGTGGCTGAACCTGGTCAGCGATCGGCTGACCGTGCCCGCCCTGACCGACTATGCCGACCGCTACCTGGTGGACCGCTTTTCCGTACTGGACGGCGTGGCCCGGATCCGAATCGGGGGCGGACAAAACTACGCCATGCGGGTCTGGCTCGATCGCAGCGCGATGGCGGCGCGCGGGATTACGGTCAGCGATGTCGAAGCCGCCCTACGGGCGGAGAACCTCGAGCTTCCGGCCGGCAGCATCGAATCGAAGGAGCGGAATTTTACAGTGCGCGTCGAGCGCGCATTTCGCTCGGCTGCGGATTTTGAAAAGTTGGTACTGGCCCGCGGCGACGACGGGTACCTGGTTCGCCTCGGCGATGTCGCCCGGGTCGAACGCGGGACCGAAGAAGACCGAACCTTTTTCCGGGGCAACGGCGTCGCCATGGTGGGGATCGGTATCATCAAACAGTCCACGGCCAACACCATCGACGTGGCCCGCGCCGCCAAGGCCGAAATGGACCGCCTCAATCCCAACTTGCCCGAGGGCATGGAAATCAAGCAGAGCTACGACACGTCGGTCTTCGTCGAAGGAGCCATCCGGGAGGTGTACAAGACGCTGCTGATCGCCATCGTCCTGGTCATTGTGGTCATCTTTCTGTTTTTGGGCAGTGCCCGGGCCACGGTGGTGCCGGCGGTGACCGTTCCGGTTTCCATCGTTGCCAGTTTCATCGTGCTGAGCATCCTGGGGTTCTCGATCAACCTGCTCACGCTCCTGGCGCTCGTTCTGGCGATCGGACTGGTCGTGGACGACGCCATTGTGGTGTTGGAAAATATCTACCGCCGGATACAGGAAAACGGGGAGTCCCCTCTTGTGGCCGCCTTTGCCGGCACCCGTCAGGTCGGGTTTGCGGTCATCGCCACCTCGGTGGTTCTGGTAGCCGTTTTTGTTCCCATCGCCTTTTTGAAGGGGGACGTGGGCCGCCTGTTTTCCGAGTTTGCCCTGACCATGGCGGCAGCGGTCCTTTTTTCGAGCATCGTGGCGCTCAGCCTCTCTCCCATGCTGGCCTCCAAACTGCTGAAACCAAAATCCGAAGGCGCCGCGAAAAGCACCCGCATGGAACGCGCCTTTGGCGCGATCCGACGTCGGTACCGCCGCCTCCTCAAGAAAGCCCTGAGGTTTCCATCGGTGGTTGTGGCTGCATTTGCGGTGCTGGTGGGGGCCTCGGTCTGGCTGTTCGGGCAGATTCCGACCGAATACGCCCCCAAGGAAGACCGGGGGGCGTTTTTTGTGATTGTCAACGGACCGGAGGGGGCCTCCTACGCCTACATGGAAGAATACATGAACGAAATCGAGCGGCGTCTCATGCCGCTGGTGGAAAGCGGGGAAGCCACCCGCCTTCTGGTACGGGCGCCGCGCACCTTTTCCAACTACGAGAACTTCAACACCGGAATCGTGATATTCGTGCTCAACGACTGGGACAGTCGAAGATCCGCCTGGACGATCATGGGGGATGTGCGCGCAACCCTGGCAGGGCTCCCGGGTGTCCGGGCGTTTCCGGTCATGCGGCAGGGATTCGGGGCGTCGATCCAAAAGCCTTTTCAGTTCGTGATCGGCGGCGGCACCTATGCCGAATTGGCTCAATGGCGGGACACGCTGCTGGAGAAGATCGAAGCCGACAATCCAGGTCTGATCGGCATCGACTGGGATTACAAGGAGACCAAACCCCAGATCCAGGTGATGATCGATTACGACCGGGCAGCGGATTTGGGGGTAACGATCGGCGACATCGGCCGCACGCTGGAAACCCTGCTGGGCTCCCGCCGGGTG
>JASFPT010000364.1:0-3629 GCA_050115795.1 Desulfobacterales bacterium
CGATGGGAACCTTCTTTTCCCGGAAGCCGTCGGCAAAATCGCGGATGCGGGTGTGGGTGATCCTCGTTTGGAAATAATTCTGCAAGGCTGTGGCTCTTCTATATGGGTGAATGCCTATAATGCCTAGAATGAGCTAAAATGCTTAAAATTAAGGAATGATGTCTATTTAGATCCACTCGCAGAGCATTCGCGGCTGGCCGGAAGATGGTGTCCGGATATAAACCGGTTGAGCGAAGCGAAACCACCATCATTTTAGGCATTTTAGCTCATTATAGCTCATTTTGGTCATTCTCCTCCGGTCACCCGACATACACCCGCGGCACCCGCGCCATGATGGCAGAGACGATCTCGTAGTTGATGGTGCCCAGCATGTCGGCCAGCTCGTCGGCGGGCAGTGCAGCCCCGTCTTGGGTGCCGAAGGCCACCACCTCATCGCCCACCTGCACCCCTTCGATGTGGCCCACGTCGAGCATGGTCTGGTCCATGCACACCCGACCGGTGATGGGAGCGCTTTTCCCGCGCACGAGCATCCGGCCCCGGTTGGAAAGGCTGCGGCTGTATCCGTCCGCATAGCCGACGGGCACCGTCGCAATGGTGGTGGGGGCCGCTGTGTGATACGTGCTGCCGTAGCTCACCGCAAATCCGGCCGGGACCCTTTTCAGATGAACGATCCTGGCCTTGAGGGCCATGGCCGGTTTCAGTCCGACGGCCTGCGTTTTAACGTCCGCAGAAGGGGCCAGTCCGTAAAGTGAAATTCCGGCCCGGACCATGTCCAGGTGGGTGTCGGGAAGATCGATGATGGCGGCGCTGTTGGCGGCGTGCCGGATGGGAATGCGGATGCGGGACCGCTCCAGGGCGTCGAGCAGTTCTGTAAAGATGGAAAGCTGCCTTCGGGCCGAGGTCTTGTCGGAATCGTCCGCCGAGGCAAAGTGAGTGTAGATGCCCTCGATTTCGATGCCGCCAAGCCCCCCGATGGCCGCGATCTCTGCGGCGGCCTGCTCCGGTGGTGCATCGGGGGGCGCGCCGGGCCGATGCGCATCGGGCAGTATCCCGAGGCGCCCCATGCCGCTGTCGACCTTGACGTGCACCTTCAGCCGGTCCCCGGTGGCCGAGACGCTCTCAGAGAGCCGCCTGGCGGTGTCCGGGTCAAAGACGGTGGGTCTTACGCCGTTTTCGATGAGTTCGTCCGCCCGCTCCGGCGGCGTGTGTCCGAACACCAGGATCGGGGCATCGATACCGGCCTCTCGGAGCGCCAGCGCCTCGTCGAGCCGGGCGACCCCGAGCCAATCCGCCCCGCTTTGAAGGGCGCGTTCGGCCACCGGCAGCGCGCCGTGGCCGTATGCGTTTGCCTTGACCACGGCCATGAATCGTGCGGTGCCGGCGGCCTTTTTCAGGGCGGAAACGTTGTGGCCGATGGCCGCCAGGTCCACCTCGGCCCAGATCAGATCTCGGTTCGGTTTCGTCGTCATGGGTCCTTCGGGAGCAGTAGGAAGTAAGCAGCAAGCAGCAGGCAGAAAGCTTCAGGAGGTCGGAAAGCGGCGGTAGGCCTCCTGCCATGAGCTGTCCGCCAATCCCATGGAATCCCCGTCAGCTGTAGCACAAATCGGCTATGAGAAAAAGCAGGGGGAGAATCGGTCGGGATCTAGCGGAAACCGCCCCACCCGAGGCGGAAGCAGTCGGTGGCATCAACGCCCAGGTGGATCAGCAGACCGGCGGCAAACACGCGAACGGCAGGCCAGGCCAGAAGCACACCGTAGCAGACGGCGGCCGGGAGGGTGTGCAGGGGATGGAAGCCCAGGCTGCAGCGGTTCGGGTCGTATACCGGATCCGCCAGCAAATGGTCTGCATCGATGACCATCGCCAGCACCATGACCAGCCATGCGCGTTTCCAGCGATCGCGAAAGAGCAGGGCGGCTGCCGCCGCGGGCAGGGCAAGATGGGCGACGAGATGAAGCGCTGCATAGACCATGAAATGGGCGGCCCGGCAGGGGCCTACTCTCCCTCATAGGGCTTTCCGCATTCCTTGCAACGGCCGTCTGCACCGATGACGCCGATGCAGTTTCCGTCGCTGCACAGGATCCGGTTTTCCCATTCGTCGTCGGGGGCAGGGGCGGCTTCGTCCTGCCCCTCCTCGTCGGTCCCCTGTTCTGCGCCTTCCCCGGACCCGTCGTCCGCGTCGGGTCGCGTTGCGTCCTCAGCGGCGGTTCCGGGGGCGTCGAATTCGGCCGGGAGTTTTCCCTCGTAGGGTTTTCCGCATTCCTTGCAGCGGCCGTCTGCACCGATCACACCGATGCAGTTTCCGTCGCTGCACAGCAGCCGGCGCGCCCACTCATCATTGGTGACGGCAGGTCCTTCGGTCTCTTCGGCTTGGGCGGCCTCTTCGGTCTCTTCCGGGGCGGTTTCGTTTTGATCCGTCATGTCGGCAATAATGGGTTGAATGGTTAAATGGTCAATGGGGCGAAATGCGAGCAAGCTTTTTACGGTTCAACTTGTTTTCATGTTTCGCGGAACGCGAACCTCTATGGAATCGCGCCGGCGATTTGTTCACCGGATCACCATGACCGGGCAGGGGGCCACCCGCAGCACCCGGTGGGTGACGCTTCCCAGGAAAAGCCCTTCCAGGTCGCTCAGGCCCCTTGAGCCGATCACAATCAGGTCGCAGTTTTCGTGCTTGGCCACATCGGCCACCGCCTGGCGCGGGGGGCCCTCCAGGAGCCGTTCGGTAAATGCGATGTTCCGCTTTGCAAGCAACTTCCGGTAGGGTTCCAGCAGATCGTTGGCGTCTTTTAAGATCCGGCTGACCACGCTCTGGTAATAGGGCTCTCCCAGAAGGGCCGGAAATGCCTTGTGACAGTGGACCAAAATGATTTCCGCACCGGTCGAGCCGGCCAGGTCCGCTGCGGCTGAGGCCGCACGCGTGGCGTATTGGCTTCCGTCGACCGGGACCAGAATTTTTTTGAATTCCATGATTCCCTCCCCAGGCAGATACCGAAAATATACCCAGACCGGGAGGCCGTGTCAAAAAACCAATCCATACGGCCTTCCCAACAGGCCAAATCCGAAATTCGAAACAAGTCCCAATGGCCAAAATTCCAATGACCGAAACCTGCGGCCTGTTTCGCTTTCACAACGCCGGGCCGTGCCGGTCAGAACGATCAGCTCCGTGAACGACAGGGAGGATCACATCAACTCCACCGCACAGGCCATGGATACCCCCCCTCCCCCGCAGAGGGTGGCCAGCCCCAGCGACTTGTTTCGCTTTTTCAGGGCGTGAAGCAGGGTCACCATGATCCGGGCTCCGGTGGCCCCCACCGGGTGGCCCAGCCCGATGCCCGATCCGTTGATGTTGGTGATCTCCCGGTTCAATCCCAGCTCCCGCTCGCAGCCGATGTACTGGGCGGCGAACGCCTCGTTCACCTCGATCAGTTCAAAGTCGTCGACCTGGAATCCGCCCCTGTTGAGCAGGTCCCTGACCGCCGGCACCGGGGAGAGTCCCATGATTGACGGATGGCAGGCGCCCCGGCCCACCGCTCGGATCCGGGCCAGCGGAGAAATGCCCAGTTCGGCGGCTTTTTCCCCGGACATGATCACCATGGCGGCGCTGCCGTCGTTGATGCCGGAGGCGTTTC
>JASFPT010000365.1:0-3613 GCA_050115795.1 Desulfobacterales bacterium
CGGCGGTATTTTTAGGAAGGTCGGTGGTGGCGGCGAATCAGCCGCAGTGCGATGGAGGCGATCACCCACAGGCTCATGGCCGACAGCAGAAGCGGAAGCCACAGGTGCCCCTGGTATTCGGCGGCTTCCCGACTCACGGTGACCCCGACGATGCCGAAAAAAAAGACGGCCAGCATCAACAGGATCGCCGCATAGCACAGCAGATCGGTGTCGTACCAGGGCGGAATGACCCGCCGAAACGAAGGATTGGGGTCTAATTGCATACAATCGTTTCTGGTTTGCGGCTGCGGCTCCGGGTTTGCCGGTGCCCGTGATCCGGGATCCTCGATCCTGGATGGTGGAGCCTGCGTCCGGGATGGAAGCCGACATCAGGGGCAATCACCCAATCGGATCAGAGGAACGCTATCATCATGAAAAAAATCCCGCAACTTTTTCTCCTGCTGTCTTTGGCCGTCTTCATGCTTTCCTGCGCCGGATCCCCGAAGATGCTTTCCATCAAAGACTCGGAACGGTCGTTTGCCGCCGGTACCATTCTCGACACCCGGAGCCGATCACCGGTCTCCTTCGATGCCCTCGTCAAAGACCTGGCCACGGTGCAGGTGGTCTACGTGGGGGAGAGCCACACCGATGCAGCGCATCACCGGATCCAGCTCCAGATCCTGGAGGCCCTCGACCGGCCCGACCGGCCCCTTTCCGTCGGGATGGAGATGTTCGACACGACCTACGACTCGGTACTCTCCCGGTGGTCTGCAGGGGATCTGGAGCCGAAGGCGTTTATCCAAATGACGCACTGGTACGTCAACTGGGGATACGATTTTGCGTTGTACCGGGAGATCCTCGAAGCCGTTCAGCGAAGGAACCTGCCCCTGTTCGGCCTCAACATCCCCTTTCACATTCCCCCCAAGATCGCCGCCGGCGGCATGGACAGCCTCCTGTGGCCGGACAATACGTTCCTGCCCGACGAAGTGGACCTGACAGACCCCCGGCACCGCGCATACCTGGAAAAAATCTACGCCCTCCACCGGATGCCCGAAAACAGCAGCTTCGAGTTTTTCTACGAGGCCCAGTGCGTCTGGGAAGACGCCATGGCACAGGCCGTTGCCGCACATCTGCAGGCCCGGCCGATGCTCGTTCTGGTCGGCAAGGGGCACATCGTCGGCAAGTTCGGCATCCCCGACCGCGCCTTCCGACGGACCCGGGAGCCGTTCCTCACGGTGATGCTGGTGCGCGCCGGCGAAACGGTGGACTGGGGCGATGCGGACTACGTCTGGGTCACGCAGCCGTGAGTGTTGCCGGGTTGGCCAGTTTATACACCATATCTAGGATTTTTCTGTTGACACATAACAACATATTGTAATAGATACACTCTCACCTCAAGCCGCTTTGCGGCGCAGTGTTACATCGATTCTCCGAGCGGATCATCATCTCCCCCCTTCCTGGGGGGCCATGCGTTTGAAAACGGTCATTCAAAATGACAACCATCCTTTGACCTTCGAGGTGGCGGCGTGTTTGATCATATCAAGAAACGAGACGGCAGAGTTGTTCCCTTCGATTCCTCCAAAATCACAACGGCCATCGCAAAGGCCGCCAACGCCACCGGCGAATTCTCCGAGCGGGAGGCCCGGAAGCTGACCCTCCGGGTCCTGACCCTGGCCCACGAACTGCGGCTCGGCCCCCTTCCCGAGGTAGAAGAGATCCAGGACATCGTGGAGCGGGTGCTGCTCGACTCCCCCTACTACAAGACCGCCAAGGCCTACATCCTGTACCGGGAGCAGCACGCCCAGATCCGAAACATCGCCACTAAGGCCAGCGTCAGCCTGGTGGAGAACTACATCGAAAAGCTCGACTGGAAGGTCAAGGAAAACAGCAACATGAGCTTTTCGCTGCAGGGCCTCAACAACTACATCTCCTCGGATGTGACCTCCGAATACTGGCTCAACCGGATCTATCCGCCGGAGATCCGACAAGCCCACAAGGCGGGGGACCTGCACATCCACGACCTGTCGCTGCTGTCGATCTACTGCGTGGGATGG
Organism: Desulfobacterales bacterium; assembly: GCA_050115795.1. GTDB lineage: Bacteria > Desulfobacterota > Desulfobacteria > Desulfobacterales > CAFBRK01 > JAIPEL01. The sequence continues at coordinate 2,034 of JASFPT010000365.1, forward strand.
GACCTGAAAGACCTGCTGCTCCAGGGATTCAGAGGTGTGGAGGGGAAGGTGGAAAGCGCGCCGCCCAAGCACCTTCGCTCGGCGCTGGGGCAGGTGGTCAACTTTTTCTACACCCTCCAGGGGGAGGCGGCCGGCGCCCAGGCCATCTCCAACTTCGACACCCTGCTGGCGCCGTTTATCGCCTACGACGGCCTCGACTACAGGGAGGTCAAACAGGCCCTGCAGGAATTCATCTTCAACATCAACATCCCGACCCGGGTCGGCTTTCAGACGCCGTTTACCAACATCACCATGGACCTTTACGTCCCTTCGATCTACAGGGACCACCCGGTGATCATCGGCGGCGAATATCAGGAGCAGACCTACGCCGACTTCCAGGCCGAGATGGACATCCTCAACCAGGCCTTTGCAGACGTCATGATGGAGGGGGACGCAAAGGGCCGGGTATTCACCTTTCCGATCCCGACCTACAACATCACCGCAGACTTCGACTGGGAAAACCCGAACCTGGAACCGCTCTGGAAGATGACCGGAAAATACGGGATTCCCTATTTTTCCAACTTCGTCAATTCGGACATGTCCCCGGAAGACGCGCGATCCATGTGCTGCAGGCTTCGGCTCGACAACCGGGAACTGCTCAAGCGAGGGGGCGGCCTGTTCGGCGCCAACCCCCTGACCGGCTCCATCGGGGTGGTCACCATCAATCTTCCCCGGATCGGATTTCTGGCCAAGTCCGAGGCCGATTTCTATCAGACCCTGCGCCGGACCATCGAACTGGCCAAGGACGCCCTGGCCATCAAGCGAAAGGTGCTCGAGCGTTTCACCGAGTTGAACCTGTACCCCTACTCCAAGTATTACCTGCGCGACATCAAGAACAGCACCGGACTGTACTGGAAAAACCACTTTTCCACGATCGGCATCATCGGCATGAGCGAGGCCTGCCTGAATTTTCTGGGCGCCGACATCACCACCGAAGGAGGGCAAAAATTCTCCCTGGAAGTGATGGACTTCATCCGCAACCGGATCTCCGAGATCCAGGAAGAAACCGGCGACATCTACAACCTGGAAGCCACCCCCGGAGAGGGAACCTCATTTCGACTGTCGATGCTCGACAAGCGGCGCTTCCCGCAGATCCGCTGTGCCAACGAGGAAGAGTACCAGAATGGGGCGGCCCCCTACTACACCAACTCGACCCAGCTTCCGGTCAACTTCACCAACGACCTGTTCGAAACCCTGGAGCTGCAGGACGATCTGCAGACCAAGTATACCGGCGGAACCGTCCTGCACATCTTTTTAGGAGAGCAGGTGACCGACACCGTCACCGTAAGACACCTGGTCCGCAAGATTGCCAACAATTACCGGCTTCCCTACTTCACCCTGACACCGACTTTCAGCATCTGCCCGTCCCACGGCTATCTGAACGGCCAGCAGCACACCTGCAGCCGATGTAGTGCCAAGACCGAGGTCTACTCCCGGGTGGTGGGATACCTGCGGCCGGTCAAGCAATGGAACGACGGCAAACGGGCCGAGTTCGAGGATCGAAAGACGTTCTGTGTCGATGAGGGGCGAGCGGCGGACAC
>JASFPT010000366.1:0-3599 GCA_050115795.1 Desulfobacterales bacterium
GGCCTTGTTTTACCTGAACTCGCTTCTGAGCGGCGGAGTGCTGGACCACCCGCTGCAGTTGCTGGGGGCCGCGGCCAACCAGCTCCGAAAGTTGATCCTTTTAAAAGAGTTCGTCCACAGTCCGGACGGTGAAAGCTGGCAGCCCCAGATGAACTTCAACGCCTTCAGGAGCCGTGTTCTTCCGGCGCTGCAGACCCGAGACGGGCGTTTGCTCGATCGACTTGCCGCCTGGCAGGCGGGAGCGAACCCCCCCGGTGAAACGGAAATCGATGCCCCATCCCAAAAGAAGAAGGGGGGGGCAAAGGGGAAGAAAGCGGCCAAGACAGACCTTCGGATGGTGGCAAACCCGAAAAACGCCTACCCGGTATACCAGCTTCTGAAGAAAACGGATCGGTTTTCCCTCCGGGAGCTTACCGACGGGCTGCGGGAGGTCGCCCGCTGCGACATCCGCATCAAAACCGGCGGGGGCGATCCTCGCCTGATCCTGGAAAAAGCGGTCATCGCCGTCTGCAACGCTCCCGGCACCCGGGTGCCCCGTAAAAACACCCGAGAACCGGGCTGAGACAAGGAAATCGGTATGGCACGAACCAAGATTGTCTGCACCATCGGACCTTCCAGCGAGTCGAGCGATGCCCTGCGGGAGATGGCCGAGGCCGGCATGGACCTGGCCCGCCTGAATTTCTCCCACGGCACCCTGGCCGAGCACCGGGAAAAAATCCGCAGAATCCGACAGGTCTCCGAAGAGATCCGTCGGCCGGTGGCCATCCTCCAGGACCTCCGGGGCCCCAAGATCCGGGTCGGATCCGTTGCGGGCCCGGGCGTGACGCTTCGACCCGGTCAGCCTTTCATCCTGACCAGCAACCCGGCGGAAGGAACGGCCGAGCGGGTCTCCGTCTCCTACGAAAACCTGCCCGCAGAGGTCAATCCCGGAGACCGGATCCTGCTGGCCGACGGTCTCATGGAGCTGGTCGTGGATCGGATCTCGGGAAGCGAGATCCACTGCGAGGTGGTCACCGGCGGGATTCTGACCTCCCACAAGGGGATCAACCTGCCCACGGGCTCGCTGAAGGTGGCGGCCATCACCGAAAAAGATCGAAAGGACCTCCGCCTCGGCCTTGAGAACGGCATCGATTTTGTGGCCCTTTCCTTTGTCCGCGGGGCCGAGGAAATCCGCGAGCTCAAAGCCCTGATTCAAGCCGCCGGAAAGCAGGTGCCGGTGATTGCAAAGATCGAAAAGCACGAGGCGCTGGAGCATATCGAGGAAATTGTCGATGCCGCCGACGGGATCATGGTGGCCCGTGGGGATCTGGGCGTGGAAATCCCGCTCCAGCTGGTGCCCGGCATCCAGAAACAGCTCGTGCGCCGGGCCAACGTGGCGGGGAAACCCGTGATCATTGCCACCCAGATGCTTCGCTCCATGGTCGACTCCCCCCGCCCGACCCGGGCCGAGGCCACGGATGTGGCCAATGCCGTTCTCGACGGCGCCGATGCGGTGATGCTTTCGGAGGAAACCGCCACCGGCAGCCACGCGATCGAGGCGGTCCGGTTCATGTCGCAGATCGCCGAGGCGGCAGAGGCGACCTTTCCCCACAGCAAGTACCTGCACACGCTGCCCAGAACGAAGACGGCCGAAGCGGTTGCCTACACCGCCTGCGTGCTGGCAGAAGAGATCGGTGCCGCTGCCATCGTGGCCACCACCCGGTCGGGATTTACCGCCCTGCAAATTGCACGTTACAAACCAAACCGCGCCCTCCTGGCGCTTTCCCCGGAAAAAGAGACCGTTCGTCGCCTGACCTTGTGTTGGGGGTGCACACCCCGGCTGATTTCGCCGCACCGGAACACCGACGAACGCCTGGAGACCGCTGCGGAGGCCGCGCTGGCCAGCGGCGTGGCCGAGCGGGGGGACTGGGTGGTCATCACCGCAGGCCATCCGGTCTGGACCAGCGGGACCACCAACATGGTCAAAGTCCGTCAGCTCTAAAATCGCTGCGCGATTTTAAAGCTGAAGCCGCCTTCGGCGGGAAAAAGGCACAGGCAGAATCGTGAAAGTGATGCGCCACCTGCAGCGCTAGGCGCGATGCGGTTCACTCAGACCGCTCTCATTTCCCGGCGGCGAAGCCGCCGCTCATAAAAACGCGGAGCGTTTTTATTATGGGCTTTTTCCGCAAACAGGAAGAAAAAGTAGCCATCCGCCTGCTGGCCTGGAAATTCCAGCGCATGGACCGTCCGCTGCCCCCGTATCCGGAGATGGAGAAACTGGCGGCCCAGGTCGTCGAAGACGCCCACCGCATCGCAAAGGACCGGGGGGGAAACGTCCTGTCGATCCTCAAGGAGCTGGTGGACCAGGTGCGCAAATAGCGGGGCGCTGCGGTTTCGACCGGGGTGTCGCAGGGGGTCAGGTGCCGGTTTTTGCAGCCGCTGCGACAACAGGGCCACAAAATGTAGAAGGCGGTTCGGGCGGCCACCCCAACGGCTTCAACCCTATTGTAAAATGCAGGGGCTTGTGCTATCAAGCCGCAATCTTTCACCTTCCGGAACGGTAAGCGGTTCCAACGTTTCCTCAACCAATCAGGGAAATTCAAAGGAGGTTGCAATGCGCAAAGGATGGGTTGCTATAATCGCTTGTCTCGTGCTGGTTCTGGCGGTATCACCGTGTGCCTGGGCCAAGTCCAAGACCATAAAGATCGGAATCAACGCCCCGCTGACCGGAGATATCCCCAAGGTCGGGGAAGGAACCAAATACGCGGCTGAAATGTGGCTGGAGGACGTCAAAGCCGCCGGCGGCCTTGAGGTCGGCGGCAAGAAGTATCCGGTCGAGCTGGTCATCGAGGACAACGAGTCGAAGGCCGAATCGGCGGTCAAGGCCAACACGAAGATGATCACCGACGACGAGGTGCTGGTGATCGTGGGACCCCAGTCCTCCAAGCAGGCCGTCCCGGCCGGTGAGGTCGCCAACAACTGGAAGACCCCGATGATCAGCCCGTGGTCCACGAACCCCGACACCACCATGGATCGTCCCTTCGTGTTCCGCGGCTGCTTCCTCGATCCGTTCCAGGGCCCGGTGCTGGCAAATTTCATCACCGAAGAATTCGGGTTCACCAAGGCTGCGGTGCTCTACGACGTGGCCAGCGACTACCCCAAGGGACTGGCCGAGTTCTTCAAGCAGGCATGGGAAAAACTCCACGGACCCGGGTCGGTGGTCGCCTATGAAAGCTTCACCACCAAGGACGTGGATTTCAGCTCCCAGCTCAACAAGATCATCAACTCAGGGGCCGAGGTCCTGTTCACTCCCCAGTACTACAATGAGGTTGCCCTGATCGTGCAGCAGGCCCACGAGAGAGGGTGGGACAAACCGATCGTCGGCAGCGACAGCTGGGGCTCGGCGGAAACCGTCGAACTCTGCGGCAAAGACTGCTACGGCCTGTTTTTCAGCACCCACTACGCGGCGGCCGGTGCCAAGGGGGCGACCAAGGCCTTCATCGACCGGTACTCGAGCAAGTACGGGTATACCCCGGACGACGTCGGAGCGTTGACCTGGGATTCGCTGCACATCGTTCAAAAGGCCATCGAAGACTGCGGGAAGATCACCGGCCGGATCG
>JASFPT010000367.1:0-3582 GCA_050115795.1 Desulfobacterales bacterium
AGATTTTCTTTTCCAACATTTTAATTTCAGAGACCGCCAAGGCAACTTTGGCCTTGTTTCTGTAACTCAGAAACGTCGGTACGGCAATCGCGCTCAAGATTCCGATAACGGCCAAAACAATCACCAGCTCGATCAGTGTCAACCCCATCTCATCATCGGGGCGCTTGTGGACCGGGCAAATTCCCATAAAGCGCCTGAGGACAACGAAACGCCGTTTCGTTCGGTTTTGTTCGGTCATTTTCGCCATGTCATTCTTTACTCGGAACGCTTTTTTCATTTAGACGTTGTCTCCCAAAACGGCCGGTAAGAAAAAAGCAATTACCGTGCCAAGACCCGTAAAAGGTGATTTGTTCTTGAGTCCATCATGGGTATGGGGTTCATCGACATGGCTGTAAAGGGGCCAATGGCTTCAGTCTGGGCGTCAGCCGCAAGCATCCAGATCCCTTGCCTCATGTTTTTCGCCCCTGCATCGAATCTCATTTTGGTGACAATTTCCGTCAAGAACCGTCAAAATTTGTCAAACCACAAATGCGGCAGGGAAATCATCTTCATACCGCTTGCCGTCATAGTGCTCCGAAAAAGGAACCGCGGCATAAGGGCATGCAGGAAAAAAATGTTTTCGACCCGGAACCTTTCCTCGACAATCCCGATAAAATCATGAACAGCGCGCAGGTTGGGCCGACCTTGTGAAGCCCAACGTTGGTTGGCGACCTTCTGAAAGGAGCAGATGGTTCGGGGCTAATTTCCTTCGGTGCAGACGGGAGTCAACTCGGGCAGCTTTCGCAATTCGGCGGCGGATTCCCGGGTGATGTCCAGATCGGTGGTTGCGCCGGGAAACTCGTGGTAAATTTCAATAAGCTTTGTTTCAAACACGCCGGCGACGGGTGAATAATAGTCTTTTGCCCGGCCGGCGTTGCCGCAATAGTATGCCTTCATGCCGGCATGGGTCTCAAAACGGCCCTTGTCCCCGATATCGAAGATGCCGTCGAGCAGTCGTTTGGCCCGTGCCAGAGACGTGTGGATCTTTTTCATGGTCTGAATTTCCTCCGGGGACAGCCCGTCGTCATACAGGTTCACCTCGTTGAGCAAACCGTTCAAATTAGTCCGCCAGGCCTCCTCTTCGAAAGCCGCCAGCGGGATCACGAGCTGAAGATAGAGGCAGTCCCGGTCCGGGGCCCGGTCCTCCAACTGGACGCAGAGTGCTCGGCCGCGATCCGCCACTTCGAAAAGCTGATTCGCATCCCCGCTGTCACCGTTTTTCCAGTATGCCGTCGCTGCGATCCGGTAATAGGCGATGGCGTCCCGCTCTTTGCCCCGGCTGTTTTTCACCAGGGCGTCGGCCTCGCCCTTGGCATGGATCGCCAGGTTCGTCACATCGGCCGCGTATGAAACCTCTTTCTCCGGCCGGACATCCTGAAGAAGCCGCGCCAGTTCATTGTCCGTGCGGATGAGATCCGATGACCGCTGAACATCTTTCACCGTGGCGCAGCCTGCCAGCAGGATGAACCCCATTGCCATGGCCACATGGATCAATCGCCGATTCATTTCACACCTCGTTCATGGAAAGGGTTTCAGGAACTATCCGGGCTGCGCCTCCAGGACGGCTTTGATCTCGTCATCCGTCGGCAGTGCGCCGGTTGCCATCACGCTACCGATAAACGTCCGGAGCACTTTCAGCAGGCCGTCGCTGCCCCATTTTTCAGGATTTGCCGATGCGTCGGTCAGCAGCTTGTCGAGGAACTGGTCAATCAGCTCGGGTTTTTCGGCAACCGCGGAAACGTTGCCGGCCAGCGCCTCGACCACCGTCTCGACGGCCGATGCCAGTGTTTCGCCGAACAGCATCGGGCGCGATTTCCGTCCCTCGGCGCTCCAGGCCTCTCCGGCCACTTTCAGCACCGATGAGATGACGGTTACGGCCAGCGCATCTGCCGCCGTCTCGGTGGAAAGTCCGAACAGCCTGGCGGGGTTTGACGCCGCCTTGCGGGCGGCGACCGCGGCGATGTCGATCCACTCATCGCCGGACAGGAGCAGATTGTCGTCTGCGGCCATCGCCTCGGCCATTCCGGCAACGATGGCCTGCACCTCCGTGCGCCCCACGCCGAGCATCCCGGGCGTCTGCGCCGCCTGGGCCAAGACGACCCGCCCGAGTTCGACCAATTGGTCGTCGCTGAACGCCTCGAGGGCGCCTTTGCGGTCCGGTGCCTTCAAGGCTTCGGCCAGACCGGTGGTGATCTGCTTCAGCGCATCTTCGGCGACCTTTTCCCAGGGCTCGTCGGGATCGAGTTTCAATATGGCCGGTGCGTTGTACCCCACGGCTTCCACCGCCATCGCGGCCAGCGACGCGCCGATGGGCCCCTTGAAGCGCGGATGGGCCTGAAGGACCCCGGCGGTGCCGGCCAGCAGGTCCCTGAAAAGCGCCGCCTTTGCCGAAGCGCTGTCGCCGATGAAGAGCTGCGGTCTTTCCATCGCCACGCCGAGTCCTGCCTGGTACAGACGGATCAGCCCCTGGTCGCTGAAGACCCCGGCAATGGTCTCTTTTTGGACGGTTTTTGCCGCGGACTCGAACAAGGCGGTGGTGACGGCGCCGACCGCCTCGTCGCTGGCGAAGCGTTTGCCCAGATAGGCCTCGGTGTTTTCCGCCAGAAGCGTAAAGGCCGCTTCCGCCGCCGGGCCCGCGAGGGCGTCGACCACATCGCGGTAGACGATCTGCTCGGAAATGGTTTCCGGCAGGGCATCGACGATCGGCTTGCCGACCCCCGACACGAGGTTGGCAATGTCCTCGTCCTTGAATACGACCCCGGCATGGCTGGAAAGGACGCCCAGGCCGGCCCTGAAAAAAATGCCCAGCACCCGGTCGGCAAAATTCGATTCGGTGCCGAATTCCGCCACGTCGTCCGGAATCAGGTTGGCCATGTTCCCGGCAAAGGCCTCCACCAGCTTTTCGCCCCGGCTGCCGATCCCCAGGATCGACGGGTCGGAGGCCACGAATTCCAGGGCGATGTCGGTGAGGGTCAATGCCATTCGGGCGACCGCGCTGGGCGGTTGTCGATCCTTGCGCCATTGTTCGACCATGCTGCCGGCCGCGAGCATTTTCGACTCCAGTTCGGCATCATCGGACTTTTTGAGGTGCTCCTTTGCCATGCACTGCAGCATGACGGCGTAGGCCGGCTCGATCAGCGCGGGGTTGGTCGTTTTCAGTGCCCGGCGGTCGTCATCCCAGACGGCTTCCAGTTCTTTGGACGTATGGATCAGGTCCTGATGTTTCGTCAGGAAAAGCTGCAGCCGGGTTTCGTTCGATCCCGGCGGCAGATCCAGGTTCGGTAGAAAAACCTTCCTGTCGCGGGCGTGTTCCCCATAGAGGTCGGCTCCTGCCTGGGCGGCCCGCAAGGTCGCCTTGATGCCGAAAATGATCCATGAGAGTTCCATCGGTCATCTCCTGTTCCGGATGTTAGAGGCGCAAGGCTCAGGGATTTCACCTCTGTCTCGTAAAAGGCCTTGAGCATCTGCTTAAGCCCTATTTTGCGGGTTTTCAGCACCTTGTGGATCATCTCGACAATCATCGCGGCGAGGGTCGAGAAGATG
>JASFPT010000368.1:0-3568 GCA_050115795.1 Desulfobacterales bacterium
TTTTCAATTTCCTGCCCGGGCCGGGGCGCGAGATCGGTGATGCCCTGGTCACCCACAAGGACGTGGCCTTCACCGTCTTTACCGGCAGCAAGGCGGTGGGGCTGGGGATCATCGAGAAGTCGGGCCGCACGCAGGAGGGGGCCCGCCAGGTCAAAAACGTCATCGCCGAAATGGGGGGCAAGAACGCCATCATCATCGACGGGGACGCCGACATCGATGCGGCGATCTGGCCTGTGGTCCAGTCCGCCTTCGGCTATATGGGCCAGAAATGCTCCGCCGCCTCGCGGCTGATCGTGCTGGCGGAAAACTACGACAAGTTCGTGGCCAAATTCAAAAGTGCCGTGGAAACGCTCATCATCGGTCCGGCCGAAGATTCACGCAGCGATATCGGCGCCGTCATCGACGCCGCCGCCAAGGAAAAAATCGAGCGCTATATCGCCCTCGGCAAGGCCGAAGGCACCCTGCTGACCCAGGGCGCCGGGGACGCCGGGCCGGGGCATTTCGTGCCGCCCACGGTCTTTACCGACATCGCCCCCGACAGCCGGCTGGCCCGGGAGGAGATCTTCGGACCCGTGGTCTGCATCTTCAAGGCGGCCGATTTCGACGAGGCCCTGCGCCTGGCCAACGACACGGACTATGCCTTGACCGGCGGCCTGTTTTCGCGCAGCCCGGCCAATATCGAACGGGCCTGCCGGGAATTCATGGTCGGCAGTTTGTATATCAACCGGGGTACGACCGGGGCCATGATGAAGCGTCACCCGTTCGGCGGTTTCCGTCTTTCGGGTGTGGGATCCAAGGCCATGGGAACCGATTATCTGCCGCAGTTCATGTTTTCGCGCACCATCGTGGAGAATACCTTCCGCAGCGGTTTCGCGCCCATGAAGAGCGAAACCCCCGGAGCGTGAAGCACCGGCCGAAGCGAAACCATCGCTTCTCCCGGCAGGACCAACGTCAACCCAAGGGATACAGGATCATTCAAATGGATTTTCATCCGACGGACACCGTGAAACTGCTCCAACAGAAGCGCCGTTTCCACGAGGAGCAATTGCGCCTGATCGACATCGCCCTGGCCGCCATTGCCGACGGCAAGCAAGGCGGTGGGCCACTCCCGTCCCAGAACGGCGAAAAGGCGAACAAGGTCAAGCAGCACCGCATCCGGTGGACCCGCGAGATCGAGCGTTTCCTGGACGACTACGAGGAAGTCACCATCATGGACCTCCAGAGCGACCTGGCGCAAAAGCGCGATATTCCATCGGCCCTGACCATCCAGGGACGCAACGTGATCACCAACACCCTCAACCGCTTCGAGAAAAAGGGGCGTGTTCAGAAAGTCAGACCGGGCGTCTACACGGTGATCAAGGAATCCCTGCCGAGCTGAGTGCAAGGCCGGCAAGCCTCGGCGCCGCCTTGGGGACGGCGTTTCAGCAGCGGCAAGCCGATGCGACCTGCATTCCGGCCGCCGGGGACGAAAGGAGGGCAAAGCGATGCCGATGAGTGCCAACGTCATCGAGATAAATTCCAAGACGCCGGGAGGAAGCCCCACGCGGCGCATTCAAAAAGCCAAACAACGGGTCCTCAACACCCGACCGTCGATGGATCTGGAGAACGCGGGGATCCTCACCCGCAGCTTCATGGAAACCGAGGGCGAGCCCTGGGTTCTGCGCAAAGCCAAGGCGTTTGCCTCCCAGTGTCGCGAAAAGACCGTGACCATCTGGGAGGGCGAACTCATCGTGGGGTGCTCCGGGGAAAAAATCCGGGGCGGTCTCCTCTCGGCGGATGTCTGCTGGGCCATCCTGGACCAGGAGTTGGATACCATCGCAACGCGGCCCTATGACCCCTTCCTGGTGGGGGACAAGGAGCGCACCCTTTTCCGGGAGGTCATCAAGCCTTTCTGGAAGGGCCGTTCCAACTACGAGCTCTTCTTGAAACGAACGCCGCCCGGCGTCGCCGAGCTCAAGGAGACCGGCGTGATCTACATCGACCGCAAAGCCGTGCGCGGCCCGGGTGAGTTGACCGCCGGCTACGACGATCTGCTGGCCCTCGGCCTGGAGGGCATCAAACGCCGTATCGCGGAGCGACGCGAACGCCTCGATCCCACCCTGCCGGAAGACTTCGGCAAAATCCGCTACCTCGATGCCCTGACCATCACGGCCGACGGCATCATGGCCCTGGCCGAGCGGTATGCCCGCGAGGCCGAACGCCTGGCCGGCCTGGAGACCGACCCCGCGCGCAAGAGCGAGTTGGCGACCATCGCCGCCATCTGCTGGCGCGTGCCCGCCAAACCGGCGCGCACCTTCTACGAGGCGCTGCAGTCGTTTTACCTCTACCATACCTGTCTCATCATGGAGCAGAACGCGGCGTCCTACAATCCGGGACGCATGGACCAGTACCTTTACCCTTTCTATCAAAGGGATGTCGACGCCGGGGTGCTGACCCCCGAGGCCGCCCAGGAACTGCTGGACTGCTTGTGGGTGAAATTTTCCGAGCCCTGTCTTTTCCAAGACGGCAAGACCGCGGAAGTCGCGGCTGGCTACAACATGTTCCAGAACGTCTGCTGCGGCGGCATTACCGCGAGCGGGGAGGATGCCGTCAACCCGCTGTCCTACATGATCCTGCAGGCGACGATGGATGTTCAGCTCTACCAGCCCTCGCTCTCGGTGCGCTACAATCCGGGGAAAAACCCGAATACGTTCCTGCGCAAGATCGTGGCCTGCATCGCTCTGGGAACCGGCTTTCCGGCCTTCCACAACGACGATGTGGGCATCAAGATGCTGTTGAACAAGGGCACCACGCTCAAAGAGGCCAACAACTGGAACCCCTGCGGCTGTGTGGAAACCAACCTCATGGGTAAATCCAAGGAGTATACGGCCTTTGCCGACGTCAACCTGGCCGCCGTGGTGGAGCTGGCCATGCTCGACGGCGTGCACCGCCAGAGCGGCCAGCAGGTGGCCCCCGCCACCGGCGACCCCCGGACCTTCGGGAATTTCGAAGCCTTCAAGGCCGCCGTCACCGCCCAGCTGCGCTACATCATTCGCAAAGTCGTGGAGGCCAACCATGTGCTCGACGAGGTCTCCGACAAACGGCCTGTGCCGGCCGCCTCGCTGACCTTTGCGGACTGTATCGAAAACGGAGCCGACTTCTCCTGGGGCGGTGCGAAATACAATTCCGGCAACGGCGTCATCCTCGACTGTGTGGCGGATTTCATCAACAGCCTGAGCGCCGTGCGGCATCTGATCTACGAAACCGGCCAGCTGAGCTGGGACGACCTGCTGGAGGCCCTGGCAAAGGATTTCGAGGGCTTCGAGACCATTCGCCGGCAGTGTCTGGACGCACCCAAGTTCGGCAACGACGACCCCCGGGCGGATGACATTGCGGCGGAAATGCTGTGGCTGGCGGCCGAGGAGATTCACCGCTATCGATCCAAGCACGGGCGTTTGAATTGCGGCATGCTGCCGGTGACCGCGCATGTGGCCATGGGCAAGACCGTGGGTGCGCTGCCTTCGGGACGTCGGGCCTGGACGACCCTCACGGACGGGATTTCACCCACCGGCGGCACGGATATCGAGGG
>JASFPT010000369.1:0-3552 GCA_050115795.1 Desulfobacterales bacterium
TCCCGGCACCCGCATCAGGTCTCCGAACGTGGCAACGATCACCTCTGGCGACTGGGACAGTGCAACAAAGGCGTCGATGTCGGCCTGGGCAGTAACGCAGACCGGGCATCCCGGCCCCGACAGAAGAGTGATGCGCTCGGGAAGAACCGAGCGGATGCCGTGGCGGAAGATCGACATCGTATGGGTGCCGCAGACTTCCATCAGGCGAATCGGCTGTCGGTTCGTCCGGCCGATCCGCTCGATGAGGCTTCGGGCGATTTCCGGGTCCCGGTATTCTTGGGCATGCTTTAAGGGCATGTTGGCTCCGTGTTCGCTGCAAAAGGAATGTTGCGCCTTCGGTTTCCGGGCAAGAATTTATTCTTCCGGCGAAAGCACGAAATTCGAATATCGAAATCCGAAACAAATCCGATAAGACGCATACGGTTAGCCTTCGATTTCCATCTTTGCCGCCCCATCGACCCGGCTTTTCCTCCCGTCGGCGACAGCGGCGGCCACCACCGCCTGGCCCAGGCTGATCCCGCCGTCGTTGGTCGGGACGATCCGGTGAGAAAACACCGAAAAGCCCAGTCTCGTCAGGGCCTCGGTCATCTTGGAAAGCAAGATGGCGTTTTGAAAGACACCGCCGGAAAGCGCCACCCGGGACAGCCCGGTTTCTTCCTTCAACTCCCGACAAAGTTCGGCAAACAGCCGGACGAGGGTGTTGTGAAATTTGCCGCTGATGCGATCCACCGGCATCTGGCGCAGAAGGTCGTCGACGACCTGGCGGATGATCGGATCGACGGAGACGGTGCGAAGCGGTCCGCTCTCCCATTGGAAGCGATAGCTGTCGGACTCGGTTCCGGCCGAGCACATTTCCAGTTCCATGGCGGCCTGTCCTTCGAAGGCGACCCGGCTCCTCAAACCGCAGAGCGCGGCAACGCCGTCAAACAGACGCCCGAGGCTGGACGTTTCCGGTGAATTGATCTGTTTGTCGATCATTTCGGTCGCCACCCGGATCTTCTCGGCGCCGGCCCGGGCCAGTAAAGGGAGATCGAGATCGGAAAAAGAAGCGCCGAAGGCGTGGTAAAGGTAGCTGACCGCCATTCGCCAGGGTTCCCGGATCGCTGTCCCACTGCCCGGCATTCGAACCGGGTCGAGCCGCGCCGCCCGCCGATAGCCGGCCACGTCGGCGATCAGCACCTCGCCGCCCCAGACCGTCCGGTCCGGACCGTATCCGGTTCCGTCGAAAGAAAGCCCGATGACCGGCCCTTCGATGTGGTGCTCGGCCAGACAACCCGCGATGTGGGCATGGTGGTGCTGGACCCCGAGTCTGGCCGCACCCGGCTGAGCCATCGCCCATTCGGTGCTCAGGTAGTCCGGATGAAGGTCGTAGGCGATCAGCTCCGGATCAATGTCCAGGATCCGTTTCAGGTGGGCGATGGTCTGCTCGAAAAAAGAGAGGGTCTCGGCGTTTTCCAGATCCCCCACGTGCTGGCTGACGAAGGCATTTTTCCCCTTGGTCAGGCAGACGGTGTTTTTCAGTTCCGCCCCTACAGCCAGCACCGGTCGAATCGCTTCTTTGAGAAAAACCGGCACCGGCACGTATCCGCGCGACCGCCGGACAAAGCGGGAGGCAGCGGCGATATGGCGGGCGATGGAGTCGTCGCTTCGCAGAATGATCTCCCGGTCGTGCAGCAGAAAGTCGTCTGCAATATCGGCCAGCCGGTCGAAGGCTTCTTCGTTACCGATGGCGATCGGCTCTTCGCTCCGGTTGCCGCTGGTCATCACCAGAACCTCCGGTCCCTGTTCCAGCAGCAGATAGTGAAGCGGGGTATAGGGGAGCATGACCCCGAAGGTGCGATTGTTCGGGGCCACCGCTCCGGCGATATCGTTCGGTTCGCGTTTTTCGAGCAGAACGATCGGCCGCCGGCTGGAGGTCAGCAGCGCCACTTCTTCGGCCGTGATGCGGCAGAACTGTTCGGCGACCGAAAGGTCTTTCACCATCAGGGCCAGCGGCTTTTCTTCCCGGTGTTTCCGGGCCCGGAGCCGGAGGACCGAGGCCTCGTTTTTCGCATCCGCGGCCAGGTGAAAACCGCCCAGTCCTTTGACGGCGACAATGCGTCCCGCCGCCAGTCGTCGGCCGGCGTCGGCGATCGGATCTTCTCCCGCGATTCGGCTGCGGTCTGCCGTAAACAGCGAAACCGACGGGCCGCACGCCGGACAGGCGTTGGGCTGGGCATGGAACCGGCGGCTGGCCGGGTCGTCGTATTCGGCCTGGCACTGCGGGCACATGGCAAATTCCCGCATGGAGGTCTTGGGCCGGTCGTAGGGGATGTCTTCGATGATGGTATATCGGGGCCCGCAGTTGGTGCAGTTGATGAAGGGGTATCGGTACCTTCGATCGGCCGGGTCGAACAGCTCTGTCAGACAGTCCCGGCAAACGGCGACATCAGGAGAGATGAGGGTGGATCTCGTGCTTTCCGCCCGGCTCTGAACGATCGAAAAGGCAGGATAATGGGCCGGGGACGCCGCTTCCTCCGACAGGTCGGTAATGTGGGCCAGAGGCGGTGGTGATCCTTTCAGCATGCGGCGGAAGGCATCGATCTTGTCCGCGGAGCCCTCCACGTGGATGGTGACGCCGGAGGAGGTGTTGGCCACCTCTCCGGTCAATCCGAAATGTTGGGCGGCTTGAAAAACGAAGGGTCGGAAGCCGACACCCTGAACGATGCCATGGACGAGAATGCGGCGTGCCGTGCGCTCATCGCCCATCTCTTTCTTTCCGTTCCACCGCGGCGGCGGCATCCCGAAGGAGCTGCAGGGTCTCCAGGGCAATCTGTTCGTCGATCTTGTGAATCGCAAATCCGGCGTGGACGATCACCCAATCGCCCACGGCGACATCTTCGAGCATCATGAGGCTGGCTTGCCGCTGCACGCCGTCCACATCGATGGTGGCCATCTGATTTTCGATACGGGTCACTCTAGAGGGAATGGCGAGGCACATCGAATTGGAATCCTTTATGAATTCGGTTCGTAGGGGACATCCAGACGGTCGAGTTCGGTGAGCACCATGGCGATGATGTCGTCGATGCGGGCCTGAACGGTTTCGGTCATCTCCAGGGTGCAGGTTTCGATGTCCTCCGGCTCGACGCCGACGATGACCGTTTCCGGAACGTGATCCAGCGCCTGGCACATGGTCAGCGACTCGAGAAAATCGATCTGGTGAAGGGAGTTTTTCATTCGGATCCGGTCCGGGATCGCGTCGCCATCGATCCGATACAGATCCCCGGGTTTGCCGTGATTCCGGACGGCGTCCACGACGATCAGATGATCCGCCTCAGCCATGGTGCCGAGCAGATTCAGCCCCAAAACGCCCCCGTCGACCAGCGACACATTGTCCGGAAATCGATACCGCTCCTGCATCTGCTCGACCACCCGAACCCCGGTTCCCTCGTCGCAGAACAGGATGTTTCCGATACCCAGAACCATGACATGTTTATCCTTCATCCGGTACCTACCCCGCTTCGCTATGACCGATGCACATTTCAACCACTGGCAAAAGAGAGCAGAATGTAG
>JASFPT010000370.1:0-3531 GCA_050115795.1 Desulfobacterales bacterium
ACCCAGCAGGGTGCCTTCCCGCATGCGAAGGATGAGGCCGCCCTTGACTCCTTCCGAACAGCGGTGGTCTTCCAGGCTGGGGATCATTTCGAGCAGCCGGTCGACGAATCCATCGATCTGGTTAGTGTAGACTTCGTCATATTCCCCCAGGTCGACGGTCAGCACGATCACCGGCCGATAACTGTAGATGTTTGCGCCCCGCAACGCATGTTTTTCCAGGATCTGGATCATCGCCCCTCTCGCGTTTGCCCGTTTTCAGCAAATGCCGCGCACGGTCCCCGCGCGGCGCCGAGCCCCCCGGCACCGGGGCCGAAATTAGGAAAGGATACACGGCACTATAAGACAGGATCACCGGGTTGTCAGACCGGCACCTCTAAAAAGCCGATGAGATTGTTCAAAAAAAAGCGGCGACGACGGAAAGACGCAAATCCTCCATTGCCGGCGGCCGGCGGATTGACGGATAAATTTTCTTCAGGACTTTCCGAGAACCGCCTCGGCGATGGCGGGCAAAACCGTTCCGGCCGGCTCCCGGATGAGCACTTCGCAGAGGTCGTCGCACGGCGTCTCGGACAGGTTGACGATGGCCAGAAAGGCGCCGTTGCGCTTGGCATGAAAGGGCATGTGGGCGGCGGGCTGGACCAGGAGGGAGGACATGAATTCATCGAAGTACACCGGCCGGAACTTGTCCCAGATCCCGCCTTTGCTCCGGTAGTCGGAGATGCCGCTTTCCGTGGAGATCCCCGCCCCGGTAAAAACGATGTTTTTCCCGCCTTCGGCGATCTTATTCGCGATTTTGTCAATTTTTTCCGTCATATCGGCAAACCGTTTGTGGTTGGTGGTGATTGGTTGGTAATCAACTTTCGGTATTCCTTTCAGTCATTGTCAGATCGATCCGGTTCCAATGCCTTTCGGCAAAGCACATCGGGCAATCGACAGCCTCTGAGCGTCCTGCGCAGCCAAAGGCAAAGACAGGCTCCGTGCACTGCGGCACGACACGGAGGTCGTGCCCTACGCGCCCCAGGCTGAGGATAAAACTTCAAAGAACCCAGTAAAATCTGATTTTTATTTGCGGCGAAGCCGCCTTTACCGGATATGCACATGATCCCCGATCCGGCATATCCGATGCCTCTCTTCTTCGGTGAGCGGGCCCATCTCCAGCACCTTGAGATTTTCCGTCATCTGCTCCATGCTTGCCGCCCCCATCATGCACACGTCCACGCCCGGATTCGACAGGGCGAACCGGTAGCAGTCGGAGGCAGTCAAGGGCATATGCCCTTCGGGCATTCTGTTCGGGTCGAGAAGCCGCCGCCAGGCCGTGGCCGTAAAGCTGACCACGCCGGGTCGGTCCTCGCCGGTCAGGTAGGGAAACGTCTCGGCCTCTGCCCCCCGATGAGCCGGGTTGTATCGGACGTGAAAAACATCGAACACGCCCTCCTCGGCCAGCTCGGGAAACAACCGGCGATTGTGGCTGGTAAGCCCGATGAACCGGATCAGCCCCTTTCTCTTCAGTCCGAGCGCCCCGTCGATGATCCGCTGCGCCGGCCGCTTCGAGAAATAGCCCAGCAGCAGGACGTCGGCACAGTCGAGCCCCGCGGATTTCAACCCTTTGACCAGGAAGCGTTCGGTGAGCCAGGCGATGTGGGCATAGCTCACGATGGAGACCACCAGGTCCTCGCGCCGGCCGGCCGATACGATACGACGGATGGCGGTTTTCATTTCGCTGGAACGGCCGCGGATGAAGGTGCCCCAGGTAAAGTAGTTGCATCCCCTCTCGAAGGCCGCTTCAAAGGCTGCCGCAGGGGCGCCGAAGCTTGAGGATATGCCGAGCCGGCCGACTTTCAACCCGGTGCGGCCGAGAACGCGGCGCTGGGAAAAGGGCAGGTTCGACTCGGGACGTTGCTCCATCAATTTTCATCGTCTCCACGGCCCAGTGCCCCGAGCATCCGCTGGACCTTTTCCTGAAATTGGGCATCGGTGAAAATCGGGGCCTGGTGATGGGCCTCCCGCCGCAGGATCTCATCGATGGACTCGGAAAAAGCGGCGGCCGTATTTTCCTTGATCACCGGCAGGATGGACAGGGGAAGCCGGGTCAGGCGGCGGGCCGTCTCCATGGCCGTTTCCAGGAGCGTCTCGTCGGGCACCACCCGATTGACCAGGCCCATTCGCTGGGCCTTGGCCGCGGAGAGAATCTCGCCGGTCATGAGCAGTTCGACGGTCCTGGCCGGGCCGACCAGACGGTTCAAAAGATACTCGGACCCCATGCCCGGGTTGATGCCGAGCCTCACGAAGGTAAAGCCGATGCGGGCGCTTTCGGCAGCGATCCGGGTGTCGCAGGCGGCGGCAAGGCAGGCCCCTGCCCCGATTGCCGGCCCGTTGAGGGCTGCGATCGTGGGAATCGAAAGGTCCATGATCCGAAGAAAGCTGGCGTAAAACCGTCGGAGCTGGTCCTCGACCTCTGCCGGGGCCATGCCGGCCCACTTTGCAAAGCCCTGCAGGTCACCTCCGGCGCAAAATGCAGATCCGGCCCCGGTCAGCACCACCGCCCTGGCTTCATCGGAGCTGGCCAGCGCCCCGACTGCCTCGGCAAACTCGAAGGCCATCTCGTCGTTCATTGCGTTTCGACTCGATGGCCGATCGAGACGCAGCAGGGCGACTTTCTCCTGGATATCCAAAGAAAGGGTTTGATATGGCATGGGTGTCTCCACAGGTACCGGTGCGAAGCGGCAATGCGCCGGTTCCTTTATCCGATATTTGGGATGAATCGACAAGCCCCGCAGCTCCCCCTCTTTCAGCGGCTCCGGGGGCGCCGTGGTCCACGTCGAAGGCGGCGAATCCAAACGGGGGAAAGTCCCCATGAAAATCGTTTTCCACGAGGCGTACACCCTGGTCTACGCGAGCGACCCTGCAGCGGCGCACGGGCGCATGGAGGCGATCGTCGACGCCCTGGGCCCGGAAGTGGAACTTGTGGAGCCCGACCCGGCCACTGAGGCGCAAATCGCCGCGGTCCACACGCGGGACCACATCGACTGGGTAAAAGACGCGGGGGTCTACGAGGCGGCTGCGCTTGCCGCCGGAGGTGCGGTCAAGGCCGCCGAGATCGGGCTTGTCGAACCGTGCTTCGGGCTGATCCGCCCGCCCGGCCATCACGCCTCCGCCGACTCGGCCTGGGGGTTTTGCTATATCAACAACATGGCCGTCGCCCTTACCCATTTGAAGAACAGCGGAAGAATCGAAACCGCCTACGTGCTCGACATCGACCTTCATTACGGCGACGGCACCGTGGACACCCTGGAGGGAAAAGGGTGGGCCTCGGTGTACAACGTCTCTGTAAAAGCCCGGGCGGCCTATCTGCTCACCGTCAGAGACGAGATGAAATCCTGCAAAGCCGACATCATCGGGATCTCTGCCGGCTTCGACGCCCACGAGAAAGACTGGGGCGGCATCCTGAACACCGACGACTACACGCAGATCGGCCGCATGGTGAAAGCCTCGACCGAACGATGCGGCGGCGGCTGCTTTGCCTTGCTCGAG
>JASFPT010000371.1:0-3521 GCA_050115795.1 Desulfobacterales bacterium
AACGGGCTTGATGGCCGGGCCCGACAAGCCGCCGGTGACGTTGGCCAGAACCGGCTTGCGGGCGTCCACGTCCACGGCCATGCCGGTGATCGTGTTGATCAGGGAAAGGGCGTCGGCCCCGGCTTCTACCGCCTTGCGAGCGATCCCGGCGATGTCGGTCACGTTGGGCGACAGCTTGACGATCAGCGGCAGCGTGGTTCGAACCCGAACCGCCCGCACCGCTTCGTAGGCAGCCGTCGGGTCGACGCCGAAGGCGATGCCACCGGCCTTGACGTTCGGGCAGGAAATGTTGACTTCCACGGCGGCGACCCCGTCGGCCCCCGCGAGCCGGCCGGCCAGCTCGGCGTACTCTTCCACCGATTTTCCGTAAATGTTGACCACCACCGGCACCGAAAGATTTCGAAGATACGGCAGCTTGTTGCGGAGAAAGGCGTCGACCCCGACATTTTCCAGCCCGATGGCGTTGAGCATCCCGCACGGTGTTTCGGCGATCCGGGGCGGCGGATTGCCCGGAGAAGGCTGCAGCGACAGCCCCTTGACCACCACGGCGCCGAGGCGCTGCAAATCGACCACCTCGGCGAACTCCCGTCCGTAGCCGAAAGTGCCCGACGCGCTCATCACCGGGTTTTTGAGAACGAGTCCACCGATGTCGGTACGAAGATCCGGGCGGGTTTCCATGGCCATGTCCATAGAGGTGGTTTCAAAACCTCCTACCGGGCCGAAGTTCAAGGCGCGGGCCGATCCCCCGTCGCCCATAAAAACAAGGGGCTATGGCGAGACAGGTCGAAAAAGCGCAGCATACGTGGGTATGTGAGCACTTGCCGCTGGGTCCGCGGGGCAGGGGCCCTGCGGTCCAGCTTCGCAACGCCGAAATTCGGTTCGAGAGGGGATTTTGAAACCGCTTCTATCACGATTGGCTGCACCCGTCCACAATGGACAAGCCCTGCCGGCGCGGGCAGGATACAAAATTTTCTTTGCTGCGCAAAGAAAATGAAGCGCCCTTGCGGGCGCGACAGACGAATGAGTACCGGCTTTCTGATCCATCGGAAAAAAGGCTGCGCAGAGTCCCGCGATGATTTGCCCATTTCAACTTTTTATGGTTTTTATGGCGGTAAAGCCGCCTTTCATAAATCGCGCAGCGATTTTATGAAGGTGCCCGATTGGGCCGTTGATCTTTTCCAGAGGACAGTTCGAACATGAAGAACGTACTGAGAATCATCGCCTCCCCGCGGAGGCTCGGCAACTCGAGCTCATGGTCAAAGAGATCGGCCGCCGCGTGCCCGAGCAACACCGGCTTTATCTGCTCCGGCCGGCGGATTTCACCGTCCGCCCCTGCCGGGGGTGCTACCGCTGCCTGTTCGGCGAGCAGCGCTGCATCCAGAAAGGCGATTTTCAGGCGGCGAGGGGATCGTCGACGCCGATGCGCTGATCCTGGCAGCACCCACCTATTTTCTCGGCGCCAATGCGGTTCCCAAGCTGATCGTCGACCGGGGTCTGGCCTTCTATGCCCACATCGAGCGATTGTGGGAAAAGCCGTCGGTGGGGGTCTGCATTGCCGGCATCCCCGGAAAAGAGGGACACGGCCTTTTGCCAGTAGAAAAGACGCCCGTCGGCCGTTCACATGATCGACTGGAGGTTTATAGAGAACCGCAAAGCGGATTTAATGGCGGTAACCACCGACTTCCCCGAGGAGGAGGAGTGGATAGCGCCCGGGGAATGAACAGGGCGGTTGCAATCGGTGCTTTTTTTTGTCGTCTGTGATCCAGAAGCCTTTGGGCAAACAAATAAAATGAACGCCCAACGCTCATCATCGAACTCGCCAAAGGCGAGCAAGCGATCGTCCGCCTCGGGCGGATCCAACGTCGAATAAAAAGGCAATCACGCAAAAAGGCCATGAGGCAAAATGAGGCCCGAAAATGGCTTGCCCTTGCGAATCAAAAGCGCTGTTTCACCAGCAAAAAAACGAAAACCTCACCTGAGCGGCTGTTTTCATTCGGCGTTGAACGTTGGATGTTCGACGTTCGACGTTCGTCTTTTGGATCATCGGCATTGCCGGTCGTTACAGCAGCGCCGTCATCTTCTCTGCAATCGCATCGAAGGCTTGGGTGACCGGCGAGTCTCCGTTCCGGTCGCGGTACGAAATGCCGGCATCGCCGCAGCTGACCACCTCCGGGTCGAAGGGGATCCGCCCGAGAAACGGCACGCCCATCTGGAGGGCGGTCTTTTCCCCGCCGCCGATGCCGAACAGGTCGACCTGCTGGTTGCAGTGCGGACAAACGAAGCCGCTCATGTTTTCGATCAGCCCGAAAACCGACATCTTGACGGTTTTGCAGAAGTTGATCGACTTTCGGACGTCGGCCAGCGAGACCTCCTGAGGCGTGGTCACGATGATCGCCTTGGCATCCTTGATGGTCTGGGCAACGGTAAGCGGCTCGTCCCCGGTTCCCGGCGGTGAGTCGATCAGCAGAAAATCCAGATCGCCCCACTCCACGTCACTGATGAACTGGCGGATGGCGGAATACTTGATGGGCCCGCGCCAGATGACCGCCTCGTCCTTGCTCGGCGTGAGCGATTCGATCGACACCGCCCCGAGATTTTCCGAGTAGGCCATGGGCTTGAGCTTCTTGCTTTCACTGAGTTCCAGCATGCCGTCCAGTCCGAGCATGCGGGGAATGTCGGGGCCGTGAAGGTCGACGTCCATAATGCCGACCCGATTTCCTTTGGCGGCCAGCGCCATGCCCAGGTGTACCGTGGTGCTGGTCTTGCCGACGCCGCCTTTTCCGCTCATGATCATGAATTTGTTTCTGATCCTTGCCAGGGAGGCGTTCAACGCCGCTTCCTGGTCGGAGGCCTCTTTTGCGGCGCCCCCGGCGCCGCAGCTTCCGGTGCTGCAATCTGCCATCGTGTCGCTCCTGTCTTTTTTCATTTTTCGGTTATTTTTTCAGAATATCTCTGAAATTTCGTTCCCTTGCAGGAAGGGCACTCTTGTGGCGGCCCCGTGCCCAAAGGCTCCTGCCAACTGTTGTCGCACGTTTTGCAAAAAAACACCCGCAAGTCGCTCACCAGACGGTATTGGCCGCCCTCGATGCGGATGGCCTTTCCGTTGATCACCGCGTCGGCGATGCACCGGCGCGCCCGCTGGACAATCCGCCCGAAGGTAGCCCGGGAAACGCCCATCTGCTGACCGGCCGCTTCGTGGGAAAGATTCATCAAATCGGCCAACCGGATCGCCTCACACTCATCGACCTTCAAAATGACTTCTTCCAATTCCATCAACGGAATACCCCTGGGCTTGAAGTAGCTTACGTCGGGGTTGAAGGCCACCAGACGATCTTTGATCGGGCGAACCATACCCTCCTCCTTTATGAGTATATACTCAGAAAGTCCAATGTAAGGGCTGTGTTTCCGGTTGTCAAGGATAAACCATCCGGACACGAACGTCGCAAAAGCCTCTAGCACCGTTGGGGAAAAAGCGCAAGGCGCGCCTCCGGCGCGCCGGCCTGTCGCCCGTGAGGGGTGGC
>JASFPT010000372.1:0-3520 GCA_050115795.1 Desulfobacterales bacterium
AATGTGTCAATGTCAATCAGGTCGAAGCTGCTTTTGCCGGCGCCGATCGGTTTCGGGTCGCTGTTCATTCGTTCTCCGTTTTATCGGTATCGAAAATACCCGTTTTTGATCGCAGGCCTGCCCGATTCGTCGCGCACTTCAAAGGGCACCCCGCGGCGATCGGAGCCTTCGTATGCGACCAGGGTCAGCGGTTCGCCGGGGATGGCCGGTCGTGAAAACCGGCAGCGGATCTCCTCGATGCGGGCGCTGTCGCCGGAGGCCAGGGCATCTGTCAAGGTCCGGCAGGCCATGGCCAGCACGCATGCGCCGTGAAGGATGGTCCGGGGAAGACCGGCCGCTCGGGCGGCCCACTCGCTGGTGTGGATGACATTGCGGTCTCCGGATGCCCGTGCGTAGTCGAACTGCTGCCCTTCGCTGGAGGCGATGCCGATGCGGAATCGCTCGGCCGGAAGACGGTCCGGGGGGGGCAACCGCACTTGTCGATGTCTTTTCGTTCGGACGAGCAGGCCCGTGACCCCTTCCACGGCCGCTTTGCCGTCGGCATAGCAGGATCCGGATATCTTCACAAGTTCTCCGGCCGGGGTGCTTTGCACACCGGTAAGGGTCACCGCCAGGCGCAGTGGCCGTCCGCTGTAAAGGGGCCGGTGCCAGCGGACCGTCTGCTCTGCGTGAACCATTCGAAGAAGGTTCAAATGAAGCCCCGGAAGCTGCCAGATCCGCTTCATCGACGGGAGCACCAGTTTGGCGATATACAGGGGCGGAAGCGGCCCTCCGCTCTTTTCGTATGCGGGGTTCGGATCCCCGGTGGCGGCGCCGAAAGCGGCCGCGTCTTCGGCGGTGACCGGCGGCAGTTCAATGGTTTCCGTGTGGCCGATTTTCCCCCGGTTCACGCGGTTGGCGCGTTGGTTTTTGAGCATCGTCCAGAGCAGGGGCCAATCGGGCATCGGCGTGTGATGATCCTTTCATCAAAACGGCGTTGATGTGGTGCAGCAGTGCGAACTGGGCCTCATCCTCCCACAGGTCATTCATCCGCCGGTCGACGCCACGATAGCAGGCCGTCAAGCGATTGACATTTGTGTCCGGCGGGGAAGGGGCCTCGGCCGTTTGCTGGATCAATTCCAGGCACATGCCGCTGACGCCCATGCTGTTTGACAACGCGATCGGCGATGAGCAGGTCCATAAACCACCGGGGTCGTGGTCTTCCGGCCATTGGAGCCGTATTCCACCAGCCCCGGGGCGTTTCCCCGCTTTGATCCACGGCCGCGGCCGTGGGCAGGTCGAGCGGCGCAGGGCGGCCGGTCGTGGCGCACCCGGCCGCCAAAAAAGGCTGAAAGGATCAGCAGGGCGCCTGCAAAGACGGTTGGCGAGGCGGCACGGCGTGCGATCGGATTCATTTGTTTCTGACCTTTTCCAGGGCTTCCCGAGCGGTTTCGGCCATTTCGGTCGATGCCGCTTCGGCGGCGAGCTTTTCCAGCATCGGCGCCAGTTCGCCGCCGCCGATTTCGCCGAGGATGTAGACCACGTCTCCTTTGACGGCGTCGGAAAGCGCGGGAAGCCGGTCCAGCAGCAGAGGGACCGCCCCTGCGGCCAGGGCCGGGTCCTCGGCCGCGGCGGTTTCCAGGGCAACCATCGCCCCGAGGCGCCGCGGCCATTTTTCGTCGACCAGCAGGTCGATCAGGGCCGGAAAGACGATGCGGTGGGCCAGGATCAGGTCGGCCACCTGCCCCGCGCTGCCCTCCTCGATCAGTCCGAGCAGGACCGACGGACTCAGGTCCGCCGGATCGCGGCTGACCAGCATCTGCATGACATCCGACAACGGGACGACGCCGTTGAAGCGGAACGTTTCGTCCAGGATCAGGGTGGGCACGGAACGGATCTTTTGCGCTTCGGCGGATTCCGAAAACAGCGCGGCATCGATGATCGAAAGGCGCACGTTGCCGCTTCCGGCGGCCAAGGGCGTGAGGCTGCGGACCATCGTTGGGCAATACGTGCACCCGGGTGCCACGTAGAGCGACAGGCCGGCCGGCAGTTGGATCGTTGCCAGGTCGGCACGGCCCTTTGTTTCGCCGCTTTCTGCCGCCTGGGACACCGCCTCCAGAAAGGGCGCCAGTTCGTTTGCCGCCGGGACCCCGTGGTAGCGCAGATTGGGCAGGATCCCGATTGCCGGGGGGCCTTCGGTGTCCGATTTCTTCCGTTGGACCGATACGCGGGGGGCAAGCGCGGCGAGTCGGTCGCAGAAACCCGCAAGATTTTCGGACCGGGGGTCTTGCGTGAAAAGAAGTTCGAGTCGGACCGGGCGGTCGGATTGGTCAGACCAGCGGCGAACGGTTTGTTCTTCTGAAGGTTTCATCGTCGCACCCCGGACAACAAAACCGCGCCGGCGAGGGCATTTTCATGCGGCATGGCCGCCGGTGCAGTGATTGCAGTATCGTCGCCTTGTCGACGGAAGGCGGAAATAGCGGTTTCTCCGGTTCATCTCCCATCAACGGGAAAATGTCAAAATAAAATCGCTGGCGCGATTTTATGAAGGCGGCTTCGCCGCCATAAAAATTGAGGCGCTAAAAGTACCGGAGCAGATCCGATCGCGGCGCCGGGCTGCGGGTAAGGATGATTCGAAGATCCAGGCCCTTGACAGGTGGGTTGCAGCGGACTATCAATTGACTGACCAGTCGGTCAAAAATGAGGTTGGCTGTGCAGCGCTTTCCGGCTTTTGATGTCGCCGGTTGGACGCCCCCGGAGACGAGCCGCTCCTTACGCAAACAACCATTGCCGGGGAGGATGGGACATTGGCAGGCCGCAGCAGGAAGGTGGAGCCGGCGAAAATCGTCGAATCCGCGGCGCGGGTGTTTTCGCGCAAGGGGTTTTTCAAGACGATCATGGCCGACATTGCAGCCGAAGCCGGCATCGGCAAAGGGACCCTCTACGAATATTTCCGAAGCAAAGACGACCTTTTTTTCGCCGTGTTCGAACAGTTCATGGAAAAAAGCGGTCAGGCGGCGCTCGAGACCAGCCGGTCTTCGCAAAACAGTGCCGCGGAGCGGCTGAGGGCCGTGAGCGACGTGGTGACCGGATCCTGGCCGGAGCTGAAGGAAATCTACTCGCTGACCATGGAATTCTGGGCCGCCGCGGCTTCTTCCCGGCACCGGGACCGTTTCAAAGCCGCCTTCAAGGCGGGATATCGACAGTACCGTGCGCTGGTGGCCGACGTGCTGGGGCAGGGGGTGGCCGCCGGGGAGTTTCGCCCCGACACGCCCGTCGATTCGGTGGCGGCGGTGTTGGTGGGGGCCTGGGACGCGCTGCTGTTGCAGGCCTGGTTTGACGACAGCTTCGATCCGGCCGCCTCCGGGCGTGCGTTTTTAGATGCCCTCCTACGGGGCCTTTGTGTCGATGGTTGAATAGTTGATGGGTCGATTCGTCAAATCGTCGAACGGCAACGTCGCCGATGTGCAAAATGAACGCGCGGATGACCTGTGTTTCCCAATGAACGAATCGACCATTTGACAATTTGACCTGCTGTAAG
>JASFPT010000373.1:0-3516 GCA_050115795.1 Desulfobacterales bacterium
CCGGAAACTTGAACCCTGAAACCTGAAACTGATATTCTCCCCCATGGATCAACTCCCCATCCGCCAACTCAAAAGAAAAGTGCAGGACCTTCTGCGCGGGGCAGACTTTGATGAGGCCCTGGCGAAAATCCACACGTTTCCGCCCCGACGGGCGGTCAACCCGCTGTTCTCTTTTCTCTACGACAAAGATTCCCGGGTCCGGTGGCGGGCAGTGACCGCCCTGGGTGCGGTGACCGCCGCGCTTGCCGACAGCGACACGGAGTCGGCCCGGGTCGTTTTTCGGCGCCTCATGTGGAACCTGAACGACGAATCCGGCGGCATCGGATGGGGGTCGCCCGAGGTGATGGGCGAGATTGTGGCCCGGCATCCCAGAATGCGATCCGAGTACCTGTCGATCCTTCTTTCCTACCTGCGACCGGACGGCAACTTTCTCGAGCACGAAGGACTCCAGCAGGGCGTCCTGTGGGCTGTCGGGAGGGTCGCCCAGGCCGATCCCGAAGCGGTCCACTCCGTTACCGGCCTGGTCGAAGCGCACCTGAGCTCGAAGAATCCCGGCCTTCGCGGAACGGCGGCCTGGGCCTGCGGTTGCATGGCCGACCGGCATGCGGCCGGGCGCCTCGAGGCGATCACCGATGACCCTGCCGGCGTCGAGTTGTGGATCGACCAACAGCTCTGCACGCTCACGGTGGGAGAGGCGGCAACGCAGGCCCTTGCAAAACTCAGCGGCACCCGATTGGCCGGATCGGTGAAAAGCCGTGCGGATTGACGAGGCGTTATCTTCCGCTCCGATGCGTTCCGGCGATCCGCTTTATCCGCCCGCCTCACAAAGCCCGGCTCAATCGCAGAGCGCTCATTTTTTTGCCTGCCGCCTGCAAAACCCCATTGAAAAGAGGGCTTATCCAGCTGGAAAAGAGCATTTGCCCGGAACCGAAACAGTGTGGTAGAAAATAAAAATTTGGGTTGATGCAAAAATTCAAATTCGGTCCGCCAACATCATCGGGGAGACGGGTCATGACCAGACGGCGATGGGCTATTTTGTTCTGTTTTATGGTTTTGGGGACGCTCCTGGCCTCGCCGGCACTCGCTGAAAATCCGCCGGTCTCGCTGACCCTCCAGGAAGCCATCGCCGCCGCCGTCGCAAACAACCCGGAGATGACGGCGGCCGAATTCCGACTCGAAGCGGCACAAAGCCGTGTTCGTCAGGCCAAGTCCGGATACTTTCCGCAACTCACCTTTTCCGAAACCTTCAATCGGACCAACAATCCCGTTGGTGCCTTCGGCACGAAACTCAACCAGGCCGTGATCACCCAGCAGGATTTCGCCCCGGAGGCGTTAAACGATCCGGATGCAATCAACAATTTTGTCACCGCCTTCAATCTGGAGTGGTCCCTGTACAACGGGGGTCAGACGATGATTGGAACGGAGCAGGCAGAGCAGGACATGGCGGGAAGCAATTTCTATCTGCAGCGGACCCGACAGCAGGTCATCGCCCGAACCGCCCGGGCCTACGTCGGGCTCCTGCTGGCCGAAAAAAGCGTTGTTGTGATCCAAGAAGCCCTTGCCAGCGGCCGGGCGAATCTTTCCATGGTCGAGTCCAGATTTCGCAGCGGTTTCGTGGTCAAAAGCGACCTGCTTCGGGCCCGGGTGCGCATCGCCGAGCTGGAACAGGAGCTGTTGACCGCCCAAAGCGGGGTCGATATCGCCCAGGCCCAGCTCGCCGGGGCCATGGGCGCCGAGGGTGACCGTCGGTACCAGCCGGTCAATGCCCTGGAAAACTGCCGTGCAATCGAAAATGACCGTCGGTTCTGGATCGAGCAGGCCACGGGCGGAAGACCGGATCTGCAGCAGATCCGAATCCAGGAGACGATCGCCGAAAAGGAGATCGACAAGACCCGGGCGGCCCACATGCCCGATGTGAACCTGTTCGGCACCTATGAAATCAATTCCGAGGATTTCAGTGAGACCGCCGACAACTACACGGTCGGCGCCATGTTTCGTCTGAACCTTTACAGCGGCCACCGGATTTCGGCACAGACCGCCGAAGCCCGGGCCGTCCGGCGTCAGGTGCAGGCCATGCGCCGGGCGATGGAACTGGGGGTTCGGGTGGAAACCGAGCAGGCCTATCTGGAGGCACGCAGCGCCTGGCAACGGATCGCCGTGGCTGAAAAAGCCGTGGAGCAGGCCGAAGAGGGACTGCGGATCGTCAAAAACCGCTACAATAATGGATTGCTGACCATTGTGGACCTGCTCGACGCGGAGGTGACCCTTCAGCGGGCGCGGACCCGGCTCTTTCAATCGCTGCACGACCACAAGGTGGCCCGGATCCGGCTGACCCTTGCCGCAGGCGTCTTGGAC
The DNA here is from genome assembly GCA_050115795.1 of Desulfobacterales bacterium. Taxonomy (GTDB): domain Bacteria; phylum Desulfobacterota; class Desulfobacteria; order Desulfobacterales; family CAFBRK01; genus JAIPEL01. The sequence continues at coordinate 2,356 of JASFPT010000373.1, forward strand.
GAAGACTTTCGATAGCTCCCAAACCTGCGACAGAACGGATCGATACCGCCGCAGCGTTGCAGGAAACATCCGTATGCAGGAGAGATACCCATGATGTGCAAAATCGGTTTGCGTTTGGCGGCGCTGCTGCTGGCCGTCGGTCTCGTCGCCGGATGCGGCGAAGGCATAGAGCCCGGCCACACCTCCTCGGGTGAGCCGCCGAGGGTTTCCGCCACGGTAGAAACGGCCCGGCTTCAGACACAGCCTTTTCTCTACGAGGCGGTCGGCACCATTACCGCGCGCACCGCCAGCACCGTGGCCAGTAAGCTGATGGGGACGGTCATCCAGGTAAAGGTGCAGGAAGGGGCACGCGTCAATGAAGGAGATGTTCTGGTCGTGCTCGACCAGCGCCAGGTATCGGCCCGCTACGAACAGGCACAGGCAGCTCTGCAGGAGGCCCGAAAGGCGAGGGTCTCTGCCCGATCGGCCCGGGAGGCGGCAAAGGCGGCTGCGGATCTGGCCCGCACCACCTACGAGCGGTATGTTCAACTGCTGAAGGAGAGTTCGGTCAGCCAGCAAGAGTTTGACGAGGTGGCAGCCCGCCACCGGCAGGCCGATGCCACCCTGACCCAGACCACATCGATGCTCGAGGCGGCCGGCAACCGGGTTCAGCAAGCCCAGGCCGCGCTGGATGCGGCAACGGTGAGCAAAAAGGACGCTGTGGTGCGGGCGCCTTACGGCGGAACGATCACCGCCAAGATGATCGATGTGGGGGACCTCGCCTCTCCGGGCACCCCGTTTTTCACCATCGAAAAAGCGGGCGTTTTCTGCGCCGACCTGGTACTGCCCGAAGACCACATCGAATCGGTCCGCCTCGACCAGCAGGTAACCGTCCGGATACCGGCTCTGGGAAATACCGAGATGTCCGGCCGCATCGGGCGGATCGTGCCGTCGGCAGACCCCAAAAGCCGATCGTTCCTCGTCAAAGTGGGTCTTGCCGAAGACGAACGAATCCGGTCGGGGATGTTTGCCCGGGTTCTGGTGCCGGTGGGAAACGCCGGGATGCTGCTGATTCCGGATTCGGCGATCGTCCGGCGCGGCCAGCTGACCGGTGTCTATCTGGTCGATCCGGAAGAACGGGCGAGCTTTCGCCTGATCCGGGAAGGAAAGCATTTCGGAGAC
>JASFPT010000374.1:0-3481 GCA_050115795.1 Desulfobacterales bacterium
TTTCTCAACAACTGGATCCGGTTCGTGGAAGCCGAGGGATGGCTGAAAGAGCGCAAGCACTACTGGTTTGAAACCCGGGACTGGGAGTCACAGATTCAGTAACCGCGGATGGCAAGTGGCGGTTGGTGGGTGGGAGGCGGCAGGTGGCCGGGAGGAGCTTGATGCGTGCAGCGCGCGAAATGACCCGGAGGTGGGATCGGCCGGCAGGCCCGGAGCCCCGGCGGTTTGTCCCGGACTGTACCTCCGGCAACCGGCCACCGGCCAGCCCCTTCCCGCCCCGGAACGACCAGGCCCGGAAAAGCCGGGGCCGCTGACATGGGTCTTATGAAACGATACCGCCCGACCGCACTGGACGCCGTCTTGACGGCGCTGGTGGTGGCCGTCGTCGGGTACCTGGTTTACCGGGTTCGCGCAGGCCTTCACTACGACTGGAACTGGGGCGCCATTCCCCAGTTTCTGGTCCGTTTCGACGCCGAGGAAGGCCGATGGATTCCCAACGTCCTGCTGCAGGGGCTGCTGACCACGATTCGGCTCAGCATCTGGGGAACGCTTCTGGCAACGGTCATCGGCACGGTGATGGGAATGTTCAGGACCAGCCCGGTCCTGTTCCGGCGGATGACGGCCCGGACCTATGTGGAGCTGATCCGAAACCTGCCCCCGCTGGTGCTGGTATTCATCTTCTATTACTTTATCAGCACCCAGGTACTCCCGGCGTTGGGCATCGATGCGCTGATCACCGGTGCCTCCGACAAGGTCCGCACGCTGGTCACGGTCCTTTTCGCGCCGCCGCAGCTCCTGTCGCCCTTCCTGTCGGGCCTGTTCGCCCTGGCGGTTTTCGAGGGGGCCTATATCACCGAGATCGTTCGGGCAGGGATTGAGTCCATCGACCAGGGCCAGTGGGAGGCGGCATCGGCACTCGGGTTCACCCGGGGGCAGAGCCTTCGGCATGTGATCCTGCCGCGCGCCGTGCGACGCATCCTCCCGCCCCTGGCCGGCCAGTTCATCTCCACCATCAAGGACTCGGCGATTGTCTCGGTGATCTCGATCCAGGAGCTGACCTTCCAGGGCCTGGAGCTGATGGCCTCCACCCGGCTGACCTTCGAGATCTGGATTACGATCTCGGCGCTTTACCTGATGCTGACGCTGGTCTGCGCCCTTGCCGCGGCCCGGATTGAAAGGCGGCTCACGGCGGAGGGTCGCTGAAGGCCCTCCGGCAGCCGGCGGATTGACCAAGGGGAGAAATGAAGGTATAGGAGATACCGAACGCGGAAACGTTGAAAGGGTGGCTGCCTGCCGGAGGCAGACGATGGATGATCCGAAACTCTCCGATCTGATCGATCTCAACTACCCGGGGGCCGTTCTGGAAGAGGCGTGCCAGCTGTTGGCCGACATCGACCTCCCGCCTCCTTCGCTGCCGGTTGTCCAGAGCTTCAACGACGTGGTGTCTCTTTACGAAGGGCGTTTTCCCGGGTACCGGGCGTGCTCCACAGAGTACCACGATCTGCGGCACACCACCGACACCTTTCTGACCATGGTCCGCCTGCTGCACGGTGCATCGCTGTGCGGCCGCCGATTCGACCCGCAGCTGACAGTGATCGCCCTGACGGCCTCCCTCTTCCACGATTCCGGCTACATTCAAAAAGAAGACGACACCAAGGGCACCGGCGCCAAACACACACTGGACCACGTGGAGCGCAGCACGGCCCTTCTCGGCGCCTACCTCGAAGCCAGGGGTTTTGCGCCGGAAGCCAGGGCCGACGGCGAGGCCATGGTCCTTTGCACCGACCTTTCCCTGAAAATTCCCCCCGAAGCCTTTTCCTCCACCGGCGCATCCTTTCTCGGTCGACTGCTCATGGCGGCCGACCTGCTGGCCCAGATGTCGGACAGGACCTACCTGGAAAAACTGCTCTTCCTCTACCATGAGTTCAAAGAGGCGGGGATCGGCGATTTTGCCAACGAACTCGATCTTCTGAAAAAGACCGCCGCCTTCTATGAAACCATCCGCCGGCGCATGGAATCGTCGGCAAGCTTCACCGATGAATATCTTCGGCGGCATTTTAAGGTCCGCTGGGGCCTTGCCGCCAACCTCTATCAGCAGGCCATCGATCGGCAGCACCGGTACCTGTTGCAGATTCTGGCAGACAGCGACGCCGACCCCCTCCGCAACCTGAAGCGGGACGGCATCGTGCAGCGGGTCCGAGCCCGATACGGCCCCGCCGGGTAAACCCCGGCCTCGCCTCCATTTCGACACCATCGCACGAGACCGATGAACAGAAGAGACTTCTTGAAACGAATCGGAATGGGCTTGACCGGCGCCTGCATCGGCACCGATGCTCTTGCAGGCGCCCTCCAAATCCGCTGGTCCGAAACCCCGCCGCCGGGTTCATCCGATGCGTGGATCAAAGACTACCTGCATAAGATGCACAACTACGATGCCCATCACCCCGGAGACCGCTTCGTGTCCTCCCGCGATGCGGTCGTCTTCGAGTCGGTGCGCAGCCGCCTTTTGCGCGTGCAGCGGACGGTGGGATACGGCAACTTTCATCTGATCGGATTCGACGACGCCCTGAACATCGCCCGCGGATACGCGCGGGTCGGCGCTTTTCCCCGCAACGAGATCGAATTTTTGGAAAAGATCTTTTACCGGGAGGCCGCCGAATACGGCTTTTACGGCGCCAAAGCGTGCCGGCACCTGACCGATACCCCCCGGGTTGAAGACGTCGTCAAAATTCCTCGGACCGGCAACTATCTTTACCGCGGCAGGCCCCTGGAACTGTATCGGACGCTGCGGGCAACCATCGGTTCGGATGCAATTCTGACATCCGGCATTCGGTGCATCGTCAAGCAGTTCGTCCTGTTTTTCAACAAAGCCTGGGAAAGCGAACTGAACCTGTCGATGGCTTCGCGGTCCCTGGCCCCCCCCGGCTACTCCTTTCATGGAACCGGTGACTTCGATGTCGGCCAGGTGGGGTTCGGGGCCGCCAACTTCACCGAGCGATTCGCCACCACCGATGTCTTTCGACGCCTCACGGATCAGGGATTCGTAAACCTTCGGTACTCCCGGGACAATCTTCTCGGAGTTCGCTTCGAGCCCTGGCACATCAAGGTCGCGGGATAACCGCACGGCCCCGGGCGGGGTTACCGGTCGCCAATTAAATTTTTCTTGCTTTTTCGGCAGGTTCAAGCTAAAGATAGGACCCGCGGTCGACAAACATGACCCACCACTGCATTTGAGCCGGAAAGGGGGCCCCATGAACGGCATTGAGCAGGCCGAAAGAACCCGCCTTTTCCAAGACCTCGAGCAACCGGAATCGCGGCTGTTTCTGCAGCGATTCAAATCAGAGAACTACGCCGCAAAACAGCTCGTCTTCCAGGAGGGCGAGCGGGGAGAGACGCTGTATATCGTTCAAAGCGGTCTGGTCTCCCTTCACAAACACATCACCGGCGACATCGACAAAAAGCTTTTTTCCGCAAGGCCCGG
>JASFPT010000375.1:0-3468 GCA_050115795.1 Desulfobacterales bacterium
CGTGGCGATGGGTGCAGTAAAGATCCACCCCCCGGTTCCCGTATCGCTCCCGCACGACCGGATGGGGAAAGTACTTGCGCCGGTACCATCCAGAAGAGACGATCACCACTTCCGGATCCACGCAGTTCAAATAAGCCGCCGTGCTCGAGCTTCGGCTGCCGTGATGGGGGGCGGCCATCACGGTGCTGGAGAGGCGGCGGCAACCGTTTTTTGCCAACTCCTGCTCTGCGGCGGCCATGACGTCGCCCGGAAAGAGAAAGGAAACCTTTCCCAGCGTTGCCTTCAGGACGATCGAGTTGTTGTTCGGATCCCGCCAGGGGCCCGCCCGGGTCCGCTCGATGAAGCCGGTTGGCGGATACAGCAGGACCCAATCGACGCCGCCGAGGCGGCGGCGGCGCGGAATCCGGTCGAAGGTCGGCGCCGGCGCGCCACTGTTTCGAACCGCTTCTGCAAACCGGAGATACCCTGCGGTATCGGCCGCCTCCCCGTTGGTCCAGACCTGCTTGACCCGGAAGTTTTCCAGGATGAAGACCAGGCCGTTGAAATGGTCGCTGTTGGGATGAGACAACACGACGGTGTCCACGGTTCGGATCTTCTTTCGCCACAGCAGCGGCCCCACCACCGCCGCCCCGACATCGAAAATCCGGTTGTCGGAAAATCCGCCCCCGTCGATGAGAAGAACGCCCCCCCGCGGCAGTTCGACCAGCGAAGCGCTGCCCTGGCCCACGTCGATGGTGGTCACCCGAAGGTCGGCATGCCACAGCCGCTCCTGGATCCAGTAACAGGCGTCGGCGGCCGCCAGAAAAAGGGCTGCCGCCGCAAGCAGCCGGGCCCATTTTCGCCGGTGCAGGTTCAATACGGCCGCCATCAGCAGGTAGTACAGGCCGATTTCAAACAGCGACGGGGTCACGACGCGCGGTGCGGCAAACGGAAGCTCGGCAAACAACCGGATGCCCGAAACGGCGGCGTCAAGCGCCCCGGCAGCGGCCTGCAGACCGACCCCGGCCGCCGCCGGGCTGACCGGAAAGACCATCGCGCAGCAAAGCCCCATCGGCACCGTCAGAAAGCCGATCAACGGAATCGCGACAACGTTGGCGGCAAGGCCCACCACCGAGATCCGGTTGAAATAAAAAGCGGTCAGCGGCAGGGTCCCCAAAACCGCGAGCAGGGACACATAAAAAAACAGGGCCGGTTTGCAAAGCAGCGCCGGCACCCGCCCCTCGAAAAACGACGGCCGCCTGTCGGGCTCGAGCCCGTAGAGGATCGCGAAAACGGCGGCAAAGGAAAGTTGAAAGGATACGGAGAAAAATGCCGCGGGATCGAAGATCAAGATCGCCGTCGCCGCCAGCGCCAGGGTGTTGACCGGATCGGTCTGCCGCCCGAAAACCAGTGCCGCCATGAAGGCGCACACCATGACCACCGCCCGTTGGGTGGAAGGGCTCATTCCGGCAAGCAGCCCGTATCCGACCACGGCGCCGACGGTCAGCAGCGCCGCCGCCTTGCGGGTCCAGCCGCGCCGAAGAAACATCGGAACGAAGGCGGACAGTCGGCAGAAAACGAAAAATGCCGCCCCGGCGACGATGCCCACGTGCAGTCCGGAAATCGCCAAGATGTGCGCCACTCCCGCCCGGATGAACCACTCCCGGATCTCGGGGTCGATCCCCCGGCGGTCCCCGACCAGCAGCGCCTTCAGCAACCCCGCGGCGGGCATCTCGATTCGCCGGTCGACAAAGGCGGCGAAGGATTCCCGCAGCCGATCGACCGGACCGAACGCCGCCGATTCGAGCACCACCAGATCTTCTGCGCGCACGTAGGCCGAGGCCCGGATCCCCTGCAGGGCCATGTGGCGCCGGTAATCGAAACCGCCCGGGTTTTCGAAATTTCGAAAGCCGCGGATGTGGGCCTGGAAACGGACGCGGTCGCCGCGGTGAGGCAGGGGGCCGTCTCCGGCGGCCGTGACGCGGAGCCGTCCAGCGGTGTCGACCAGCGAATCGTCACCTATGGAGGACTGTTCCACGCCGATCACGAACCGCTGCCGCCCGGCGGCAACGCGCGGTGCCGTGGCGATGGTGCCGACGACCCGGCATCGACCGGCGTCGATGCGCCCGGCGATATGACCCGCCGGCGGCTGGGGGCACAGCATCGGCTGCAGGGCGAGATAGCCGAGCCCGGCCAGAAGCAGCAGGGGACTGAAGGCCGCCGGGCGCCGGCGAAAAAGCGCCGCCAGCATCGTGCAGGTCGCTGCCGCGCTGGCAGCAAGGCCGGGCCACAGCCCCATCGGCAACAAACCGCCCAGGGCGATGCCGGCCATGTGCGCGGCGGCCAGCGCAATGAGCGGCCGCCGCCAGGCCCCGCTGACGGAACGATCCGGGCCGGCCTCCGGACGGGGCGCGACGGGAGGCGCCGAAAGCCTGCAATGTGCGGGGGCGGCCGAGGTCATGGGTCATCTCCTGCCGCAATGCCGACAGACCCGGCGGCATTTCTGCTATCTGAAAACGAAGGGCCTTTGACAGCCGCCCCGCAACGGCTTCGGCCCCACGTTCGGCTCGGTTCGGATTCCGGCGCCGGCAGATCCGCCGGGTCAGTTGCGGACCCGTCGAATCGAAGCGCCCAGGCCGGCAAACTTCTTTTCGATCGACGCGTACCCCCGGTCCAGGTGGTAGACGCGATTGACCTCGGTTTCGCCCCGCGCCACCAGTCCGGCAAGGATCAAAGAAGCGCTGGCGCGAAGGTCGGTGGCCATCACCGGGGCCCCGGAAAGGTGGGTGACCCCCCGCACCAGGGCCGTATTGCCCGAAACGGTGATGTCGGCGCCCAGACGCCGCAGCTCGCTGACATGGATGAAGCGGTTTTCGAAGATGGTTTCGGAAATCACGCTCTGGCCGTCGGCGACGCTCATCAGCACCATGAATTGGGCCTGCATGTCGGTGGCAAACCCCGGATAGGGAAGGGTCTTGACGTCGACGCTCTGGATGCTGTCGGCGCCGACGACCCGGAGCCGGTCTTTGCCGGCTTCGATGACGGCGCCGGTCTGCCGGAGCTTGTGGATGAGCGCCCCCAGATGCTCCGGCTCGCAGGAGACCAGGGTCACATCGCCGCCGGTCAACGCCGATGCGATCATGAACGTGCCGGCCTCGATCCGGTCGGGCACGATCGAAACCGACACCGGCGACAGGGCCGTCACCCCATCGATGGTGATTACCGAGGTGCCGGCGCCTTCGATCCGGGCGCCCATCTGCCGGAGCACCTGGGCCAGGGCGACCACCTCCGGCTCCCTTGCGGCATTTCGGAGAACCGTCGTTCCCTCGGCCAGAACGGCTGCCATCATCAGGTTTTCCGTTCCGGTGACCGTCGTGATGTCCAAAAAAATCTCGGCGCCCCGGAGCTTGTCGGCACGGGCCTCCACGTATCCGTGTTGGAGGTCGATCTCGGCGCCCAGCAGGGACAGCCCCTTCAGATGCAGGTTGA
>JASFPT010000376.1:0-3465 GCA_050115795.1 Desulfobacterales bacterium
ATGCGTCTTCATCGGAAAACCCCCGCACCGTGAAACGATCCAGGCCGTCTTTTGAAACTTCCCGGATGAGGACGAACCCGCAGCTGACACCGAAGCTTCCCATGGACATCAGCAGAAAATCGTTCACCACCGTTGAAAAGCGGGTGGAGCGATACAGCTCACGGCTGATGTCACCGAGATTTTTCAGGTGAAAGAGCTGTTTTTCCAGCTCCTCCTGGATTTCTTCCGTGATTTGAGAGGCGTCAGCAGACATTTTCCCTCGACCGGGTGGCGGGAAAACGAATATGGGTGTCAGGCATTCGGACGCGTTGGCCAGAACTGGCGGAAGGGGCGGGCCTCAACGGGTTGGGATTCGATGCGGAAACGGTGCTCCCTGAGGCATCAGCCTGAAAGATTCTTTACAGCGTCCTCGGTAGAAGAAAAGATCTCCGCAAATTTGGTGATGCCCACCATTTTGAAGATTTTCTGGAAGTGGTCCGAAAGCCCTGTTAGTCCGACTTTTTGACTCTTGCGATGGGTTTCCGCCAAAATCTGAATCAGCACGGCGATACCGCCGCTGTTGATATAGGCATTGTCTTCGAATCGGATCAGGAGGCTTCTGACTTCGGCTGAATCGAGGCCGAAATAGGCGACGTTGAACGCATTTTCCGATGAGCTGGTGACATCCCCCTTGACATCCATCAAGGTGACGTCCCCCTGCTTCTCGATCAAGATTTCATTGCTCTTCGCCATTATCTGTCTTCCTGATGTTGAACCTTGGGCCGGGCCGACCCTGTCCACCGATGTTGAGATCAGGCCGATTTACAGTCGGTTTGCTTGGGTTCGCCCTTCATCTGCAAAACCATTCGCACGGCGTGACCGGTGTCCCCTTTTTTGCAGAACTCCACCTGATCCGTCAGCTGCTTGATCAAAAAAAGCCCAAGGCCTCGGGACTTTTCCAGTTTTTGAATTTTTCGATCGATGTCGGGCTCTTCGGGCATCTCGGCAATGCCGGCGCCCTGGTCCATGACCTCCACGGCAAAGCTTTCGCCGTCGTAGCTGATCGTGACCACGACCCGGGCATTGGAAATGTCCTTGTTGCCGTGTTCGATGGCGTTGATGCAGGCTTCGGAAACCGCCGTTTTCAGGTCTTCGATCCGGCTGGGATCGAATCCCGCCATCCTGGCAAACGCTGCGGAGCAATCCATGGCGATGCGCTCATAGCCCATTTCGCTGGGAATGCACACCTCCACCGTTTCGCTGTCCACCATCCGGATCATTTCATGTTCTTGATTCATGACGGCAACCCTTGTCCACCCCCCGGCGGGGGCCCTTACGGTTGGATTACATTACGAAAAGATATCCAAAAAAGCAACCGGGTATCGTTTTCCCGCTTCCCTTCCGGATCGGCCTGTGTTGGCTGGAAATCGGGTTCGGCAGATCATTGATCGGCGAGGGGCTCTTCGGTGGGCGGGTCCGGAGATGCCGCCTCCTGCCCGCTTTCCGCCCGGGCGATCACGATGACGGTGAGATCGTCGTGCTGGGGGGCGCCTTTTACAAAGCCGGCCACCTTTGCCGATATTTCCGTGAGCAGGGCTTCGGCGTCCAGATCCCCCGAATCCTGGATAACCTGTTGGAAGCGCTCGAACCCGAAAAGTTCCTGCTTTTTGTTCATCGCCTCCACGATGCCGTCGGTGTATAGAACCAGTCTGTCGCCGGGCAAGAGCCGGTATTCGGTTTCCTGATAGGCGACGCCGTCTAATATGCCCAGTGGAAAGTTGTCCCCCTCGCTGTCGACCAGCGCCACCTCGGCATTTTTCTTCGCATAGTGGATCGGCTGGGTCTGGCCGGCGTTCGAAAAACGGACGATTCCTTCTTCCGGATCGAGCACGGCATACAGCGCGGCCACGAACATCCCGCTTTTGGCGTCTTTTTTGACGCGGCTGTTGGCGCGGGACATGATTTCCCCGACCGGGAGGTCTTCCTCGGCCAACATCCGGAAAACGCTCCGGGAGGCGGCCATGATCAGGGCGCCGGGCACGCTTTTTCCGGTGACATCGCCGACCACAAACCCGATCTTGCTGTCCCGGGTTTCGATAAAGTCGAAAAAATCGCCCCCCACCTCCCGGGCGGGGGTGGAACTGGCGGCGATCTGGTACCCATCCACCTCCGGGCAGTTGGCCGGCAGCATCCCCATCTGAAGGTCATGGGCGGAGGTCAGGTCCTCTTCCATGCGCAGCTTGATCAACACCTCCCGGAACAGCCGGGAGTGTTCGATGCCGACGGCCGCTAAAAAGGCGATGGGCGCCTGGAAAAACAACGGCACGATGACCGGCACCCAGCTGTTGGTGAACCGAAACAGGACTGCAGCGCCGGCGATGTAGACGATGCATAGTCCGGCCAGGACAGGTGCGGTAATTTTGATGGGAAACAGCCGGCACAGCACCCCTGCCCCGACCCCCCAGATCAGGACAATGGCGATCAATACATAGGAAGGCACCGGCCGGACCGGGGACTCGGTCAATATGTTGCCAAAGGCGGTGGCGGCGATCTCCACCCCGCTCACAAACAGCCCCCGGGCGTCGGAATAGACCGTGTAGAAACTGTCTTTGCGGTCGGCCAGGATGCTTTCTGAAAGCCCCACGAAGACCGCCTTTCCATTGAAGTCAAACGGATGTCCATCAGCGGCGGCTTGGTCAGGGTGCAGCGCCTCATAATAGGGAATGGTGGTGACCGTGCGCGGCGGGCCGTAGAAATTGACATAGCGGCTGCTGGGGCCGCCGTACACCTTGATCAGCGCCTGAAGCCGTCGTTGGGCATCGCTGGTTTGCTTAAACGCCGTAGCCCGTTTCAGCTCTTCGAGCATCTGAAGCGCCAGATCCGGCTCGCTTTCAAAAACCTCCCGAACCTGCCGGATCGCGGCCTTGACCCCTTTTTGCTGAACCGCGGTTTGCCAGTCTGCCGGTAGCCGGCCGGCATCTGCCGGGCTTACCTTTTCGATCAGCCGGACCAGATCGCCGTACAAATCTGCGGTAAACAGCTGGAAGGTCACCACCGGCAGCGTGGGAGAATCGCCGGCGCCGGTCTGAAAGGCCCAGTAGCTGTTGACCTTGAAGGGGATGCGGGGCAGCGGAAAAGGGGCCGTGGCCAGGGCGGCTTCGGAAAAAATCCGAATCGGCTTGACGATCTTGACGATGCTGTGGACCCCGGCCTCGCCGCTTCCGAATGAGACCTCCCGGGCCTTCATGGGCTCGCACAGCACCACGTTGTTTGCCTTCTTCAGCGAGGCGGCAAACAGCGTGTCGTCTTTCGGATCCCGGGGCTCGATGAAATGAACGTCGAAGGCCACCACCTTGGCCCCTTGCCGGGCCAGGGTTTGGGCCAGGCGGGCGTGAATGGAACGCGGCCACTTGTCGGGGTTGTCGGGAATCCCCATCCGGTCGGCGGATTCCTTGTCGATGCTGACGACGACCACTTCGGGCGGGG
>JASFPT010000377.1:0-3456 GCA_050115795.1 Desulfobacterales bacterium
CCCTCGACATCTATGCCCCCATCGCTTCCAGGCTCGGCATCTATTGGATGAAAAAGGAGTTGGAAGACATTTCGTTTCGGTACCTGAACCCGGAGGAGTACCGGCGGATCGAGGGGCTGGTCAGCGCCGGCCGGGAAAAGCAGGAGCGGTACATCGAAAAAGTCCGGGGAATCATCACCGAAAAGATGGGGCAGGCCGGACTTTCCTGCGAGGTCCTCGGCCGGTACAAGCACTTTTACAGCATCGCACAGAAGATGCAGATCCAGAATCTTCCCTTCGAAGAGATCTACGACATTATCGCGTTCCGCATCATCCTGGAAACGGTGGGCCAGTGCTACGAAGCCCTGGGCGTCATCCACGCCCTGTGGAAGCCGATATCGAAAAAATTCAAAGACTACATCGCGATGCCGAAGCCGAACATGTACCAGAGCCTGCACACGACGGTGATCGGCCCCTACGGCGAGCGGGTGGAGATTCAGATTCGGACCCGGGAGATGGACCGGACGGCCAAGTCGGGCATCGCGGCCCACTGGAGCTACAAGGAAGGAAAACGGGTCGACGAACAGGCGAGCCAGACCTTCGCCTGGATTCAGAACCTGGTGGAAAATCAAGCCAATTTCAGCAACCCCGAAGAATTTCTGGAAAACGTCCGAATCGACCTTTTCCCCGAAGACGTGTACGTCTTCACCCCGCAAGGAGAAATCAAGAGCCTTCCCAAGGGGGCCACCCCCATCGACTTTGCCTACATGATCCACACCGAGGTGGGTAACCAATGCACCGGGGCCAAGGTCAACGGGCGGATGGTTTCGCTCAAATACGAACTGCAGACCGGAAACATCGTCGAGATCATCACCAGCAAGGGCGCTCATCCGAGCAAAGACTGGCTCAACTTCGTCAAGACCGTCAAGGCGCGCTCCCGGATCCGGCAGTGGATCAAAAACCAGGAAAAGGAACGGAGTCTGACCCTGGGCCGGGAGATGTGCGAAAAAGCGTTTCGAAAGTACCGTCTCAATTTCAACCAGCTGCTCAAGACCGACAAGATGGAGGAGGCGGCCCGGCATTTCGGGTTTCGGACCGTGGAGGACCTGATCGCCAATGTGGGCTACGGCAAGATCACCCCGCTTCAGATCGTCCGAAGGTTCGAACCCCGGGAAGAACCCGAAACACCCCAAGCGTCGTTTTTAAACAAGATCATCGGCCGGGTCCGGAAAAAAAAGCCCAAAGGCGGGGTCATCGTCCAGGGCATGGACGACATCCTCATCAAGTTCGCCAAGTGCTGCCAGCCGGTGCCGGGCGACCCGATCATCGGCTACATCACGCGGGGCTTCGGGGTGACGGTGCACCGGGCCAACTGCGTCAATGTCCTGAAAATGTCGCCCGAGCGGCAGATCGACGTGCAGTGGAACGCGGAAATCCGGGAATCCTACCCGGTAAAAATTCTCGTCCGCTCCCACGACCGTGTCGGGCTACTGGCCGATCTTGCGGCGAACATCAGCAAGAACGAGGCCAACATTCTGAGCGTCAACACCCGAACCCTCGACAACAAGACCGTGGACAGCCAGTTTACTCTGGCCGTGGAAGGCACCGAGCACCTCGAACGGGTGCTTTCGTCGATTCGGAAGGTGAAGCTGGTGCAGGGGGTCAAGCGGATCGGATAGGGATTGACCTGCCGGCGACGGTTTGAAGGCACCCTGCAGCGATGCGGCGGAGCCCGTCGAAGTGAACCTGCGGAAACCGGGCTCGCTGGCGGTGTTCAAAAGCACCGGGTCGTCTATTTCCATCCAATCGCGGCAGCGATTGGATTACGCGGCCTTGATCACCTGCCCGGCCTTGATGCACTTGGTGCAGACGACCATTTTGCGAACCCGGCCGTTTTGAATCGCCCGGACCCGTTGGAGGTTCGGATTGAAGCGACGTTTGGTCACGTTGTGGGCATGGCTGACGTTGCTGCCGACAATCGGCTTTTTACCGCAGACTTCGCATACTTTCGACATATTCCCCTCTCAAGATGCCGCCGATCGCACCAAAACGGGCGCGGGGGCTTACCGTTGTCCAAACAAGCAAATGCGGTTCTCTATGACCCTCCAGTCCCCGGCCAGTGGAGGCCGAGATGTTTCTGGATAACCGCATAAGCGAGCTTACATACCCGCCTTTTCCTTTGATGTAAAGGGTTTTTATTCTTCCGCCGCCTCCGCCGCTTCTTCCTCCAGCATCTCCTGTCGGCAACGTGCGATGTACTGCAGCGCAAGGTAGTGAACCCCAACGTCCGGATATGTTTCGATGACCGTATGAAAACGGCTCAAGGCGGCAGGGTAATGCCGGCCTTTGTAGTAAAAATAGCCCACATAGAACTCGTGGCCGGCAAGGCTTTGCTGGCACCGATGGATGTGGGCCTCACCGCGCTTGGCGTAGGGATCTTCCGGGAACTGTCGAATGAGGCGGCGAAACGTTTTCAGTGCCTCCTGCGCGTGGGTTTGATCCCGGTCGACGGTGTCGATCCGGTCGAAATGGGATCGGCCGATCTGGTAGATCACGTATGGAATCGCCTCGTTCAAGGGATGAAGGTTCTCAAACTCTTGAAAGGCAAAGATCGCCTCGTCGTATTCCTTCAAACGGTAGTGGGCGTCAGCGATTTTGAGTTCGGCCAAAATGGCGTATTTGCTGAAGGGATACCAGTCCCTGAGCTTTTCGAAATGCTCGATGGCCGACTTGAAATCGCCGCTGTTGAATTCGTCCATGCCGTCGCTGACCAGCTCGACGGCCGTCTTGTCCAGCTTGGGTTGAAACCAGGAGCATCCGCTGAAGAAAAGGAGGGCGGTCACCCCGAGAAAAACGGCCGCCGCCACGGCGCGAAGCGTCCTGCCGCCGAGGGCGGCAAGCGGTTTTCGATGCCAGAGGCGCATGGTAGCTCCCCACAACGATTTCGGCGGCGCCAGTTGTCGGGAAACGCCGCCGAAATCCGGTCTGTCGGTTATCGGAACCCGGTTTGCTTAAATCACGCCCTTGATGGCGTCTTCCAGCTTCGATTTGGCGACGATGCCGGTGATCTGATCGGCCACCTCGCCGCCCTTGAACAGGATCAGGGTGGGAATGGCACGAATGCCGTATTTCCCGGGCGTCACCGGATTGTCGTCCACATTGCATTTGGCGAACTTGACCTGTTCCCCGTATGAGGCGACCAGCTCTTCAATCACCGGTGCGATGGCCCGGCAGGGCCCGCACCAGGGAGCCCAAAAATCGACCAGCACGGGGGTTTCGGATTTCAAAACTTCGGCATCGAAGCTGCCGTCGCTGATTTCCAGGATGCCTTCTGCCATGGGTGTCGTCCTTTCATTGCTCCCTTTTGCAACGCGGCAACAGGGATCCGAGAGTGTCCAAACCGCCGGCCCGCCGAGCGGGCGCGAGTGCGTCGGCGCGAGAAGCTATCATAGTATTGGCGCTATGGCTTGTCAACCG
>JASFPT010000378.1:0-3454 GCA_050115795.1 Desulfobacterales bacterium
GTCGATATCATGGCCGCCGCCGGCCTTTCGAAGATCCACCGGCTCGGCTACCGCGGGCCCACCGCTTCGGGGATCGTTGCCGGCACGCGCTGAGCGTCGACCAGGGCCCCTTCGGCGACAAGAAGCGCATCAGAGCTCCAAACCCCCGGGTCAAAATACCCGGCCCAGTGCCCCCGATCAATCCAGCGCGGTCGGAAAAGCCTTTTCGACAGCCCCGTCGACCCTCGGGTCGTCGAAATCGAGCTGCTTGCCGCTCCAGGATGCCGGTGCGTGCAGGGCGAGCCGGGCCACGGCCCGGCCCGGCTTTTCGGGAGGCAGCAGCTTTCCTTCGGTCTCAGTCCATTTTTTCGAAGTATTCTTTTTCCGCCCCGCAAAGCGGGCAGACCCAGTCCTCAGGCAGATCCTCGAAGGCGGTTCCCACCGAAATGCCTCTTTCAGCGTCCCCTTCTGCCGGATCGTAAATGTACCCGCAAGGGCATTCCCATTTTTCCATGGTCGGTTCCTTTCAGTGGCTCCCGCATGCGGAAGCTGCGGCGGTGTCTGGGGCACCACGGCACCTTCCCCGGCAGGATGAAATGGCTATTGTATGGCGGCGCAGCCGCCCATCATAAAATCGCGCCGGCGATTTTATTTCACCTCGAAGAAGGCCTTGGCCTTGGCGCCGCACACCGGGCACGTCTCGGGCGGCTCGTCTTCGCAGGTGTAGCCGCAGACGCTGCACACGTAGTAGTCGACGTCCTCGGTGGGGGAATCGAGGTTGTCCAGGGCCTTCTGGTAAAGGCCGGCATGGATCTTTTCCACTTCGTTGGCGTAGTTGAAGCTCCGCTCGGCGGCGGCGTTTCCCTCGGTCTTGGCGGTCTCGATCATTTCCGGATACATCGCCTTGAACTCGTGGGTTTCGCCTTCGACGGCCGTCTTCAGATTCTCTGCCGTGCTTCCAATGGCTTTCAGCGTCCGCAGGTGGGCGTGGGCGTGCACGGTTTCGGCTTCTGCAGCGGCCCGAAAGAGCTTGGCCACCTGGGGGTAGCCTTCCCGGTCGGCCTTCTGGGCGAAGGCAAGGTATTTCCGGTTGGCCTGGGATTCTCCGGCGAATGCATCCCACAAATTCTGCTCGGTGTTGCTCATCTTTCCTCCTTTGGCATTGTGCGTTTCGGTCAAAAGTTCGCTGAGTGCGTTCGATTTCCCTTGGATGATCCAAAAATCGTGCCATGGTCTTTCAAGGAGGCGAAAATTGCATTTCCCTTTAGAATTCGCGGAACTGTTGGCATCGATGTCCAAAAGTGTCCTCTCAATATGTCTCTGGGAGAACCAGGTTGAGACAGTATTGTATCGTTTTTTAATGAATCAATATCAGGTTTTGGCACCGGTATACCGGCGCCAAAACCTTTTTTGACATCCGATCCCGGATCGTCTATGAATTCGCCTTTCCGCTCAACCAAAGTGAGCCGTTCATGGAATCCCGCTCGATCTCACCGGAGGCAAAACGCACCCTGATCGGCCTGGCCTGTGCCGTGCCGGCCTATCTCATCTGGGGGATGAGCCCCATCTATTTCAAAACGCTCAAGAGCGTTCCCGCCTTTGAGATTCTCATGCACCGGATGATCTGGTCCTTCGTGTTTTTAATGCCCGTGATCCTTCTGCAGGGAAAGTGGCGGGAGTTTACCGGCGCCCTTTCCCACCGGCAGAGCCTGGCGCCGCTGTCGGCCACGACGCTGCTGGTGGGGTTCAACTGGTTTTTGTTCATCTGGGCCATCAACGCCGACCAGGTGCTGCAGACCAGCCTCGGCTACTATATCAACCCGCTGGTCAACGTGCTGCTCGGTATGGTATTTTTAAAGGAGCGGCTGAGCCGCCCGCAGTGGGCCGCGGTGGTGCTGGCCGGTGTCGGTGTGGGCAATCTGGTGGTCTTCTACGGCCGGGTGCCGTGGGTTTCCCTGGGGCTGGCCTTCAGCTTCGGGTTTTACGGGCTGATTCGCAAAACAGCCCCGGTCGGTTCGGTGGTGGGCCTTGCGGTGGAAACGATGCTGCTGACGGTCCCGGCGCTGGGGGTACTATTTTACCTGGACCATCTGGGCCGCGGGGCGTTTCTTCGAATCGGCGTCCGGACCGACCTGCTGTTGATGGCGACGGCGCTGGTCACCGCCGTTCCGCTGGTGTTGTTCACCCGCGGGGCGCGGCGGCTGCGGCTGGCCACCATCGGCTTTTTGCAGTACATCGCACCGACCTGCACGTTTTTTCTGGCGGTCTTCCTGTGGAAAGAGCCGCTGTCCTCGCTTCAGCTGGCCACCTTCGTTCTGATCTGGATCGCCCTGGCCATCTACTCCGCCGACTCGGTGATGACCTACCGGCGTCAGCGGGCGGGCAGCGCGCCATGACCCCAAACCGGTGTAAATCGATTCGGAAGCGGCTGCTTGCCTGGTACCGGAAAAACCATCGCCGGCTGCCGTGGCGGGAGACGAAAGACCCGTACCGGATCTGGATCTCGGAGGCTATGCTCCAGCAGACCCGCGTGGAGACCGTGATCCCTTACTATGAACGGTTTTTGAGCGCGTTTCCGGACGCGGCCGCCCTGGCCCGGTCAGACCTCCAGCAGGTGCTTCGGGTCTGGGAGGGGCTCGGCTACTACGCCCGGGCCCGGAACCTTCACCGGGCGGCCGAAATGGTCGTGGCGCGCTTCGACGGGCGCGTTCCAGACGACCCCGAAAAATTGCGCAGCCTGCCCGGCGTCGGGCCTTACATTGCGGCAGCCGTGCTTTCCATTGCTTTCGGCCGGCCCCACGCCGTGGTCGACGGAAACGTCAAGCGGGTCCTGGCCCGGCTGTTTCAGATCGAAGCGCCGGTGAACCGGCCGTCGGCTGCGGCCCTGTTCCAGCAGGAGGCCGACCGCTTATTGCACCGCGCCGATCCGGGGGCGTTCAACCAGGCTGTCATGGAACTCGGCGCGCTGGTCTGCACCCCGAAAGGCCCGGTCTGCGGCCGCTGTCCCCTGAAGGGTTTCTGCGGCTCGTTTCAAAGCGGGTCGGTCTTCCTCTACCCGGTCCGCGACAAGAAAAAGCCGGTGCCCGAATACGCCATCGCCGTGGGGGTCGTCCACAAAAAGGGGCGGGTGTTGATCACGCGCCGCAAGCCCGAGGGGCTGCTCGGCGGGATGTGGGAGTTTCCGGGAGGAAAGATTGCAGAAGGCGAGTCCGCCGAGTCCGCCTGCCGCCGAGAGATCGCCGAGGAAACCGGGCTTCGCGTGGCGGTCGGCGAGCGGATCGCCCGGGTGCGCCACGCCTACACCCATTTCAAGATCGTAATGGACGTGTTTCACTGCACGGTTGAAAGCGGCAGGGTGAAACTGAGCGGCCCTGTCGATTTTGCCTGGGTCCGGCCGGGGCAGCTCGAAGACTACCCCTTTCCCAAGGCGAACCGGAAGTTTATACCCAATCTGGTGGGGGGTGGGGATCAGAGG
>JASFPT010000379.1:0-3424 GCA_050115795.1 Desulfobacterales bacterium
ATTACCGGAATGGTCGGAAAATCCTCGCTCGAATCGTCGATCAACAAGGCCCTCTCCGGCGCAGGATCCTCCCGGCCCTTCGTGGTGTCCTGAACCGTGCGAGGATTCTGAGATGGGACGATGCGTCCGACATCCCGACCGGGAGACTCCCTACCGGTGCATGAAGCATGAGTTGTACATGTGCGAGGAGTGCCTGCACTGCCGTGACCCTGAGATCTATTGCAAGTTCAGGCCCTCCTGCGCCATTCATTTCATGGAGAAAAACGGTGACCTGCCGCATTCTTCCGCACCGGAGGTCAAGAAGGCGGCAAACCAGGGCGGGTAAGACCCGGGGGCGGCGGGTGTGGCCCGTTGCGCATGGGCCGCGTGTCGTCTGTGAGCGGCAGCTGTGGTTTATCGAAAGGTTTCATATTTTCATCATAAGAACCTGAAATTTTTTTTATATTTTTGGTAATTTTGATCGATTCGGGGATTTGCGCGATACCGCTCTCAAGTGCTAGCAGCGGATCAGCACCTTCATTGCCCCCGGGGCGGCGGCCCGGGCAAAGGCGGCCGGGGCCTCGGTCAGGGAAAATCGGGTTTCGATGAGGTCGAGGGGATCGATCCGTTTGCAGGCCAGCCACTCGACCGCCGCATCGAGCGGACCGCAGCGGGAGCCGATCAGGGTGATTTCCCTGACCATCAGGTCGGAAAGGTCCACCGGCACCGGCCCGCTCAAACTGCTCTTGAGCACCACGGTCCCCTCGGGCCGCACGAACCGGCAGGCCTCGGCAATGCCATCCGCCCCGCCGGAGGCCTCCACGACCAGGTCGTAGCTGTGAGGTTCGCCCTCGCCTTCGGGCATCCAGCAGATCCCCTCCTCGGCCAGTCTCCTTCGCTGCCCCGGGTGGCGGGCGACGACATCCGGCCGGCATCCGAGCCCGGACAGGACCCGGGCGATGAGCTGCCCCAGATTCCCGGCGCCGATCACCAGGATTCGGTCCGATTCATTGACCCGCACCTGCTCGGTGATCCGAAGCGCCGCCGCAAGCGGCTCGGCAAACACGGCGGCTTCGTCGCTCACCGAGTCGGGAACGGAAACCAGATTGGCAACCGGAAGGCAGCACCGCTGTGCAAAGACGCCGTCGGCGCCTCGGATGCCGACCACACGCCTCTTTTCGCAGTGGCCCGGACGGCCGGCAAGGCACGAGGAGCAGGCCCCGCAGGAGATGGTGATCCGCCCCACAACGCGGCGGCCGGAAAGTTCGCTCGCACCCGGTGCTTCGATCACCTCGCCGAGAAACTCGTGTCCCAGGATGCCGGAAAATTCAGCAAAACCGCCGATCAGCGCAAGGTCGGTTCCGCAGATGCCGGCACAAAGAACCCGGATCAACGCCTCTTTGTCGGCCGGGAGCGGCTCGGGCAAATCCCGCCTCACCACCGGCCTACCGTCTTCGAGCCGCACTCCGATCATCGTTCACGGCCCATCGACAGGTATATTCTGGAAATGCGCAGGTAGTTTTTCACCGGGTGGAGAAAGCGCACAAGCTCTTCTTCGGAGAGCGTTCGTTTGACCTTGGCCGGCGTGCCGGCCACCAGTTCCCGGGGCCCGACCTGCTGCCCCTCCCGGACCAACGCATTGGCGGCCACCACCGAACCGGTCCGGATCCGGGCACCGGAAAGGACCCTTGCCCCGATTCCCACCAGGGTCTCGTCTTCCACCGTGCACCCGTGAACCACCGCGTTGTGTCCGATGCTGACCCGATCGCCGATGATCGCGGGATACCCCTCGTCCACGTGCACCGTGCAGTTGTCCTGGATATTGGTCTCTGTGCCCACTCGGATCGGGGCCAGGTCGCCCCGAAGGATCGTGCCGAACCAGATGCTGGCGCGGTCGCCGATGACCACGTCGCCCACGATCACCGCCGTGGGGGCGATAAAGACGTCCTTTCCGATGACCGGGGTCTTTCCCTCAAAGGACAGAATCATCGATTGCATCTCCTTCCCTGGTGAGCGGATCGAGGATTTTGCAGGCCACCCGCCGGCGGGTCCACTCCGGATCGCTTCGGCGTTTTCCCTCGGCCACGATTTCCAGAAACGATTCGGTGCGCTGTGTAATGTCGTTGCGGGCCTCGGCAACGAACCGGCCGAAGGCGTCCCAGTCCCCGTCTTGGACAAGCCGGGAATGGGCCGGACGAAGGCCGGAAAGCATCGCCCGGGCCAGCCCGTCGAAAAACGCCGCGTAGAACCCTACGGCGGCCGAGCGTCGCTCCTGGATCAGCTTCGGCAGCGTCCCTTCCGGATCGGTGTCGGCCAGCAGGTCCTTGAGGGTGCGGGCCAGAAGCTCCACCGGCGAGTGGGCAAAGGAGGAGACGATCTCCCGCCAAACCTCCCGGTCGAAAACCCCGTTCTTCACCTCCCCGATCTCGTGATAGACGTAGACGGGCCGGACGGCCGCAAACACATCGTCGAGGCGGGAGCGGATCGTCTCCGGCTTCGGGTCCGGCAGGCCGCACGCCCGAAGGGCGAAGGCCAGGGCGGTGCGCCCGGATTTCTTGATGTAGAAGATCTGGTCCCACAGGAAGAGTCTCGCGGCTTCGGTCCGCAGCACGACCTCTCCGTTCTGGGACAGGGCCGGCAGCGTGAGCAGGTCGCGGGCAAGCTCCCGGCCGAGGGTGAAGACCTCCACCCCGTTGAGGGTGCTGCGCTGCTCGATTCCAGCCAGGAAAAAAGTCGGCCTCATGCCGTGGGCATAACCGGCGCCGTAGTAGTACCCCTCCGGCACGAGAATGCGGTTGATCGCCTCGGTGTCGAAGGGATCGTGGCGCCGGCCGTTGACCCGCAGCGGCGCAAGGGGCTGTTCCCCCACCCGTTCCCAGCGTTCTTCTTTTTCCCCGATCCATTCCAGGATCACGGCGGGTTCGGGCTCCTCCCAGGGCGAAAGGCGCTTTTCCCACTTGAACAGGTCCCGCAGGCGGAGGGCCAGACCGCAGATGGAGTAGAGCCCTGCGCTTTGGGCGTCCGACACATTGCAGTTGCGCACGACCTGCCCGGCAATCGATTCGAGATTCACCATGCCCACCCCTTGCGCTCCGCCACCCCATACTCCATGACCGGGGAAACTATAAAAAATTTGAGGGACGTTCTCAACATTTAAACATTCGCTAATGAAACAGCTCGAATCCGTTCTCTTTTGCGATACCCTCCCCTCTTGCGACAGACTGACTTACCGCTGTGATCGACAGCCCCAGCCTTCTGGCCAATGAAGCCATGGTCATACCGCACTCCCGAACAGCCCAATAGCAGAACAGACTTCGGGCGCGCACCGTCAAACGGTTCTTGCCGGAGGAAAAGACCTGCTCCCCCTCGATGCCGAAAACCGCCGCAACTCGGTCGCGGATCTTGTCAAAGTCATACCCCTGCGACCGTATCCTGTATTTTCGCT
>JASFPT010000380.1:0-3414 GCA_050115795.1 Desulfobacterales bacterium
AATATGGCCGGCCCCCATCAGGTGGGCGGCCCAGGTGCTTCCGTAAAATACATAGTGCTGTCCGACGGTGATGCCCAGAAAGAGGTATTCCAGCATCGCCGGGTCCCATTTCTTGGTCTCGAACCAGCGCTTGGCCGTGTTGGCGCCCAGCGCGATGGCGTTTTCATTGGCCAGCGTTCCCTGCCACCGGGCAAAGGGGGTGCTGTAGTACCCGCCGTAGGGGATGTAGGCTTTCGTCAGCATTCCGTGGACCTCCATTGTGAGTTGAATGGTTGAGTGGTTGACTGGTTGATTGACTATTTTGCCGCGAGTGAACCTCCCACGTCGATCAGCCAATCAATCTTTGATCACCAGGATAGGTAATTCCTCACCGCTATACCTTGAATTTTTTGAATAAGTTTTTCTCTCTGTTATTTCGCGGAACGCGAAATTGTCATCAAATCGCGGCAGCGATTTGCTCAGCACTTTCCGCCGTATTTCTCCCGCAATTTGCGGTGCAGGATCTTGCCGGTGGCGGTGCGGGGCATCTCTTCGTCCTTGATGAAAAGAATCTCCTTGGGGCGCTTGTAGCCGGCCACCTTATCCCGACAGCATTCGATCAGGGTCTTGGCATCGACATCCTCCTTGGTCACCACCACGGCCACCACCTTCTCGCCCCACTTTTCATCGGGAAGCCCGATCACCGCGCAGTCAAAGACGCACTCGTGGCTGCCAACCACCTCCTCGACCTCGCTGGGATGGACGTGCTCCCCGCCGGTGATGATCATGTTGTCTTTGCGGTCGACGATGTGAAAAAAGCCGTCTTTGTCTTTTCGCCCCAGATCGCCGGCGGAAAACCAGCCGTCCCTGAAGGAGGCTGCGGTCTTTTCCGGCAGCTTGTAGTATTCGTCGAAGAGCATCGGCCCGCGCGAATAGATCTCCCCCACCTCGCCGACCGGCACTTCGTTTCCGTCCTCGTCCAGGAGCTTGACAAAGTCGGTGCCCAGCGATTCGAACCCGATGGATCCGAGCTTGCGCATCTGGTCTTCGGGCTTGAGCACGGTGACGATCCCCGCCTCGGTGGAGCCGTAGCCTTCGTAGAGCTGGACGCCGGGGAAGAAGTCCATGATGGCCTGCTTCATCACCCGCCGGACCGGGGCCGAAGAGCACAACAGCTTCCGGATGGAACTGCGATCGTACTGCTTGGCCTCCTCCGGGCAGTTGAGAATCAGGTTGTAGTGGGTCGGGATCAGGGAGATGAAGGTGATCTTCTCGCGTTCCACGATCTGTAGAATCTCTTCGGCGCGGAAGGACTGGGCCGGGTGCACGTAGACGCCTCCCCCGATGTAGAGAAAGGTGAACGTGAAGAAGGTGGAATTGATGTGGCAGAGGGGCATCACGTTCAGGCAGACGTCGTGCTCGGTGAAGCCGAAATCGACGGCGTTGATCAGGTAAAAGGCGATGTGCGATGCATGGGATCGCACCACCCCTTTCGGCTTTCCGGTGGTCCCGGAGGTGTAGATGAGAATCCAGGTTTCTTCGGGCGCCACCGAAGATTTCGGCTCCTGCTCCGAGCCGGCGGCCAGCAGGCTTTCGTAGGGAACATAGCCTTCCCTTGCCTCGCCGACGACGACGAAGCGCTCGGGGGCGATGCCGGCCAGATCGGATCGGATCAGATCGACGTTGTCCGCAAACTGGTCGTGGACGATCATCGCCTTGGCGTCGGAGTCGTTCACGATGTAGGTCACCTCCTGGCCCACCAGGCGGAAATTGATCGGCACGATGATGATGCCGGTCTTGGCGGTGGCCAGATAGATCTCGATGATCTCGATGCTGTTTTCCAGCAGGACGGCGACCTTGTCCCCCTTGGAAAGGCCCATACCGAGCAGGCCGTGGGCGAGTCGGTTGACCCGTTTGTTGACCGCCGGGTAGGTGAAGCTTCTCTCCCGATCCTTTAGCGCCACGGTATCGGGAAATTTTTTTGCGTTGACCTTGAGAATTTCCCCCAGATTGAGCCAGGCCGTCATGGTTTCACCTCTTTAAGAAATTCGAACCCGTTTCGATTCAACAAATGAACGTCGAACGCTCAACGCTCAACGTCGAACGTCGAATGCAAACCAAAGATCGATTCCGGATTTGTTTTTCATTCGATGTTGGCCGTTTGATGTTCGATGTTCGACGTTCGTCTCTTTTTCGCCCCTAAATCAGAATCCTGGCATCGGCCACCGCCACCCGATCTTCATAGGCCAGAACCGGGTTGAGGTCCATCTCCCGGATCTGCGGCAGATCGGTCAGCAGCTGGGAGAGCCGGACGATCGTATCGACCACCGCCTCCCGGTCGATCCCCTTGCGGCCCCGGACCCCGTCAAGCAGGGCGGCCCCCTTGATGCCGGAGAGCATTTCCCTTGCCTCGGCCCCCGAGACCGGCGTCAGCTTGAACACCACGTCCTTTAGCACCTCGACAAAGATCCCCCCCAGGCCGAACATCACCGCATGGCCCAGGCCCTCTTCGGCCCTGGCGCCAAGGATCATCTCCAGGCCCTCGGGCAACTGCCGCTGGACGAAAAAGCGCAGGTCGGAGACGGCCAGTTTCCGCTTCATGGTTTCCACGGCCTGACGGACGGATTCTTCGTCGGCCAGATTCAGGGCAACGCCGCCCACGTCGCTCTTGTGGATCACCGAAGGGGCGTCTGCCTTGACCACCACCGGAAATCCGACCCCCGCGGCCGCCCGGGCGGCTTGATCGGCATCAGCGGCCATCTTCCATTCGGGCACCGGAATTCCGTAGGCGCCCAAAATGTTGTAGACCTCGTCTGCCAGCAGCATCGTCCGCCCGGTGTTTTTGGCCGCCTCGAGAATCTTGGCGGCAGCCCCGGGGTCGGTTCCGGCAACCGGTTTGACCTCGCGCTTTTCGCGGTCCAAGATCTTCCGGTAGCGAACCAGGGCGCCCAGGGCCCGGGCCGCCTCTCCGGGAAGTGCAAAGCAAGGGACCCCGCCCTCGGACAGAATCCGAACGGTCTCGGTCCACTGGCGGCGGTCGGTCATGAGGTTGCAGACCAGCGGCTTCTTCCGCTGCCGGTTGACCGCGGCGATCTCCCGGGCGATGCTGTCGGTGTCGACGAAAAACGGCGTTACGAAGTGGACCATGACGCAATCGAAGTGATCGTCTTCCATCATGGCGTCGAGGCACGCCCGGTAATGTTGGGCCGTGCCGGTGGCCAGCACGTCCACCGGGTTGGCTACCGACGCCTCGGGAAAGAGGGCTCCTTTGAGGGCCGTTTCGGTCTTCTCCGACAGGGGCGGGAGCGTCAACCCCGCGGCCACCATCACGTCGGTGGCGATCACCGCGGGGCCGCCGGTGTTGGTGATGATCCCAACGCGGGGACCGGCGGGGATCGGCTGGGTCGCAAAGGCCACCGCCGCCTGGATGAGCTC
>JASFPT010000381.1:0-3374 GCA_050115795.1 Desulfobacterales bacterium
CTCGAATCCAACGGGTCCTCTTCGATGGCGACCGTCTGCTCCGCCAGCCTCGCCCTCATGGACGGCGGTGTGCCGATCTCAAGCCCGGTCTCCGGGATCGCCATGGGACTGATCAAGGAAGGCGAACAGGTGGTCGTTCTTTCCGACATCCTCGGCGACGAGGATCACACCGGTGACATGGACTTCAAGGTGACCGGGACGCGCGACGGGATCACCGCACTGCAGATGGACATCAAGATCAAGGAGCTGTCCCGGGACATCCTGGAAAAGGCCCTGGTCCAGGCACGGGACGGCCGGCTGTTCATCCTCGACAGGATGATATCGACGCTGGAAAAGCCCCGGGTGGAGATCTCCCCTTATGCGCCGAAGGTGTTCACCGTCCATATCAATCCGGACAAGATCCGGGATATCATCGGCCCGGGTGGAAAGATCGTCCGTGCGCTGCAAGCCGAGACCAACACCCGCATCGAGATCGACGACAGCGGCCTGGTCAAGATCGCCGCGGTCAAAACCGAAGACGGAGAAGAGGCGGTCCGCCGCATCAACGAAATCACCAAGGAGCCGGAGATCGGGGAAATCTATGAGGGCAAAGTGGTCAAGGTCACCGACTTCGGCGCTTTTGTGGAGTTTTTGCCGGGCACCGACGGGTTGGTGCACATCTCCCAGCTGTCTTCGCACCGGGTCAAGAAGGTGAGCGACGTCGTCAAAGAAGGGGATCCGTTGAAAGTCAAGGTGTTGGAGATCTCCCGCGACGGCAAGATCCGCCTGAGCCACAAGGCGGTGCTGGAAGAAGACAGTGGAAGCACCGGTGCATAAGACCGTACTGTCCAACGGGATCCGGGTTCTCACCAAATCCGTCCGCCAGGTGCGCAGTGTGTCGATGGGGGTCTGGGTCGACGTGGGAGCCCGGGACGAATCGGCCGAGGAGAGCGGTCTTTCGCATTTTATCGAGCACATGATCTTCAAGGGGACCCGGAAGCGCTCCGCATTCCAGATCGCCAAGGAATTCGACGCCATCGGTGGGCAGACGAATGCCTTTACCACCATGGAAAGCACCTGCTACCATGCCAAGGTCGTCGACGCCCACGTAGACACGATGGTCGACATTCTCACCGACATCTTTTTACACTCGGTGTTCGACCACCGGGAGGTGGAGCGGGAGCGGCCGGTGATTTTCCAGGAGATCGGCATGCTCGAAGACAGCCCCGAAGAGTATATCCACCTGCTGGCCGGAAAGGCGTTCTGGGGCGACACGCCGCTGGGCGGATCGATCCTCGGCTCCCGGGAGAATGTCACCCGCTTTACCGCAGAGAGCATCGTCTCGTTTTTCAACCGCTACTACCAGCCCGGCCGGATCGTGATCTCCGCCGCCGGCCGGCTGGCCCACGACGACTTTGTCGAAAAGGTGGCGGCCCCTTTTGCGTCGATTCCAGACGGCGGGGGTCGACCGGACCGGATCGCCCCCGCCGGAAGAAAAAAACTGGCGCTCCACGGCCGCACCCTGGAGCAGGTGCACGTCTGCCTGGCCACCGGCGGCGTTTCGATCACCGACCCTCGCCGGTATGCGCTGGCCCTGATGAATACGATTCTCGGCGGAAACATGAGTTCCCGCCTGTTTCAGGACATCCGGGAGCGTCGGGGGATGGCGTACTCGGTCTACTCTTTTATCTCCTCGTTTGTCGACACCGGCATGTTCGGCGCCTACGTCGGGGTGGACGCGAAAAACGCCCGCACCGCCGTCGAACTGCTGATCTCCCATTTGCGCCGGTTTGCCGAGGCGCCTGTGGCGGAAGGCGAACTGGCGGACGCCAAGGAATTCACGAAGGGCAACCTGCTGCTCTCCGTCGAAAGCGTAGACAACCAGATGGTCCGGCTCGCCCAAAACGACATCCATTTCGGGCGCGATATTCCGATGAGCGAAGTCATCGCCGCCGTCGACGCCGTCACCGCAGAAGAGATCCAGGATCTTGCCCGTCACCTTCTAAAAGAGAATCCCCTCGCGTTGACCCTTCTAGGGCCGATCGCCGAAAAGGACCTCCCTTCGGAAATCCTCGAATCCTGACGCTATCCTGACAAGCGCTCCAAGGCCTTTTTTGGCGTCTCCCCGGCCCCGATCCAGGCCCGCACGGGACAACAGCCCATCTTCACCGGTTTTCCCTGCGGCGGGATCCGGGACGGCCTGCCGGCCCGACACGCCGCACCGCCTTCGGCCAAACCCGTTTCCCATTGACATTGCGAACCCGATCGGATAGACGACTTCCACAATATATTGTGCTCACATGGATCGCGTATGCCACATGCCAGGGTTTTGCATCGCCGGTTTGGGCGTTGCCCCGGCTGTGAAAACTTTTCGAAGAACACCGATCGTCACCGCAGCGTTTCCCGAGACGGTCCCCCTGCGAAAAGGACCATGGGCCAACCCTTTCCCGCCATCGAGATCCTCCGCCTCCGGCCGGAAGAAGACGCCGACATTCCGCTGCCCCGGTACATGAGCGAACACGCCGCGGGCATGGACATCTGCGCCGCGGTGTCCGAACCGCTCACCGTGGATCGGGGCCGGATCGCCCTGATCCCCACCGGGCTGGCGGTGTCCCTCCCGCCGGGATTCGAAGCTCAGATCCGCCCCCGAAGCGGTCTTGCCGTCCGGCACGGCATTGGGCTGATCAATGCGCCGGGCACCATCGACGCCGACTACCGGGGGGAGGTCAAGATCGCCGTGATCAACCTCGGCGAGGCGCCCTACACCGTCCGCCGCGGGGACCGGATCGCACAAATGGTCGTCCAGCAAGTCTTCAAGGCACGACTGGTGCCGGTGGATCGTCTGGGGGATACGGAGCGAAGCGGCGGGGGGTTCGGCTCGACCGGGGTTGGTTGATGGGTCGACTGGTTGATTGGGATAATGGTCAATTGGTCGAGTCGTCAAATGGTCAAATGGGAAGGAAAAACCCAAAATAGGTACTGCCGCTTTTCCCATTTGACCAATCAACGAATCAACCAATCATCCGCCTGCTTGAATAGAGCTTGCCATGGATAAAGCAGCCTCCACAGCACTGGCAGACAACAACGAAATCACAGTCTGCGCATTAGCCAGCGGCAGCCGGGGAAACGCAATCTATCTCTCGGACGGTGCGACCTCGATTCTGGTCGACGCGGGTCTTTCCGGAATCGAGCTCGAGCGGCGGATGCGCGCCCGAAAGCTTTGCCCGGAGCGCCTCGACGCCCTTCTCGTCTCCCACGAACATGCCGACCACATCCACGGTGTCGGGGTGCTGTCGCGACGGTACAAACTGCCGGTGTACATGACCGGAAGAACCCGGCGCGCGCTGCCGACCTCGGTCGGAAAGATCGGCGACATCCGAACGTTCGACTCGGGC
>JASFPT010000382.1:0-3359 GCA_050115795.1 Desulfobacterales bacterium
TGGTGATCCCGCAGGATTCCTCTCGCGTTTTCCCGTCATCGGGCCCCGGCGGGCAGAGCCCCGGGTGCGGACTTTATCGTAAACACTGAAGCGCCAAATCCGGCCGGATCATATGTCAAGGGCCCTCGGCGGGTCAAGGGAAAAGCAGGCCCGTTTGGGCGCAGACGGTGAACCGGCGGGCGTCCGTGCGCGGCGGGAGGCGAGGTTTCCCACTTCTAAAAGCCGAGGCTCGCGTTGACCAGCACCACCGAAAGGTCGGTTTTCATCGGGCGGCGATGGAGGATGGTCGTCACCCGGCAGATCCGCTGCGGAGCGCTGCAGTCGGTGCACAGCCCGGTCTCGGCGCACGGGGTTTTCATCCCGAGGCTCCTGGCCCGCATCGGTGCGGCGATCTCTTTGACCCGGCGCAGGGCGTCGTGAAGGCCCGGCGTCACCTTGTTCATGCCGGCAACGACAATCACCTTTTTGGGGCCGAAGGTCATGGCACCGGTCCGGTTGCCGATGCCGTCGACATTGACGATCTCACCCGTCATCGATACGGCGTTTGCGCTGCAAACGAAGCAGTCGCAGGCCAGTTGGGCCCGGCGGATTTTCAGGTCGTCTTCTGCGGAAAGATCCGGGCGCCAGTGGTCGAAAACCGCTGCGGCGCCGTCTTTCACGGCCTCGACCAGACCCAGGGCCCTGGTCGTGTCCGAACCGCCGAAGCCGAACGTCTTGCTGCCGCCGGCCAGCTC
Source organism: Desulfobacterales bacterium (assembly GCA_050115795.1). Taxonomy (GTDB): domain Bacteria; phylum Desulfobacterota; class Desulfobacteria; order Desulfobacterales; family CAFBRK01; genus JAIPEL01. The sequence goes on from JASFPT010000382.1 coordinate 735, forward strand.
GAGGCACAGCGCTTTGGCTTCCTGAACCGATTCGGCCCAGTGGGCGTCGAAGCCGTTTTTTTTCAGTGCATCGACGCAGACCGCCCCTGTTTTGCGCCAGCGCCACTTGTGGTAGTCGGATTCGCCCATGGTATCTCCTTTTGGCTTTTTCCCCCGGGTTTTTCGGCCGCCAAACGGCCGGCAACCGACGCAGCGGCGGGGGAAGGGGTTTTCAACCCAGCATCGCGGCCGGGCGCCCTCTGCGGTCGTGCGGGCGCAGACGACGGATTCCGAAACCGCCTATAGGCGACCCGGCGCCGATGGTCAAGGTGCGCCGGTTGGCACCTTTCGGCGGATGTGGTACAGACGGCCAAAATCCAAATCCGCAACGGCAATTTACCGCGGGCGGCGAAAGGAGACGTCATGGCCAGTCTGTTGATCTGTTACTATTCCCGGTCCGGAAATACCCGAAAAATGGCTGAAAAGGTGGCCGAGGGCGCCGATTCGGTCGAGGGGGTCACCGTCGCCTTGAAAAAGGTGAAGGAAACCAGCCTCGAGGATCTTCTCGGCGCCGACGGGATCATCCTGGGCAGCCCCACCTATTTCGGCGTGATGGCCGCCGAAGCCAAGGACCTTGTCGACCGCAGCGTCAAATACTTCGGCAAGATGATCGGAAAGGTCGGCGGCGCCTTTACTTCCAGCGGGGGGGTCGGCGGCGGCAACGAAACGACCATTGCCAGCATCCTCCAGGCCTGGCTCATCCACGGCATGGTGGTTCAGGGCCAGCAGAAGGGGAGCCACTACGGGCCGGTCGCCGTCGGGGCTCCGGACGAAGGGGTCGAAGAAGAATGCATCCGGTACGGCCGCCAGTTGGCGGAGTTGACGAAGAAGCTGTCCGAATAAATTCGCTTTGCGAATTTATAAATGGCGGCTGACGCCGGAATGGCTGAGGGCTGGCGTTTAAACGGGGACAAAGTCGGAAACAGGATGAGCGAAGAACCAAAGGGAGGCAGGCCGCGCCGTCTGGTGGCCGACTGGCATCACCTGATGCGCACCTTCATCCGACCGGAGGACGAGGCGTACCGGGCGGTTCTGACCAAGTACATGGAGCAGATCCTGTTCGGCCTCCATGAGTTTCTGGCCTCCCATGTGGGGGTGACCCGGTAGCGAAGCCCTCAAAGAGCTTGCAGACGGCCGCCGAGATGTTGCAATTTCATGGCTGCCGGAAAAGAACCTCGAAGAGCAGGAGCGGATATTGTCCCGGATCGAGGGCGGGGCAACGGCCTGAACCGCCTAACTGGGAAAAATCGGACGCTGCGAACAAAGGCGGCCCGCAAGCCGCAGACCGCGAAGCAGGTACACGGCAGCCAGGGCCGCGGCCAGGCGGGGCAGCCAGAGCCAGACCGCCGATATGCCCAGCGCCATGAACAGCAGCGGGTCTTCGATCATGGCATGGTTGATGCCGACGGAAACCTGCAGTGCCTCCAGATCCGGCTGCGAAAAGCGGCCGGTTTTGGCTTCTGCCACGATGACCGCCGCCCCGTAAGAAAGGCCGAAGACGGCGGCGGTCAGCCACAAAACCCCCACCTCCCGTTTCAGGCCCAGAACACGAATCACGGGCGAAGACCACCGAACCAGCACCGCGATCCCGCCGAACGCCTTCAGGATCTCCAGAAGCACCATGAGGGCCAACAGGATGGCCAGCATCTTGGCCGCCAGCACCGCCATCGAACCGGCCCATGCCGCGGCAAAATCAAAAAAGGCGGGCCGGGCGGCATTGCCGGCGCCGGCGGCACCGCCCGCGGACGGTTCAAGGATCCAGGAGACGACCGTCACGGCAACGATCGAAGCCGACAGCCGGAAAACCGTGGCCTTCCAGAAGGAAAGCCCCGAGCGGTCCTGCACGATGCCTTCCTGCAGCAGGTTGTGGGAGATCAGCAGGAAAATCGCGATCAGGGTCTTTTCAGCCGGTCCGAGGGGTAGTGCGGCCATGGCGGCGAGGGCGCCGTAGATGCCGGTGAGCAGTCCCACCAGAAGCGGCAGCGCAGCGGCTGCCGAAAACCCGACCAGCCCGAGGACCGGTTCGAGCATCCCGTCGATCTTGTAGAGCCAGCCGCTGAAGTCGATCAACGCCACCGCGGCAGACACCGGCAGCACGATTTTCATCAGCCACAGGTACCCGCGCCACCCCCGCCGCAGCCCCGCTGCAGCCGCCTGCCGGAGCTTCGATTTTTCAGCCGAAACGGATTGGGAAGAATTCATCATAATTTTTTTGCTGCGCAAAAAAATGAACCGCCCTTACGGGCGCGAAATCGGATTGGGAAGAATTCTTTTTTTTGCTGCGCAAAAAAATAAAGCGCCCTTGCGGGCGCGAAAGACGATTGAATAGCGGTTTTCATGATGCGTTGCCCACTCGAACCTTTGCGGGTTTTACGGCGGCGAAGCCGCCTTTCATCAAATCGCAGAAGCGATTTGATTTTATGAGAAGACGTTGCCCGGCCGACACGCCAGGCAGTCGAAAACCCGGTCCCGCAACTTCTGGCGCAAAATGCCGTACGAGAAGCAGGTCGAGGCGATCTCGTAATTTTTCTCCACCATTGCCTTTCTTCTTTCCGGGTCTGTGAGCACTTTCTTCGTAAGATTGAC
>JASFPT010000383.1:0-3357 GCA_050115795.1 Desulfobacterales bacterium
GGCCGGCAAACAGCAAAAAGGCGGCCCCGTATCCGGGCGCCGCGCCCGGCAATCGGGCAAGCAGCATCGCCAGCACGACGGCGGCAAGGCCTGCTGCGGCCAGGTGCGATACCCGGTGGCGGGGCGGCTTCGGGGTCTCGACCGCAAGCACCTCCTTGGGTGCCACCGTCATGGCCTCTCTGGCAGGGAGCACGGCGCCGACCACCGAGACGGCCATCGTGACCGAAAAGGAGAGCAGCACCTCCCAGGGGTCGAGGGCCAGCTGCTCCACGTGGACCCGGACAAACAGGGTGGAGATCGTCTCGTTGATACCTTCGAGCAGGTAGCGCACCAGCGCCGTGCCGACGGGAAACGCGGCCAGCCATCCGGTCAGGCCGAAAAAGGCGCCTTCGGCCAGAAACAGAAAAAAGATCAGTCGGCGGGATCCGCCCACCGCCCGGAGAATGGCCAGCTCCCGGCGCCGGGAGGCCCCGTGCAGCGCGACGAGGCTGTAGACCAGGAACATGCCGACAAACAGCGACACGAAGCTGAGGATCGACAGGTTCAACCGGTACGCCTGGAGCATCTGCAGGCCGCTGTCGAGCGCCGATCGGGGTTTTTCGAGCACCACCCCCGGCGGCAGCAGCGGCGCGAGAGCGTCCGGATCCGCGCCGGGTCGAAACTTCAGATCGATTCGGTCCACGCCGCCGAATCGGCCCGTGAACTCCTGAAAGGTGGCGATGTCGGTCACCGCCACCCGTCCCCCGTCGATCAGGCACACGCCCGGGTCTTCGAGTCGGCCGAGGATGCGAAATCCGACGATTCGTTCCAGGTGGGTCAGTTCGACGATGTCGCCCGGCGCGGCGCCGAGCAGATCGATCAGCGGTCCGGCCGCGATGAGGGTGTCCGGTTCGACGAGCAGCTTCGGCCAGGCGCTGCCGGAAGGCGGATGCTGGCCGGATCCCCACGGCCGGAAGTCGGGTTCCATCAACGGATCGATCCCGATCAGCAAAAACGGGTCCTTCGGGCGACGTCGGCTTGCCACGTAAACGCTGGAAACCGGCGCGGCAGAAGACACTTCCGGCCGGCGCAGGACCGGCGCCATCACCGTCTCGGGAACCAGGCCGCCCGGTCTGCTCAGCACCGCTTCTGCAGTACCGGCAATCCGGTTCATGCTGGCGGTGAAGCTTTGCACCGAGGCGTGGATCGCCAGCCGAACGCTGGTAAAGACCGCCGCACCGAGGGCGATGCCCGCCACGACGATGAGCACCCGCCAGCGGTGGTTGACGGCGTTGCGAAGAATGAACCCGGAAAAAAGTCGAAGAAATACCCTCATCTTAAGTGAAACTTCACGCAGCAGCAGGCTCTGTCGTGGTTAGTGGTTCAACCTTATAGCCCATATTTGTAAGGGCTTGCGTATAATGCTGCAACCGGTGTTGCTTGAAACGATTTTCATAGGTCTCGGTACCGATATCGACATAAGCCTGGCCGTAGCAAACCAGGCGGTAGATTGTCTGAGCCAGTTTGCGAGCGGTGGCGAAAACCGCCACAGAAGCGCCGTTGCGCCAGGCGATGCGACGATAAAAAGCACCCAGCGCCGACTTGGAATTGCGCAAAGCGATGCCGGCTCGGCATTCCGGCGGTTCGGCCCGGGGCGTCATCCGTTGCCGGCAACGACCGTCCCGTCGGAGAGACGGATTTCCATGGTGGCGACCGGATCGGCAAGATCGCTGTGGGTGGCGATGACAACGGTGCGCTTCCAGCGACGGTTCAAGTCCGCCAAAAGCTCGATCACCGACGCGGCATTTCGGCTGTCCAGGTTTCCGGTCGGCTCGTCGGCCAGGATGATTTCCGGATCGTTGATCAGGGCGCGGGCGATGGCGGTTCGCTGCATCTCGCCGCCGGAAAGCTGCCCCGGCAAGTGCTCGCGCCGGTGCATCATCGACAGCCACTGCAGCAGGTCTTCTGCCCGGCGCTGCCCATGGGCCGCATCGAAACCGGCCAGCAGGGCAGGCAGGACGACGTTTTCCATCACCGTCAACGTCGGCAGCAGGTTAAACGACTGAAACACCATCCCCACCACGGTTCGGCGAAACCGGGTCAGGTCGGCGCTGGCGGCATGGTGCAGCGGACGGTCCGCCACGTAGAGGCGACCGGCTGTGGGCTGGTCCAGCCCGGCCAGCAGGGACAGCAGCGTGCTTTTGCCCGACCCGCTGTTTCCCTTGATCACCGCAAGGTGGCCGCCTTCGATGCAAAGGTCGATGCGGTCGACGCCGACCACCCGACGGCTGCCCATGGCATAAATTCGGCTGAGCTGCTCCGCACAGATCAGCGCCGCCCGCCGGCCCTGTTTTTCGCCCGTCTTCATTGAAGCGGTAGCTTATCTTTTTTGGCGCAAATATCAAGCCTTGCGGGGCGGCCGGCCTTGTGCCGGACCGTCCGGCAAAGCCCGCTGCAACATCGCTCGCCGCGACCGGAGCGGTAGAAAATGGCTTGAAGAACAAAGGGCTCTTTTGGTAAACAGCCAAAGCAAACCGGCGAGCCCGGATCCCTGACGCCCAACAGGCCGCAAAGATCGCTACGGCAAAAAATTCAGATTCGGGCGGCGGTTGCGTTCCGGGTCGGCGGAAAAGAACGAATCGAGGGTTCGCCGGACATCGGCCATGTTGGCGGCGTTTTTCAGGCGCGAGAACAAGGTGTGGCCGAAGCGGAAATTGGACGAAAAGTAGGTGGCGAACTTTTTGTAGCGGCGAAGCGCCCGGTCCGGATCGAAATGCTGCTCGAGCAGCGCGGCCAGGCGCAGGGCCGTTTCCCGATCGATGCCCGGCTCCGGGGTCATGCCCCCTGTCCAGTCGGCGAAAATCCACGGTCTTGCCACGGCGATCCGGCCCAGTGCCACCCCATCGCAGCCGGTCTGGGTCAGCATCCGCAGGCAATCTTCCGCAGCAAACACGTTGCCGTTTCCGAACACCGGAATCGACACCGCGCGCTTGACAAGGCCGATGTAAGACCAGCGCGGCGGTCGGCTTCGGCGGTCCGGGGCAACCCTCGGGTGAAAGACGAGGGCATCGGCGCCGGCGTCTTGGAAGCGTTCGGCCAGGGCGACGGCCGGCGCCGGGTCGTCGGTCCAGCCGGTTCTGTATTTGACGAACAACGGGATGCGGACGGCCCTGCGAACCGCCGCCACGATCCGCTCTGCACGCAGAGGGTCCTTGAGCAGCGCTGCGCCGCAGTCTTGCTTGCAGATGGCGCCCACCGAACAGCCGAAGTTGATGTCGACGCCGAAAAAGCCCTCCGCTTCCACCCGGCGGGCGGCGTCGGCCATGACCGCCGGGTCGGATCCGAAAAGCTGGCAGACCAGCGTGGAAAGTTCCGACT
>JASFPT010000384.1:0-3349 GCA_050115795.1 Desulfobacterales bacterium
GCGCGGCAGCGGCGAGTCGGTATGGGACATCAAGCGGCGGATTTCCCTGGTCTCGTCCGAGTTCCAGATTCGATATCAGAAGCCGGTGTCCGCCGTCGAAGCGGTGCTGTCGGGATTTTCCGATTCGGTCGGCCTTTACCGGCGCGTCTCGGACCGGGAGCGCAGCATCGCCGGACGCTGGCTGGCCTTCGTCGGGATGGCCGACCGTGGCGAAGAGCGCTTCGACCGGCTTTCCTACGGAGAGCGGCGCCGCATCCTTCTGGCCCGCTGCATGGTCAAGACGCCCGAGCTGCTCATCCTCGACGAGCCTTGCCAGGGGCTGGACCCTGAGATGAGGCGCCGGTTTCTGACGCTCATCGATCGGATCGGGCGCCTTCGGTTCCCGTCCATCCTGTATGTCACCCACGACGAAGACGAGATTCCCGGCTGCATCGACCGGGTATTGCGGCTGTCCCCCCCTTCAAGTCCCAAGATGCTTCAGACCGGAAGGGCGCAGGCTCGACCGGTTGCCGGTCCTTGCAAAAACCGTTAAATTGCGAGATATTTGCGGCATCTTCGATACTGAAGCGCGAAACCGAACATTCCCACGGGGCCACCGGAAGCCATGCATATTCTCAAAGAATGGTACCGGAAATACTTCACCGATCCGCAGGTCATCATCCTCGCCCTGCTGCTGGCGATCGGAACGGTCGTCGTCATCATTTTCGGCAACATCCTGCTGCCCGTGCTGGCGAGCATCGTCATCGCCTACATGCTCGAAGGGCTGGTGAAATTTTTCGAGCGGCGGGGGCTTCCCCGGATTGCAGCGGTGCTGACGGTGTTTCTGAGTTTTGTCGCGTTTCTGGTTCTCGTATTTTTCTGGCTGCTGCCCAACCTGTCGGTGCAGGTGGCCGAGGCGGTAAAAGAGTTCCCGTCGATGCTTGCCAAGGCTCAAAAGCAGCTTCTTCGTCTTCCGGAGCGGTATCCCGACTTTATCACCGAAGAGCAGCTGCTCGAGGTGCTCAAGGTCTTCCAGGCCGGGTTGGCCAGGTTCGGTGAAAAAATCCTCTCCTACTCCATGGCCTCGGTCCGCGGACTGATCACCTTCCTGGTCTACCTGATCCTAATGCCACTGATGGTGTTTTTCTTTCTAAAGGACAAGGACAAGATCGTTGGCTGGGTGACCGGCTTCCTTCCGGACAACCGAACGCTGAGCAGCCAGGTCTGGCACGAGGTGGACCAGCAGATCGGCAACTACATTCGCGGCAAATTCTGGGAGATCCTGATCATCTGGGCCGTGAGCTGGATTACCTTCACCATCTTGGGGCTCAAATTCGCCATGCTGATGGGGCTGCTGGTGGGCCTGTCGGTGATCGTCCCCTACATCGGGGTCACGGTGACGACGATTCCGGTCGCCCTGATGGGGTTTTTCCAGTGGGGTCCGGGCGAGCAGGTCATCTACCTGCTGATTGCCTACGGCATCATTCAGCTTCTGGACGGCAACCTCCTGGCCCCCCTGCTGCTATCGGAGGTGGTCAACATCCACCCGGTGGGCATCATCACGGCGGTGCTCTTTTTCGGAGGAATCTGGGGGTTCTGGGGCGTCTTTTTCGCCATTCCCCTGGCGACCCTGGTGCTGGCCGTACTCAAAGCCTGGCCGAGAAAAGAAGAAAATAGAATGCCGGATGAAAATGCACCGCAGCAGGCTTCTTGAGGTCACAGGATCGATCGGAAGCTGCGCCGACTTTCCACGGGGGTTTCGCACACAATGAAGATATACACGGGCAGCGGCGACCGCGGCAAGACCAGCCTCTTTTCCGGGGAACGGGTGAGCAAGGGCGATCTTCGCATCGAGGCTTACGGCGACCTCGACGAGCTCAATTCGATTCTGGGGGCCCTGATCGCGTCGCTTCCCCCGCAAATGGACGACGACGGAGAAAGTCTCCGGCGGATCCAGTCCGACCTGTTCCATGTGGGCGCCTGGCTGGCCACGTCCTCCGATGCCCCCTCGGGACAGATGCTGCAGCACCTGGAGCAGGATGCCGCCGACTTTCTGGAGCAGGCCATCGACCGGATGCAGGAGGCCCTGCCGCCCCTGGACGGTTTCATTCTTCCGGGAGGGCACCCGGCTTCTGCCTGGGCGCACGTGGCCCGCACCGTCTGCCGGAGGACGGAGCGCCGGGTGGTGGCCCTGGCCGAGCGGGAAAACCACGCCCCGCCCCTGCCGGCGGTGTTGGTCTACCTCAACCGCCTTTCGGATTATCTCTTCGTGCTGGCCCGCCGCATCAACCACGTCTGCCGCATTCAAGACGTGCGCTGGAAACCATGACCGCACCGGTGCAAAACCGCCTCGACGGTACCGAATACCCCAGCCGTCTGCTGGCCCGCCGGGAGCTGGCGCCGGGAACCGTCGAAATCGACCTGTCGCGACCGAAGGGTTTCTCGTTTCTTGCCGGTCAGCGGATCAGACTGTGCCACGGCGATCTGCAGCGGGACTACTCGCTGGCAAGCGGCCCCGACACGCCGGTGCTCACCCTGTGCGTGCGCCTGGTGAGAAAAGGCGTCTTTTCGATGCTCCTGGGATCCGCGGAGCCGGGCACTGCGTTTACCCTTTTCGGTCCCAACGGCTATTTTGTCTTCCACGGCTCGGCAAATCCCGCTGTGTGGGTGGCCACCGGCAGCGGCATCGCCCCGTTTGTCTCGATGTGCCGGAGCGGGATCGGCGGTGCGACGATCCTTCACGGCGTGCGCACGATCCGGGAGCGCTACTACGCGGACCTGCTGCGGGAAAATGCGGCGCGCTACGTCGCCTGCCTGAGCGGCTCGGAAACCGGGGAAGGGGACGTTTTCCCCGGAAGGGTGACCGGGTTTCTCCGGCAGCGGCTGCCGGCGGGCCCATACGACTTTTACCTGTGCGGCCGCAGGGAGATGATCGCAGAAACGATCGGGATCATCGACGAACGCTTCGAAGGGTCCAGGATCTACACGGAGATCTTTTACTAAAACGCTTCACGCGTACCTGGCGTTTTGCGTGTCCCGAGCCTGTCGAGGGGAGCTGCCGAAGGAACGGGCAGTCCGGCTGATATGAAAAACGAGAAGCGTCGCACGAGCCCTGCCACCGGCCTCGCGGCCGCCCCGGCGGATCGAAAGCCGGAACTTCGGTCGCAGGTTCCGCCCCGTAGGCAACGGCGTCTCTGCCGTTCCGCGCGGCACGACACGGAGGCCGTGCCCTGCAAGAACCTCGGCTTCGACCGAAGTTTCATGCGTGAGATTGCGGGCATCTCCTGATGCTCCCTGGAATTGTTCCGGACGGTGCCTTCGGCATAGCTCGCGGTAAAATGCCTGTCGAACCGTGGCCCGTGCTTGGATA
>JASFPT010000385.1:0-3341 GCA_050115795.1 Desulfobacterales bacterium
CCGCTGAAGGGGCAATGGGATGTGCGCCGTGGGCATTTTTCGGCGAAGACGTCCCCATGATGGACAAGGTCGTCGAATACGCGAAAAAATACAATCCGGGCGTGCCCCTTGAAAAACGGACCATCCACACCGTTCAGGCCTGGGCCAACGTTCTGGGCATGGCCGAAGCGCTGAAGCGCGCCGATGCCGCCGGCGACTTGAGCGGACCGGGGATCCTGCACAAGGGCTTCGAGACCATGAGGGATTTTGAGATCGGACTGGGCGTTGCGCCGATCACCTTCACGGCCGAGGACCACCGCGCCCTGAGCATCGCACGGGTCTACGAATACACCCAAGGCGAATTCAAACTGCTCGACACCGTCGACCTGCAGCAGCGGTGGCCGGAAAAATGGGCCACCGAATGGATTGGATGGTAGTTTTGTCAAATGGTTGAATGGTCGATTCGTCAAGTGGATCAAAATCGTTCACCGACGATGTCGGCGGATTTCACCAGACCATTTGACCATTCAGCCAATCAACCAATCAACCAACCCCCTGGAGGGACGAGATTTTGGCAGACAAAGAACCGATCCTGAAAATCAACAACATCGAGGTCAAGTACCACGAGGTCATTCTGGTCATCAAAGGGGTTTCCATCGAAGTGCCCGAAGGCGGCGTTGTGGCCCTTCTGGGCGCCAACGGGGCCGGAAAGAGCACTACCCTGAAGGCGGTCTCCGGACTGCTCAAGCACGAGGACGGCCACGTGACCGACGGATCGATCGAGTACCTGGGAGAGCGCATCGACCGGCTCGGCCCGGAAAAGATTGCCAAAATGGGAATCGTCCAGGTGATAGAAGGTCGGCGGGTGTTCGAGCATCTGACCGTGGAAGAGAACCTGAAAGTCGGCGCCCACATGGGCAAACTCGGGAGTTCGGTCAAAGAGGGCCTGGAAATGGTCTACCACTACTTTCCGCGGCTCAGGGAGAAGCGAAACGAAGTCGCCGGCTTCGTCAGCGGCGGCGAGCAGCAGATGACGGTGGTGGGCCGGGCCCTGATGACCAGCCCGAAGCTGATCCTCCTCGACGAACCCTCCATGGGGCTGGCGCCGATGCTGATCCACGAGATTTTCAACATCATCATACGGCTCAACGAGGAGGAGAAGATCTCGATTCTGCTGGTGGAGCAGAACGCCAAGCTGGCCTTGAACGTCGCCCCCCACGCCTACGTCATGGAAAACGGGCGCATCGTCATGGACGACACCGCCGAAAAGCTCAGGGAAAACCCGGACATCAAGGACTTTTACCTGGGCATGACCGACATGGGGGGAAGAAAGAGCTTCCGGGAGGTCAAGCACTACAAGCGAAGAAAACGATGGCTAACCTAAACCGGGACCGACCCGGGGAGGAGGGAAGAGACCCATGAGAAAATACCGTTTCATTCTCGCTGGCCTGAGCGTGCTGCTGGCGGTTGCGTTTCTGGCCGGGTGCGCCGGAATGATGGCAAAGCCCACGGAAGACAATTTCACAGAACCGACGGTCACGTTGAACCGCGTGGAAGTTCCCTACTATACCGGCTATTGGTATTTCTCCAACAAGGTGGAGCCCACCAAGGGGACGGCCGGCAACTACGGTGCGCCCATGGGGCTTGCCTTCATTTTCGACATCACCAACCCCAACGACTACCCGGTGCTGATGGAGACGCTGAAGTTTTCCATCGCGTTTGAAGAGTTCGAGCTGAACACCGTATCGTCCGACGACCCGATGTGGATCCCGGCCGGAAAAACCAATCAAACGCGTGTCATCGCGATCATGGACGCCCGGTCTTCGCTGCTGAGCCTGATGGTCACCGGCGGCTTCAAGCTCAAGGAAAAGGGAATGTCTCCGTGGGACGCCCTGGAAAAATGGTGGACCGGGGCCCCGGAGATGTCCTTTCCGATCCACGTGCAGCAGGGCTCGGCGATCTTCAAGGCCGGCGGCATCGTCAAGGGTGTGGAAGTCAGCGCGACCTACCCTTGATCGTAGCCTCTGACGATGCTGCGATAAAACGGGACTCCCTCCCCCGGCTCCGCTCGCGGAGCCGGGTTGCGAGGGAGTCTTTGCTTGGTATGGAAACAAACAGAACATCACAACACCAGAGGAAGCCATGGGACTCTACGATTTTACCATCTACGATTTGATTCGACGAAACGCCGTCGCCTTTGCAAAGATGCCGGCCTGGCTCGAAGTCGACGGCGGCAGGACCCTGACGTTTGCCGAGGTTCGCGAGGCGGTGGACCGCCTTGCGGCGGGGCTGCAGCAGCGGGGGGTAAAAAAGGGCGACCGAATCGGGGTCCTGGGGAAGAACAGCCTGGAACAGTTCCTGCTCTACGGTGCGGCGGCGGCCGTCGGGGCCGTCGTGCTGCCGATCAACTGGCGCCTGTCGGCCGAGGAGGTCTGCTTCAACCTGGCCGACGGCACTCCGAGGCTGGTGTTCGTCGACGAGGAATTCCAGCAGACCGTCGAAGACAACCGCGCCGGTCTCTCCTTTGCCGAAGGATTTTTCAATCTCCGGGCCGATCGGGGTGGCTACGACCGCTTCTCCGGTCTTGACCGGGATGCGAGCGGTTTTCAGGCGGCGGCGGTCGGGTCGTCCGACGGCTACGTGATCATCCACACCGCGGCGGTGGGCGGCCGCCCCCGGGGGGCGGTGCTGTCTCACAACAACGTGATCTGCGCCGACATGCACCTGATCTACCTGTTCGGCACCACCCCCGAGGACGTCCACCTGAACATGCTGCCGATGTTCCACATCGCCGGCCTGGTGATGATGTTTTCCAGTTTTCACGCCGGTGCCCTGAACCTGAACCTGTCCAAGTTCGACGCGGCAAAGGTGGTCTCCCTGATCGAAGAAAAGAAGGCGTCGCTGACCTTCGACTTTTCCCCCATCCTCGGTTCGATTCTCGAAGAGGCCGAAAAGACCGGCGCCGACATTTCGGCGCTTCGGGGGGTGTTGGGGCTGGAGGCACCAGAGACCATCGAAAAATACCAGCAGGCCACCGGCGGCACCTTTTACACCATGTACGGTCAAACCGAGACGAGCTGCCTGGCCACCCTGGGGCGATACAGCGACCGGCCGGGGGCCGCCGGCCGCCCCATCGAACTGTGCGACGTCCGGCTGTTCGACGACTACGACCGGCCCGTTGCCGCCGGCCAGCCCGGGGAGATCTGCGTGCGGGGCCCGATGGTTTTTTCCGGCTACTGGAACCTTCCCGAAGACAATGCCCGCACCTTCCGGGAGGGCTGGCACCACACCGGCGATCTGGGCCGTTTCGACGAGGACGGCTTTTTGTTTTACGCGGGCCGAAAGGCCGAAAAGGAGCTGAT
>JASFPT010000386.1:0-3336 GCA_050115795.1 Desulfobacterales bacterium
GCGCGGTGCTCCGCTGATCGGCGTGACCGGGGCTTATGGTGTCTATCTGGCCGCCAGGCGGGCCGCCGGCGACCGCGATCCGGACCGAAGGCTTTCCGAAACCTGCCGTCGCATCAAAAGCGCCCGACCCACCGCCGTGAACTTGGCGTGGGCCGTTGACCGGGTGGCGGCCCGGATTGCAGCTCTTGCCCCGGCCGATCGGGCCGACGCCGCCAAAAGGGAGGCCGCGGCCATCGCCGAGGAAGAGGCGGAGAACTGCCGCTCGATCGGCCGGCACGGGCTTCCGCTGATAGAAGAAATCCGGAAGGTCAAAAAGGGGGCACGGGTGAACCTGCTCACCCACTGCAACGCCGGCTGGCTTGCCTGCGTCGAATACGGCACGGCCACAGCGCCCATGTATGCGGCATTGGAGGCAGGGATCGACATCCACGTCTGGGTGGACGAAACGCGCCCCCTGAATCAGGGTAGTCGGCTGACCGCATGGGAACTGGGTCGGCGCGGCATTGCCCACACCGTGGTCACCGACAACGCCGGGGGCCACTTGATGCAGCGCGGGCTGGTGGATATGGTCATCGTAGGAACGGACCGGACCACGGCCACAGGCGACGTGGCCAACAAGATCGGGACCTATCTCAAGGCCCTGGCCGCCAGAGACAACGGCGTTCCGTTTTACGTGGCGCTGCCGTCGAGCACCTTCGACTGGGACCTGACCGACGGTCTCGCCCAGATCCCCATCGAAGAAAGGGATCCGGATGAGGTCCGGTGGGTTGAGGGCCTGGACGGAAACACGATCCGGCGGGTCCTGGTTCCGCCGTTCGAGAGCCCGGCCGCCAATCCCGCTTTCGACGTCACCCCCGCGCGCCTGGTGACCGGCTTTATCACCGAGCGCGGGATCTGCCGGGCCACGGCGGAGGATATCCGGCGGCTGTTCCCCGAAAAAATCGCTCCGCGATTTTTTTAAACTCCGCCAAGGCGGGATTGGAAATTGGAGAGGGAATGCTTTGGTTGGCCTGATCTTCTTTCAATGATACGGTACCCGTATCGGCAATATCGCATATTCTGGCTTTCAGCCTTTTTTTCCTTTTCCCGGCGGCGCAGCCGCCGCTCATAAAATCGCGGAGCGATTTTATCATGGGACTGACCGACCTACAGCGCAAAATCGTCGCCTCGGTGCAGCAGAACATTGCCGTCGAGTCCCGCCCGTACCGGCGGATCGCCGCGGCCCTGAATATTCCCGAGGAACAGCTGCTCTCCGAGCTGCAGGCATTGTGCGACCGTGGGGTCATCCGGCGGTTCGGCGCGACGCTCCGCCACCAAAAATCCGGCTACGGCGCAAACGCCATGGCCGCCTGGCAGGTGGGCGAATCCCGCATTCAGGAGGTCGGCAACATCATGGCCTCTTTTAAGGCGGTCTCCCACTGCTACCGGAGAAATCCCACCGATTTGTGGCCGTATAACCTGTACACCATGATCCACGCCGCCGACCGGGAGAGCTGCCGACAGACGGCCGAATCCATGGCAGAGGCGGCCGGGATCGATCGCTACACCCTGCTGTTCAGTGTCCGTGAGCTGAAAAAGACGTCCATGGAGTATTTTCCCGCCGATGACGAAGATGACTGAGAAGCAGCTTGCCGGCTTGGCCAGTTTCGACGGTTCGGCCAGTCGTTGGGTCGAGCTGGATTCGCTTCGTGTTGTTTTTGTTTTGGATCGCTGCCGGGGGGCCGGAAAAGCTTTTCGCAAATGGTATTGATTGCCATCTTTTTTTCCATTTCGATGCTGGAACTTTTGAACCTTGCCCTTACCTGGCTCAACTGGCAAAACGGGCAACCGGCAAACTGACCCATGCCGCCCGATGCCCCCCACGTCCTGCTGGTCAACCCCTGGATCCACGATTTTGCCGCCTATGACTTTTGGGCAAAGCCCCTGGGACTGCTGACCCTGGCCGCGATCCTGCGGCAGGCGGGTTTTGCGATTTCCTACGTCGACTGCCTGGACCGGTTCCACCCGCTGGAGGCGAAAAGCGATCCTTTCGCCCGGTGCGGCCGCGGCCCCTATCGGAAGACCGGGATCCCGAAACCGCCGGGGTTGGCCGATGTCCCGCGACGCTTTTCCCGGTACGGCATCCGACCCGAGTGGCTGCGCCGGGATCTGGCCGACCTCCCGAAGCCGGACCTGATCCTGCTTGGGTCGATGATGACCTACTGGTACCCGGGGGTTGCCGAAACGGCACAGGCGCTGCGAAGTGCATACGGAGACATTCCGATATTGCTGGGGGGCATCTACGCCACCCTCTGTCCGGATCACGCCCGGCGCTGCATCGGTGCGCACCGTGTCCTGAGCGGTTCCGCATCGGACTCGATCGCCCGCATCGCCGGCGACCTGACCGGTTGGCCGGCGGGCCCGTCACCCGGCGAGGACATGGACGCTGTGCCCCTGCCGGCCGTCGATCTGCAGCGCAGGGTCGGCTACGTGCCGCTTCTTACCTCCCGGGGGTGCCCTTTTTCCTGTGAATACTGCGCATCGGGTCTGCTGGAGCCGCGTCGCAGCCGGCGCTCGGTCGAATCGGTGGTCGAGGAGATCAAACGCCGGTACCGGGATTTGGGAGTCGTTGATTTTGTCTTCTACGACGACGCCCTGCTGGTGGATGCCGAAACCCATGCCGTGCCCCTTTTCGAGTCGCTGATCGAGGCAGACCTTCCGGTGCGCTTCCACACCCCCAACGCCCTTCACATCCGGGCCATCAGCGAACCGCTGGCCCGGCTCATGAAGCGGGTCGGATTTCACACCCTGCGCCTCGGGCTGGAAACGGCCGAAGGGCCCGGTCCGCGGCTGGACCGCAAGGTGACCGAAGAGGAGTTTTTCCGTGCTGCCGGCGCCCTGAAAAAAGCCGGATTCGGCAAGGACCAGGTGGGCGCTTACCTGCTGGTCGGGTTGCCGGGCCAGCGCATCGGGGATGTCCTTGCGTCGATATCCGTGGTACAAAAGACCGGCATCCGACCGATTCCGGCCTATTATTCACCGATTCCCGGAACCGGACTGTGGCCGGAGGCCGTGCGGGCCTCCCGCTATCCGCTCGAAGCGGATCCGGTCTATACGAACAATGCGGTGCTTCCCTGCTGGGACGCCTTCCGGTGGGAGACGGTGACCCGCATCAAGGAGGCGGCGGGACGATAGCCGGGGTTGCTGCCAGCTTCCCGGGTCAGGTGGATCGACACCGAGACAGTTTCTGCCTTTTTTTGAACCGAGATAGCGAGCGCATTCCCCGCAGCTTGTCGGAGCGAAGCGGAGATCCCGCCCCAGCGGGGCTGCGGGGTTAGCGAGCGAATCTAAATCAGA
>JASFPT010000387.1:0-3329 GCA_050115795.1 Desulfobacterales bacterium
TGCAGATCATCGATGCGGTCCGCCACCCGGAGCACATCCGGCATGCGCTGGAAGGCCGCCACGTGGGCACGATCATCACGAAAGAGTAGAGCGGCAAAGTTGCTGAGGCTTCACCGGCTCGTTGTACAAATCGAGAAGCTGCGCCCCTCACCGACAAGGCCGGGAGCAAGATTTTTTTGTGTTCCGCGCCCGTCAGGGCGCTTCATTTTCTTTGCACAGCAAAGAAAATTTACTGCCCGCCGCCGTCTTTCATGCCCCTGCCGGCGTCGAGATACGCGATTTTCGCGCCGGTCGCCGCGGCGATTTGCTCCAGCTCTTTTTTCCGGATATGCTTCACATAAATTTTCAGGCCGCCGTCGCTGACGCCGACAACCCTGAAGCGGGGCTTTTTTTCCCCTTTTTCGACCTTTCTTCGTTCCCGGACAAAGATGGTGGGTGCCATGGCAGCCTCCCTTGGATGAGGAATGCGGTTCGATAAAACGAGAGCGATTCTGTATATTTTTAATACTTATATCCTATAAGGATATATGTCAAGCAAATGACCCGAAAAACCAGAAAACGCACAGATCCCAGAATCGGCAAGCAGGAGCGCTACCTTCAGCCGACGATCCTGCTGGGCCTGCGAACCCGGCCTTCCTACGGCTACGAGCTGATACAGACCATCCAGCAGTTCGGATTTGTCGAGGGAAACGCGCCGCCGGGTATGATCTACCGGCATCTGCGCCAGCTGGAGCAAGACGGTCTGGTTGTTTCGGAATGGAAGACAGAAGGAAGCGGGCCGGCCAAGCGGGTGTACAGCTTGACCGAAGAAGGCCGCCAGATGCTGGCCATCTGGATCGACTACCTCCAGCGGCAGGCCGAAAACCTGGACCGGTTCATCCGGCTCTACCGGAAGGTGGAGGACGGAAAAGACAACCGTTGAACGCTGAACGTTGGACGTTCGACGTTCGTTTTTTTCTCTTTTCCCCGATGTTCTCCCACATCCCCGGCCCGGACGGTTTGACCAGCAGAACCGGCCGGTTGCCGATCAGCCGGGGGCGTGCCCAGTTGCGCGTGTCGACCCGGTCTGCGGCAGCGGGCACGGCGGCGTCCCGGTCCACCGACATGACCTCGATCGAGTGGCGCTGAAGATCGGCGACCGACATTTGCCGGGGAAGATGCCGAAGATCTCCCCATTCGATGAAACGACCGCTCCAGCCGGAGGCGGTCAACCCCACGGCGGCGGCGGCCCCGATGATCCCGTCGTTTGTGCCGCCGTGCCCGGAAAGATGAGCCCCCGCCGCCGCCGCGGCGATCGCCTCCTTCTGTGTGACCGGCTCCGAGGCGCACCGCCAGCCGAACGCGGTAAGCGCCGCCATCGCCCGTTCGTCGGCCCCGGCCACGCATAGTCCGGGATCGCTGCCCGGCTGAAAATGATCCTCGAGGTATTCGACCACCGTGGTTACAAGGCGCTCCACGGCAACTTCCGCCGGCCAGTCCACTATCAGACACGCCGCGCTGTTGTGGGAGGTGTATGGAATGTCCTCCCGCAGCGGGAGCTGCTGCCGGACCACCCCGATCAAGCGGCTGCCGGCGTTCAGACGCCCGGCAAAGCGCCGCGCGAGCTTGCCGGTGCCGATCTCCGAGTCGACGGTGTCGGTGTCGTCGATGCCCAGGTAAATGCGCATGAAATTTTCGTCCCTTCCGGATTAGTGGTCGTACTGACGGGCATATTCGGCGTCATTGTACATGGCTTCCCCGTAGCGGTCGACCCCGTACCGGCGCAAAAGACTCTGGCCCTCTTCCGAGCCGAGAAACCGTATGAAAGCCTCGGCGTGGGGCTGGGCACCGGTTGCCCCCGGCGGTTGGCAAAGCCCGTGGTAGGTGTTGACCAGAAACGGATCGCCGCGGAACAGCACGGCAAGGTTGTGCAGGTTCTTTTTGCCCGCCACCCAGGTGCTGCTGTCGGTCATGAAATATCCGTTCACCTCGTTGGCCCTCTTCAGGGTGCCCATCATGAAGTCTTTGGTGATGATGTACCACGAACCGGCAGGCGCGACGCCGGCCTGCTTCCAGATCGCCATTTCCTTTTTGTGGGTGCCCGAGTTGTCCCCCCGCGAGAGAAACAGGCGTTGGGACTCGGCGATCCGGGCATAGGCCTCCGCCGCGCTGGAGGCCGATGCAATGCCTGCCGGGTCGCTTTTGGGCCCCACGATATAAAATTCATTGGAACCGATGAGCGTCCGACCGATCGCCCACCCCTCCTCGACGGCCTTTTTCTCTGCCGCCGGAGCGTGAACCATGACTGCGTCTGCGACGCGGTTCTTCAACAACTGAAGGGATTTGCCCGATCCCGCCTTGATCCAGCACATCTCGGTCCCGTGGCGGCGGTTGAATCGATCGGCCAGCACTTCGAGGAGGCCGAGTTCTCCGGGGCTGCCGGTCGCCACCGTAAACCGCTTTCCGGAACCGTAGACCGCCTTGCACGGATCGCCCCCTGCCAGCACCGAAGTGGAAAAGAACAAAAAGCAAAGCAGTACAGCGAATCCACCGAACAACCAACGCCTCGTTTTCATCGGACGGCCTCCTTTCAACAGGGGCAAAATTATTCTCTCGCCGGAGAACACCCGGACCGGCAATGGAATGCTGGTAGGATTCTAATGCGAAAGAGTCAAGAAAAGTCGCTGGATATCGTTGCTTTCGGCGCCAGGTTAACCGACGATGACCGAGAACGACTTCCAACCCGGCCCGGGATGCATGGTTATGCGGGCGCACCACCTGCCTGGGACGGTCGACGTCCCTGGGTACCCCGGGATTGGGCTTTACGGCGGACCGAAAGTGACGCGATGCAAAGACGGTCCACAAGATCCGGCGAAGACGGCTTGGTGCCTGGTCGGCAACGTCTACCGGGCCCAAAACGACCTGGAGCGGGCGATTTCGTAGAGCAGTGGCTCAGGGGAGATGTGAGAAGCGACATCTGCCGACAGGTCGGGTGCTTTCTGAGAAGCAACCGGCAAACGGGCAACGGGCTAAACCGGCGAACCGCTTCTGTCGTCCGTCTCCCGCATCAGCGGCAGGATGGTCTCTTTCAGGGGCGGATTGATGGGGCGGTATTTGGGGTTGAAGCCTCTTCCCTCGTGCCAGGAGAACTCGACGATTTCAAAGCGTTCCGGAATCAGGTGCTCGCTGTTTTCGCCGTAGGTCTTCTGCGGGTAGTACTCCACGAAAAGCATCCGGGCCGGGTCGATTTTGAATTGCCGGGTCACGGCGGTGGCGATGTGGCCCGAGCAGCTTCGCACCGACATGGGGCTGTCCGGCACATCGGAGACCACGATGATGATCGGCCGCAG
>JASFPT010000388.1:0-3323 GCA_050115795.1 Desulfobacterales bacterium
TGGGATGCCCCGGCATCGGGCTGTCGGTATTCGAGCTGACCGCGGTGATGGTCATCGTCTGCTTTTTTATCGCCCTGCCCTCGGTGCCCGGTTTCTGGGGGCTCTGGGAGGCGGGCGGCGTCTTTGCCCTGGCCCTGTTCGGCGTTCCATCCAAGGAAGCGGCCGGTTTTACCCTGGTCAATCATGTCGTCCAGATGTTTCCGGTCATCCTCGTCGGCCTGGTTTCGGCGATGGTTACCGGTGTCAACATTGTGCAGGTTTCCAGGGAAAGCCGGGATCAATCCGAATAAATCCGCTGGCGCGGATTTATAAAAGACAAAATTGCTTCGCAATTTTGTGAAAAAAGGGCTTCGCCGCTGCCAGGACGCCAGCCGCAGACGCTGGAATGTGCTTTTTGCGTTGCATTACAGCGGGGGGAGCTTTCTCAATACCTTGAAAAATTTTCATTTTTGTTTACTATTTCCATCATGGTAGGACGTTTTTAGCCGTTTTCTTACCGTTTTCCAAGCGGCAACGCCGCTTATCATAAAAGCGCGCAGCGCTTTTATTTCGGAGTGTCTCGATGTCGATTCTGAAAATCGTCACCTATCCGGAACCGTTTTTGAAGCAGCCGACCAAAGCGATCGAAAACATCGACGGCCGGCTGCAGCAGCTCATCGACGACATGTCCGAGACCATGTACGCGGCCCCCGGCGTGGGCCTTGCGGCCATCCAGGTCGGCGTGGACCAGAGCCTTCTGGTCTTCGACGTGGCCCAGCAAGAAGACGGGGACCGGCGGCTTCAGGTGCTCATCAACCCGCGGATCGTGGAAAAAGAAGGCGAGCTCTTGTCGGAAAACGAAGGCTGCCTCAGCGTCCCGGATTTTCGCGCCGACGTGAAGCGTTCCGAACGGGTCCTGGTCGATGCCGCCGACCGGGACGGAAATCCCCTGCGCCTCGAGGCCGAGGGGTTCATGGCGGTGGTCCTCCAGCACGAAATCGACCACTTGAACGGCACCCTTTTCATCGACCGCATCAGCTCGCTGAAGCGAAACCTCTACAAGCGCCGGGTGGCAAAGCAGATGAGATGAAATCGGTATGAAATCGCTGCGCGATTTCATTAAAGGCCCCGCCGGGGCGGGGCCATAACTTCGATTGGATTTGATTTTCCAAACCCGCCAAGTTGGATTGCCTGTCCCGTGAATTCACCCTCAGCACTGCACGGTCTGGAATGAAGACGCACCCATGAGCTTAGAGAAACCTTCCATCGTCTTTATGGGAACGCCCGACTTCAGCGTTCCGTCCTTGTCGGCCCTGCACGCGGCCGGCTGGCCGGTCGAACTGGTCGTCACCCAGCCCGACCGCCGCCGGGGGCGTGGGCGAAAATCGGCGCCGCCGCCGGTCAAGGCCGAAGCCCTCCGGCTGGGTCTTTCCGTCTTTCAGCCCAACTCCCTGAAACGGCCGGAAACGGTCCAGCGGATCGCCGCCGCCGCGCCGGACGTCGTCGTGGTCGTCGCCTTCGGTCAAATCCTGCCAAAGGCCGTGCTGGACATCCCCCGCCTCGGTGCGGTCAACGTCCACGCCTCCCTGCTGCCCAAGTACCGGGGGGCGGCGCCGATCCACTGGGCCGTGGTCAACCGGGAGCCCGAAACCGGGGTCACCACCATGCTCATGGACGAGGGGCTCGACACCGGCCCCATCCTGCTCGCCGATTCGACCGCCATCGCCAACACCGACACGGCCGGCACCCTCCACGACCGGCTTTCTGCCATGGGCGCGGAACTGCTCGTCCGAACCCTGGAAGGTCTTGCCGCCGGAAAACTGGTCCCGGCGGCCCAGAACGATGCCGAGGCCAGCGATGCCCCGATGCTCGCCAAGGAAGACGGCCGCATCGACTGGCAAAAATCCCCCGACGGCCTGGATGCGTTCGTCCGGGCGATGGACCCGTGGCCCGGCGCCTTCACCCGCCTCGACGGAAAGCGGCTTCGGGTCTTTCGGGTGGCGCCGGCGCACCGAACCGAGAACCGGCAGCCGGGCACCGTGATCGCCGGCTTCGAAGGCGAACTGCGCGTCTGTACCGGCGGCGGCGCGGTATCCATCCTGGAAATCCAGGGCGACTCCGGCAAGCGAATGTCGATCGCCGACTTTCTGCGCGGCCACCCTGTACCGGCAGGAAAGCGCTTTTTATAAACGCTGCCGCGATCTTCACGGCCGTCGCGGGTAGTGGTCACGTCGCGTCCCCGGCACGGCCCAACCACTTTCTGAAGCGGTGCGCTGCGATACGCCATGGCCCCGACTTCCCGAAAGCTAGCACTGGAGGCGCTCAACCGCCTGGCGCGAATTGAACAGCGCCTCGACCCGATCCTGGCCGAACTGATGGCCGCGTCACCGTTTTCCGACCCGCGGGACCGCGCCCTGTTTCACCAGCTGGTGCTCGGCGTTCTTCGCTGGCGGGGCCGGCTCGACTGGATCATCGAACAGGTTTCCGCACGCCCGCTGACCCGGATCGATCCATCCGTCCTGAACGCACTGCGCATCGGTCTGTTCCAGGTGGTGTTTCTGGACCGAATCCCGGTGTCGGCCGCGGTCGACACTGCCGTGGAGCTGGTCAAGGCCGACTCGTCGCCCCGGGCGGCGGGCTTTGTCAACGCCGTGCTGCGAAAGGCGGCCGGCCGGTGGCGGCAGATCCCACTGCCGGACGCAAAACTGTCCGCCGCCCGACACCTCGCCGTCCACGAGTCGTTTCCGCGGTGGATGGTCCGCCGGTGGATCTCCCGCTTCGGATTCGCCGAGGCCGAGCGCCTCTGTGCGGCGACCAACCAGATCCCCCCCACCACGGTGCGCACCAACACCCTGAAAACCAGCCGGTCCCGGCTGCACGACGCACTGGCACAAGCCGTCGAAGACATCCGTGAAACCGCGCACGCACCCGACGGGCTTTGCTTTTCACACCCGTCGACGCCCATCGATGCGCTGCCGATGTTCGAAGCTGGCGGGTTCCAGGTGCAGGACGAGGCCGCCCAGCTCGTCTCCCTGCTGCTGGACCCGGCCCCCGGCCAGCGGGTCCTGGACGCCTGCGCCGGCCTCGGGGGAAAGACCGGCCACATCGCCCAGCTCATGGGCAACCGAGGGCTCCTGGTGGCCGCCGACAAAGACGCGAGCAAGCTTGAAACGCTCGACCGGGAGATGGGCCGTCTCGGGGTGACCATCGTAGCGCCGAAAACAGCGGACCTGGAAGCCCCGCTGCAGGCCGGTGCGGACCGATTTGACCGGGTGCTGCTCGACGCGCCCTGCAGCGGCCTCGGGGTGATCCGCAGAAACCCGGACGCCAAGTGGAAGTCTGCG
>JASFPT010000389.1:0-3291 GCA_050115795.1 Desulfobacterales bacterium
GCATCGCTTACTGAACGTCGAATTTCGGCATGTCAAGCAGAAGATCGCCGCCGAAACGGGGCAAAATTCTATCGATCCAGATCAAAGCGGGGAAGAAAAAGGGCGGCAGACTCCGGGAGTCTGCCGCCCTTTTTCGAAAGCATGTGCCGGTCGGGTTAGACCGCGTCGCTCAGTTTCTTGCCCGGCTTGAACTTTACGGCGTTGGAAGCCTTGATTTTGATGGCCTCGCCGGTCTGGGGATTGCGCCCCTTGCGGGCCTTGCGCCGGACTTTCTGAAAGGTGCCGAAACCGACGAGCGTCACCTTGCCGTCTTTCTTCTTCAGCGCCTTGGTGATGCCGTCGGTGAAGGCATTGAGCGCATCGGTGGCGGCGGCTTTGGAAATCCCCGCATCCTTTGCCATCTTCTCAATCAACTCCGCTTTGGTCATCTCTTTCCCCCTTTTGTAGTGATGCATTATCGCCTTGATTCGCAAGGCTTTTTACAGCAGCCCGTGGCCAGTGTCAACACAATTCAGGATTTGCCGGCGTAATTTGCCCGGATGCCCCGGATTGAGCGGAAATGCCGCCGGTCCCAACTGCCGGAAAATGAATCAATATAGGAGCGCCTCCAAAAACCGTTGCGGCTCGAAGGGTTGCAGATCGTCGATCTGCTCACCGACCCCGATGTACCGAAGCGGCACCTTCATCGCGCTGCAGACGGCCACCACGACGCCTCCCTTTGCGGTCCCGTCCAGCTTGGTCATCACCAATCCGGTCACACCGATTTCTTCCTGGAACAGCTCCGCCTGGGACAGTGCATTTTGCCCCGTGGTGGCATCGAGAACCAGGAGCGTTTCGTGGGGCGCCTCCGGCAGCTTCTTGGCGATGCTGCGCTTGATTTTTTTGAGCTCTTCCATCAGGTTGACCTTGGTGTGAAGACGCCCGGCGGTGTCGATCAGGACCATGTCGATGTTGCGGGCCAACGCGGCGTCGATCCCGTCGAAGGCGACCGCGGCGGGGTCGGCCCCCTCCTTGTGGCGGACGAAGTCTGCGCCGGCGCGACGGGCCCATATTTCCAGCTGTTCGACGGCGGCGGCCCGAAAGGTGTCGGCAGCGGCAATCAAAACCTTCTGGCCCTCCGCGGCCGCCCGGGCCGCCAGTTTGCCGATCGTGGTGGTCTTGCCGACGCCGTTGACGCCCAAAACGAGAACCACCCGCGGCCTTGCCGCTTCGGCCGGGGGCGGGGTCTGCACGTCTCCGATCATGGACAGCATTTCCTCGCGGATGGCGTTTCTCAGTTCCGCGGGCCCGGAAATCTCGCGGCCCCGGTTGGAAATTCGATCGATCAGCGCCATCGCCGTCTGGACCCCTAAATCGGCGGTGATGAGACGCTCTTCGAGCTCCTCGAGAAGTGCCTCGTCCAGCTCCTTTTTGCCCAGGAAAAGATCGTCGATGTCGGTGGTCAGCAGTTCCCGGGTCTTTCGAAGGCCCCGGCGCAGCCGCCCAAAGAGTCCTTTCTGGGCCGTCTTTTCCTGGGAAGGGGTTTTTTCTTCCGTCGAGGGTTCTTCGGAGAAGCGCTCTTTAGCATCTTTAGAAGACGCCGTCTTTTCGACCCTGTCGGTTGTTTCGGCCGGTGCCTCCCCGGTTTTCTGCGACTTGTTTTTTTTGAACCAGTGGATCGCCATGTATTGTTGTTCCGGTTCGAATCAGTTCTGTGCGGCGGTCTCCGGTGCGCCGGCTCGGTTCAAATCGACGGACACCACTTTGGACACGCCCTTTTTCTCCATCGTGATGCCGAAAAGGGTGTCGGCAAATTCCATGCTCCGCTTGTTGTGGGTGACCATGATGATCTGGGATTTTTCGCCGATGACCTTCAGCAGGTCGTTGAAGCGAAAGACGTTGGCTTCATCCAGCGGTGCATCGATCTCGTCCATCAGGCAGAATGCGGTGGGCCGGATCATGAAAATGGAAAAAATAAAGGCGATGGCCGAAAGGGCTTTTTCTCCCCCGGAGAGCAGACTCATTCGGGTGAGTTTCTTGCCCGGCGGTTGGATCATGTATTCGACGCCGGTTTCCAGCGGGTTGTCCGGGTCGGTGAGCACCAATTTTGCCGAACCGCCTTCGAACAGCCTGGGGAAGATTTCTTGAAGTTTTTCATTGACCTGGGTGAAGGTGGTCGTGAACCGCTCCCGGGTGATGCGGTTGATTTTGCGGATGACCTTCTGAAGGTCTTCCATGGCCGCGACCAGGTCGTCGCGCTGCTCGGTGAGAAAATCGAAGCGGGTCTTGAGATCCTCGTACTCTTTGATGGCACCCAAATTGACATCGCCGATGCGTTCGATTTTCTTCCGGTATCCGGCCAGCTTCTCTTCGACGGCTTTTCTTCCGCTTTCTTCTCCGGCATCCTGGATCTCGGGGCTGTCGGAAAATTCTTTTTGCAGGTCGGCGATGGGTCTTTCATAGCGCTCGACCAGCCGCTGGACGATGTTCTCCTGATTGACCCGGTACTGGGAAAGTTCTACCTCCAGAAGGCGGATTTTCTGAAGGGTCTCCTCGCGAAGGCTCCGGATGTCGGACACCTGCCCGTCGATTTGCTGAAGGCGGCCGTCGATTTGCCGGTAGTCGGCCTCGTTTTCCTCGATCGTCTGCTCCAGCCCCTTCAGGTTTTCGTACAGGCGGGCCAGCGCGTCTTTGTTTTCGGCGATCTTTCGATCGGATTCCTCCCTGCGTCGCTTTTTGAGGGACAGATCGTTGTCGACCTGCTCTATCCTTCGTTGTCCGTCTTCGAAGAAGTCCTTGAGCCGCCGCAGGGTGTGGTCGCTGTTTTCGAGGCTGGCCTCAAGAGAGGTCAGTTTGACCTTTAAATCGACGGTTTGCTGGTTGTAGGCCTCCAATTCCTCCGAAACGCGCTTGATTTCGGAGCTTCTCTCGGCCACGGCGGCCTGGGCGGTCTGAACGCGGTGTTCGATCTCTTTCAGCACCCGGTCGTATTCCACCATCTGGTCGTCGATGTCACTTTCTTCGCCCATCAACTGCTCCTGCTCGAGATGGACGATTTCCAGATGGCGCTCGGCCTGTTTGACATCCTCCGCGGCTTTGTAAAGCCGCTTTTCGGCTTCGATTTCCTGCTCCACCGCGATTCTTTTTTCCTCGATCCGCTGCTGGTGTCCGGTTTCGAGCCGGCGCACCTCTTCTTCCAGGCGCTCCTGCTCTTCCTGCGCCGCCTGGATCCGGCCGTCGAAGCGGGACAGCTCCTTTTCCAGAGACTTGATCTCCTGTTTTTTTGCCAGGATTCCAGATAGATTTTCGGGG
>JASFPT010000390.1:0-3239 GCA_050115795.1 Desulfobacterales bacterium
TTGCCGGTGCGGGTGATCCACTCCCCGGGCTTTTTGCCGGAGACCTTGACCTTGGCCTGGGCGTAGAAATCGTCGAACTGGTAATTGCCAAGGTTGATGTGATCATCGAGCTGAAGGTACTTCAGGTCGTGCTGGACGGCCACCGAGAGGTACTCCCAGGCATAATCCATATTGCCGGTCTTCAACAGCGAGACGAGCTCCACCGATTTGGGGCGGACGTTTGCTTCGGGCCGGTTGGCCAGCAGCTTTTCATAGAGTCCGGGCTGGCGATAGAATTTTTCGGCCAGCTGAAGCACCATGAGGCTTCGATAGCCGCACGGATCCAGATTCGGGTCCGAATGGCCCCACACCACATCCGGTCTGGCCAGGATTTCGGTCCAGTTGTCGGCCGATATCGTCCCGGCATATCGGCTCTGTTCGGTGTAGCAGAGAACGAGCTGGTTGGTGGCAAACCGGATGTTCCAGTCGGCATGGTCCGGAATCAGGGTCTTGTCGATGACCGCATAGTCGGCCGACGCCATGATGTCGGCCGGTTTGCCCAGTTCGGAGATCATGCGGGCCATTTTCGTGCTGCCGCCGGCTTCGCGGAGGACGTCGATTTCCGGGTGTATCGCCTCGAAGCGCTTTTCAATTTCGACAAAAGGGACGGTCAGACTGCCGGCATGAAAGATGACCACCTTTTCCGCGGCCCATGCCGAAGCCGCCGTCAACATCAGCGACGCGGCGGCCAGCAGGGCCGCCGCTTTGAAACGGAATGCCGAGCCTTTCATGAAGAGATCCTTTCTGTTTCCGGTTCGGGGCGGATTTCCATTGGAAATACCATCTTGCCGCTGAAGCGGATGTCGTATCCTTCCAGGCGGCGGGACTTTTCGATAAAGGCCGGGTCGCGAAGCAAGCTCAAAAAAAGCTGCACCCCCTTCTCGAAGAACTTCTCCTTGCGGATCAGGAGATCGTAACGCTCCCAGCGGATCGGCAGAAAATCGAGGCCCAGCAGCGCCGCCACCGGCCGGATGGCGGGCCCGGCATGGGCCCTGCCCGCCAGGATTTCCAACCCCACGTCGAGGTGCCGGCCGATCTCCACCTCGTAGCCGGGGATCTTTTCGGCCTTGACGCCGGCTTTTTCCAGCTCCTGGTCAAACAGCAGCCGGGTGCCGGTGCCCAGGGGGCGGTTGACAATCCGGATGCCGCTGCGCGCAAGGTCACCGATGGCGCGGATCTTTTTCGGGTTCCCGGATTGAAGGACCAGCCCCTGTTCGCGGCGGCAAAAGTTGACCATGGCCGGCATGGGGTCCAGCTCCTGAGCGGCAAAATCGAAATTGTATTCGCTGCCGTTTTCCTGGAGCAGGTGGCTGGTGGCGATGTGGCAGAGGTTCTGGCGAAGGGCGCGGATGCCGCCCGTGCTTCCGAGGTTTCCGAACACCGCCACGTGCCCGGGGTGCTTGGCGTTGAACAGGGAGATCGCCTGGTCGAGCAAATAATCGTTACTTCCGGTAATAATCAGTAACCCTTGGTAAGGCGGTAGGCGTCCTTCAGTCTCCGGGATGTTCATCGTGTGGTTTTCGATCCACTGGTCGACCAGGTGGGCCGGGAATCGCCACTTGCCGGTAATCTTCGTGGCCGGCAGCCCCTTTTCGGCGATGAGGGTGTAGACCATTTTTTCGTTTACGCCGAGTCTCTCGGCCACTTCCCGCGTGGAATACAGCGTTCGCATGGACGGCCCTCCTTCCAGTTTCGTAAAAATTTAGATAACGACAGGCCCTGGCAGGCTGTCAACCGAATTCCCCTTTCTCAAAAAAATATAACCGATATTTACCGATACAGACAGAAAATGACCAAAAAATGTCGAAAGTCACGTTGAGCGGGATACGATGGCAGCGTCAGGTCACGATAGTGTCGTGTCCCAGAAGAAACCTACAAATTGCAGTCATTCCCGCGAAGGCGGGAGACCAGGCGAAACACCTCTGGTTTCCTGCCTTCGAGGCTGTGTCGCAATCCGTCATCCCGGCCAAGCCGAGCGCAGCGAGGCGCGGGCCGGGATCCAGAAGTGCTCGAAATTTCTGGATTCCGGATCTCGCTTCGCTCGTCCGGAATGACGCATTTGGCAATTGCGACACAGCCGCCTTCGCGGGAATGACAAATTGGGAATCTGCCGGTACCTCTCAAAAGCGTTTGGAAATTACTTCCGGGACACGACACTAAGGGGAGGTAAACGGGGACACGACACTAGGCCGGCCGCCTGAGTCCGAAGCGCCGAATGCGGGCGGACAGGGTCGTCGGCTTGAGGCGCAGCATTGCGGCGGCGCCGTTTTTGCCGTAGATTTTCCAGCCGGTTTGTTTCAGGGCCGCCTCTATATTTTTCCGCTCCAGGGCCCGGAGTTCGGGTTCGGTGAAAATCCGCTCCCCGGGCTCCGGGGCGCTCGCCGGCGGTGCCTGCAGGGGGGTGCCGGCGTTCGATTCGGGGAATTCGAACCGGAGCGGTCCGCACCGGGACAGAATCACCGCCCGCTCGATGATGTTTTTCAGCTCCCGGATGTTTCCCGGCCAGTGATAGCGCTGGAGGGCGAGAAGGTTGGCCTGGGTCAGACGGGCTGTCGGGCAGTTGAGACGGGTCGCGCTTTGTCTCAGGAAGTGGGTGGCCAGCAGGGGGATGTCCTCTTTGCGCCGGGCCAGCGGTTCCAGTTCGATGGGAAAGACGTTGAGCCGGTAGTAGAGGTCCTGGCGGAAGCGACGGGCGTCGACCTCGACCTTCAGGTCCCGGTTGGTGGCGGCGATGATCCGCACGTCCACATGACGCGTGGCGGCCTCTCCGATCCTCTCGAACTGTCCTTCCTGGAGGACCCGCAGCAGTTTGCTCTGCAGTTCGTGGGGGATTTCTCCGACTTCGTCCAGAAACAGGGTCCCGCCGTCGGCCGCTTCAAAGCGTCCAGCCCGGTCCTTCGTGGCGCCGGTGAACGCTCCTTTGCTGTGGCCGAAAAACTCGCTTTCGTACAGCTCCCGGGGAATGGAGGCGCAGTTGACCTTGATCAGGGGGCGGTCCTTCCGCCGGCTTCTGCGGTGCATCTCCCGGGCGACCAGCTCCTTGCCGGTCCCCGATTCGCCCAGAATCAGGACGCTGGCGTCGGTGGGGGCCACCAGTTCGATCTGTCGCAGCAGGTGCTGAAAGGCCGGGCCCTGGCCGATGATCTCACCGAAGGCCTGGGCTTCGTCGAGTTCTTCTTTCAAGTAGGTGTTTTCCAGCT
>JASFPT010000391.1:0-3237 GCA_050115795.1 Desulfobacterales bacterium
ACTTCGGCCCGATAGAAGGTTTTGAAACCGCTTCTATAAGTTTTCCTCGGTTGTCAGGGCTTCGACCCGGCGGCGCCCATATCCCGGCGACAGGACCAAAAAAGACTGGAACGGAAGGAGCCCCAATGTGCCGATTCTCAAAGAACAATGTTTTCTGAATAATGTCGTTCTTTTAAGTTAATCCGTGTATTGGAAAGACCACGTCCTGACCTGAATTTTGGGCATAACGATTACCCCTAAATTTCTTATTGACTTCAAACGGATTAACTCTGCGGTGAGGTTTCTTCGATCTGAGCGACCCCGCAGGACCGATGTCTTCCACCATTTATCGACGCAGCATTTCCGGGGAAAGCGTGCCTTGGGCCGAAAAGGGGACCGTGGCGGGAATGGTCCCCGCCCCCAATCGGACCTTTCCGTTGATTTTGTAGGTCAGTGCCTTCTGAACGGGAAGATCGAACATGCCCCGGACCATGTCGATGACCGATGAATAGATCGTGACCGGAACGATGCCGGTGTCGAAGGCGTCGATCTTGACGTCGGTCCGGGAGACCCCGGCGGCAAACGGGCGGCCGTTGATTTCAAGCGCGCAATCCACCCCCCGGATTTCCACGGCGGTTTCGTTGGCGTTCATCACCCGCAGATCGACCGCAAAGACCGCTTCCAGCCCCTGGACCTGCCGTATCTGAATCCCGGCGATCTGGACCCGGGGCGGCTCGAGCCGCCTGCCCAGACCGGCGCATCCGGCCAGGACGGCCAGTGCGGCCAACAGGATCAAAAGGGTGAGGTGTCGGCCGCCGGCCTTGCCGGGGCCGACGCCGCCTTTTCCAAATGTCCAACGGCGGTTCATCGGGTCGTTCCCCCTTCCTGCTGCAGGTAAGCCCTGTCGCCTTCGATCGTCCGTTGCCGGTGGGCGGTCCCGGTGCGGGCCCACCGGGGCAGTTCGTCCGCAGCCCATCGAAATTCGGCGATCTTTTCGGGCGCTGCGGCTTTCCAGCAGTGCAAGCGCGATGTCGTACCGTCCCGCCTCCTGGAAACGGCGGCTGAGCACCGGCGCCGGCAAGCAGTTTAGCGGCCCATTTGCCAGTTGAAGGCCGCGATTTCGATCAGGACGTCCGGACTCGAGATCGGTGGCCGCCAATCGCGGAAGAGTCCGTCGGTCATCTTTATCAAATCGAACGGTTGCGGTGCAAGCGGGCGGCGGGATACGGATCGGATGCGGTCGCCCAGCCCCTTCTAAGCACCCGTCGGCATCCGGTTCCGCGGGAGCCGAATGCAGGGGCGGGGCGGCCGACGTTTCAGGGATCGAACCGGCGCAGGCGCTTTTCTGTGGCCGGATGGGTCGACAGGTAGCTCGGCAGCCGGCCTCCCCCGCGGTTTTGGCGCCACTGATCGATGCGGCGCATCAGCCGCGCGAAATGGGCGGTATCGATATTTCGGGATTTCAGATAGTGAAGAGCATACTGGTCGGCTTCCCGTTCGAACTGTCGGGAGTAGGCCAGTTCGGTGAGCATGATCGGCATTGCATAAAACAGCTCCGACGTGCCGGATACATCCCCGGTGACGGCCATCAGGGCAAAAGCGAGCAGCGAATCCTGAATCAGTCGCCGCATGCCGTGGCGATGCACCACGTGACCGGCCTCGTGGGCCAGCACCGCCAGCAGTTCGTCGTCGTCTTCTGCCATTTCGACCATCTTGTCCGTAAAAACGATCGTTCCGTCGGGTAGGGCAAAGGCGTTGGGCCCGATGCGGTCGCTCTTTCGGAACACCACCCGGAGAGAATGCGGCGAATGGGTTGAGATCAGGGGCTGAAAATGCGCCTCCAGCCCCTCCCGGACGGCCGGATCCAGTTCGCTGGGGCGGAAAACGGCCTTGTCCAGGGTGGACAGGGTCTGTTCGGCTGCGATCTGGGAGACGCGGGCCGGAAGGTGAAATGCAATGGTGCGGGCGGCGGCGGGCACCCCGTAGCGGATGAACAGGGCGATAAAGAGCACCATGGCCGCCAGGGCGGCCAGGACATACCGCTTCTTGCTTTCCAGCAGGTGAACGAAATCGAGTCCGCCGCGCCTTCGAAAGCGCTTCAACACCCGGTCCACCGCCTCGTTGTCTTCGGTTTCAAACTGCATGCCGCCGGGAAAATTCAGATATCGGGGGGTGTCCGCCAGGCGGGGAGAAAACCGCACCTCCTCTATTCCCGCAAAAGAAGTGATTCGCCGGCCGGTGTCGGCCCGCTCCAGGTGGGCGGCGCCGTTGTCGTAGATCCGGCAGACAGCGCCCATCCGTGCCGAAGTCTTCCCATCGTAGAGTTGTCCGCGGATTTCGATCATAGGCCGATGTCGATGTCAAAAAAGTCGCCGGCCTCCTCGCCGAAGGCCGAGACCTTTTCCTGTTCGCTGGCCACGAATTCGTCGAGGTGGCCGCCGGGAATCAGGGTCAGGTGTTCGACCTTGTAGCGGTAGACGCGGACTTTGGCCCAGGGGTGAAACAGCCCGAGCGTGAAGGCCGTTGCCAGGGAGTTGACCAGCACGAGGACCATGTAGTCTTTGATCCGCAGGGAAGCCGCCATCCGGTGCGGGCCGAGGCCGCTGGCATTGTACAGGAGATTGGTGGTTTTTACGGAAAAGTAGGCGAAAAGATACAGATAGAGCACAAAAACGACCAGAATCGTCGCCGGCTGGAAAACGAAAGCGGCCCCGGCGGCGACAACGACACCGACGAGAACCGGCCCCAGCGCGCCGAAAAAAATGCGGTAGTAATCTCCGGGTTTGGCCGAAAAGGAGAACGAGGTGCGGCCGTATCGGCTGTTTTCCACCAGAAACCGCTTCTGGTGGAAATAGGTGTGGGGAGAGAGGATGCCGAGGGTCAAAACGGCCAGAATGGGCCACAGGATGTAAGCCGCGGCCGCCTGAGCGACGGTGCCGATGAAGTCGAACCGGATGTTTCGGATGGCGCTGTTTCTCGCATTGAAGGTCAAAGAACGGACCACCACCCAAGGGAGAATGACGACGAAGGCGATCCCCAGCACCGATCCGACGATCGGCAGCAGTTCCGAAACGACGGAGTAGGTGAAAAAGACGACCACCACCGCCGATCGGCCGATGAGGATCTTTTTCGGATCGGCCAGGTATTCGAAGCCGGCCTCGTCGATGCGGGTATTGCCGTAGAAATACTGCTTGCGTCGGACCTTGGCCCATGCCGAATAGATGCCGAGCGTGATCACGGTAAGGATGATGTTGACGA
>JASFPT010000392.1:0-3236 GCA_050115795.1 Desulfobacterales bacterium
TTCAGTTTTCGGGTGTCGGGGCGGGGCGTGCGCGCGGTGTCGGCAGCCTTGCGCTGGGAAAGCTCCAAGACCAGGCGCACCACCGCTTCCGGTCCCTGGCCGCATTGCACGGCTCCGGTGACCGGACAGGAAAGGTCGCCGTATTGCGCGATGAACGCGTCCAGGTCCTCCTGAAACGCCGGGTCGACCGCGTCGAATTTGCCCTTCCGAAGGAGGAGGGCCAGCGCCGGGTCGTTTCGGACCGCGTCGGCCATTTTTTCCAGCAGCCGGTTTCGCTCCAGGCTGAGCATCGGCGTCTGGCCCAGCAGGTGCATAAATTCGTAAGGGTCTTCAGGACGGACGACGTCATTGTAGGTCTGGCCGAAAAGCCGGATCCCGTGGGCAAAGGGGATGAATTCTTCCCAATACACGTTCGCCCACCGGGCGTTGATGTTCAGCCGGCGCATCAGCTCTTCGGCCAGGGCCTGGTCGGATAACTGCGAAAGGTTTTCTGCCGACAGCGCGCGGGCCTCTTCGATCATCGACGGGATGTGGTCTTCTTCGATCCGGCGCCGGAGCGCCGCCAGGTTCTCGAAGCTTCGATGAAGGCTCAAATACCAGGCTCGGCGGTCCTGCTTGTCACCTTCTCCGCCGGTGGTGATGGGCCGAGACTGCAGCAGCACGAGGCGGCCTTGGCAAAACGTCCACTCCACGTCCTGGGGCCGGCCGAACAACTTCTCGGATGTTGCGGCCATGGAAAATACGGCGCCGACCTCCTCCTCGGACAACGGCGCAAGACGTTTTTCCTCCGGCGACAGACCGGCCAGGCGGGTTCTTCTCCCGTCGGCGACGGTCTTGCTTTCCCGCGCGGCGGGCGTGTGGGAGACCACCGCGCCGGATTCGCGGTCGACCCGCCATCGGTCGGGTTCTACGGCGCCGTCCACCAGTCCTTCGTTGAGCCCGTAGACCGCCTCCACCACCCCACGGTCGGGATCGTTGACATCGCGGGTGAAGACAACGCCGGAACGGTCTCCGGCAACGAGCTCCTGCAAGACAACGGCCATGGCGCTGGTTTCCACATCCAGGCCGAGTTCCTGGCGGTACAGCAGGGCTGCATCCGACCACAGGGAGGCCCATACGAGGCGGACGGCGTCGATCGCCGCATCGGTTCCGGAAACATTGACCACCGACTCGTGAAGCCCGGCAAAGGAAGCCGCTGCGGCATCCTCCTCCGGCGCAGAGGATCTCACCACCAGGGGTCGGCGGCCAAAGCGGTCTTGAATCTGCTCGGCAAGTCGGCGGTGAAGGGAAGGCGGCAGGGGCGTCGCCAGAAAGCGGCTCCGGATCCGCAGGGCGCAGTCCCAGATCTCCTCCCAGCGCATCTGTTCGAACGGCTTCCGGTGCAGTTCGAGCTGGATCCGCTCCCGAAGCCCGCCCTTGTCGACGAACGCATGATAGGCGTCGGTGGTCAGCGACACGGTTGCCGGGACCGTCAGGCCGGCGGCGTGCGCCTTTGCCAGGGCGAACGCCTTCCCGCCGACTTTCGGACGGTCGGTTTCTTCGATCTGGTCCAGGGATAGGAAAACATTCACGGCCGGATCCGCAGTTCCATGACCTGTTGAAAGTTTTCCACGAGCAGATAACGCTTCACGTCGATCCGAAGCAGCCGGGTGGTGGCGGCGTGAAGAAAATCGGACAGGTATGGATGGCGGGAAAGGTACAACGAGACCGCCGCCGTATCGGCGGCCTTGTCGACCTCCGCCGCCGTTCCCACGACCGTGACCGCCGACGCCTGGTGAAAATCGGACTCCCGGTGGGTGCGGCTGTCGACAAGCAGGGCCACGCGAGGGTCTTCGCTGATGTTTCGGAATTTGCGCGTCGTTTCGGGAGTGGCAAAATAAATCCGGTGCAGATCCGGTTCGGCGGCAAACCCGACGAGGCTGGCGTAGGGGGCCCCGCGGTGCTGGGTGGACAACACCGCCAGCCACTGCGCGTCGAGCAGCGCGGCGATCCGTCGCCGAATGTCGTCCGGGTCTGCCACGGCCACGCCTATCTGCCCGGTCCGACCAGGGGAAGCTCGTCTTCGAGCTTGAAAAAGACCAGGAACTTCGGGTCTCGGCGGTCCTTTTCCGGCGGGTAGGTTCGCCGGCGCAGTTCGTAGAGAAGATCGCTGTCGACCTCTTCCCGGACCATGGTCAGAAACAGCCGCTTTCCCTTGTACCCTTCGCCGGCCTCCACAAAGAGGTAGGCCGCCTTCGGATTTTCCGTGATATTCTTGTGGGAGAGCCGGTCGCGCATGATAAAGGCGATGGTGCCGTCGTCCATGATGTGCGGCCGGGAATAGACGGCAGAATCCACCTTGCCGGCGCCGTCGGCCGTGGAGAGCACGCCGATGCCTTTTTTGCTGTCGAAGTAGTCTTTGAGTGCCTGCATCTGTGAAGTCATCGCCTTCCCCCTTCTCGTGTAAACAGCGTCCGACCTTCGATCGCCCCGGCGACCTGGTTATGGGAACCTGGAGATCGATCTTCGGATTTCAAACGGTATCCTGCGGTGTCGTCTGTAGATAATCGTCATCGATTCGGTTTCGTCAAGGTTTTCGGTCCGGCAGGGCACAGGCCGTGTGCAGCTTGGGGGTGAACCGCTCGGGACCGGCCGTGATGGGCTGGTTTACCGCTTTTGCCACGGCGCGGAGCATACCCGAAAAGATCATCTGGTGAAACGGGTACAGCCCGTACCAGTAGACCAGGCCGAAAAGCCCCCGTGGCAGAAATCGCGAATGAAGGGTCAGTCGGCTCTGGTCCGGCCCCTGCGGGTCGATGGTCAATTCGAGCATCGCCTCGCCCGGAAGCTTCATCTCGGCAAGCAGGCGAAGCTTTCGCGGCGGGTCGACTTCGAGCACCCGCCAGAGGTCGAGGGCGTCGCCCACTTTCAGGTCCGTGGGGTGCCGCCGCCCCCGGCGCAGACCGATGCCCCCGGCCAGCCGGTCCATCCACCCCCGAATCGCCCAGAGGATGTTGCCGTAATACCACCCGGAGCCCCCGCCGATCCGGCGGATCGGTTCCCAGAGCTGTTCAGGGCTTGCACCGATGCTGGCCCGGTAACCGCATTCCATGAGGGTTCCCCCCGCCCAGTTCGCATCACCGCAGGCGGCCCATTCCGGCGGTGTGAGGTCGCCGGCGTCCATCCAGCAGGTATCGACCTGGGCCTGACGGACCCGGTCCAGCGCGATACGGATCGCCTCCCGGCAGCCGGTGAGC
>JASFPT010000393.1:0-3234 GCA_050115795.1 Desulfobacterales bacterium
GCCTCGCCGTGCGGGTGGTCAGCATGCCCAGCTGGGAGCTGTTCGAGAAAGCCGGCGCCGATTACCGGGAGTCGGTTCTTCCAGCCGGGTGCCGGCAGCGACTCGCGGTCGAGGCCGGCTCGGCCATGGGCTGGGAGCGCTGGGTAGGTGACAACGGTGCGGTCGTTGCCGTAGACGGTTTCGGGGCTTCCGCGCCGGGCGGGGTCGTCATGGAGCGGTTCGGTTTTACGGTCGACAACGTATTTTCCAGGGCGATGGCCTTGCTCGGCCGGTAAATGGTGCTGCTGTTGGTGCCGATTGGAAGGCGTTTCGGTGCGGTTTCAAGCCCGAGCGTTTGAAGCCGCTTTCACACAGGCGTCGCCGCCCGCGGGAGGCGACGCCTTTTTTGCCGTTTCGACCGGGAGATCATCATGGATATCCAATATCTGCTGACCACCTTCGGCATGGTGTTTCTGGCCGAACTCGGAGACAAGACCCAGTTGGCCACCTTTTGCCTGTCGGCGGACTGCGCGACGTCCAAGTGGTCGGTGTTCATCGGGTCGGCCGGGGCGCTGGTGCTGAGTTCGGCCATCGCGGTGGTGTTCGGCGACGCCGTCGCCCGGCTGATTCCGCCCAGCTACATCCGGCTGGGGGCCGGATTGTTCTTCGTTGTCGTCGGCATCTGGATGCTGGTGACGGCCGCGCGGGCGGTCTGCAGCCTATAGAATTGCGTCCCAGAAGTTTTTGTAAAAAGTTCAGATAAAAAGGATTGTCAAACAACCTTGTTCCGGCTGCGGCGCTTCATCCTGCCGAATATTGCAAGGCCGCTCAAGCGAAACAACCGGAAGCTGCGATGCCGCGGTTCGGCCGGCTAGCGGCCGACGATGCGAAGAATCGCCTGGGAGGTGTACTCGCCGACGTCGGCAAGTGCGTCGGTGGGCATGTGCACGGCGGCGTTGGCAGAGTACAGGCACGTCACCGAGGCGGGAAAGTCCTCGTCTGCAAGGTAGAACACGTAGCACAGGGCGATTTTCGGAAGCGGGTAGAGCAGCAGGGCGAAGTCCCCCGACACGCCCGGCGGCGCATCGCCGCAGGCGAATTGCGCTGCAATCCGATCCCGGCGGCGTTGGATCCGCTCGACGTGGGTGACCAGCACCTGCTGGGTACGGGCGACGAAAGCGCCGGCGTAAGGCATGCTGTCTGGAAGTTCCTTGAACCCCTTCAGCGGTTCGAGGACGCACGGATCGGCCTGGGCAAAGCGCGCGTACAGGGAAATCAGAATGCCGAGCACGCCGGATTCGATTCGGCCGTCCAGGCGCACGGCCTCCGGGCAAACGACGCAGGCCCGGCCGAAGGCGGAGAAAAAAAACCGGTTTTCCTCCTGGCGGGCGCAAAGCCGCCGCGCAAGATCCGCCGGCCGGTCGTCGTAGAGCCTGGCGAGGTTGTCGGCGACGATCCGTGCGTAGTTGCCATCAGGTGTCGTCATTTCCCCAGCATCCGGCGGATGTCCCGCGCTTCTGCGCCGGCGTTTGCATTGTCGACGATGTTCAGGATCGAGATGAGCACCTCTTTGAACACTGCCGTTTTCGGTCGGGGCGAGGCGAGCTGCGCCGCTGCGGTTTTCAGGTCCGCCATGATCTCCGACAGCCGGTCGAAGTCGAGTCCCAGTGTTTCGACCCGGGTTTTGATCCGGGAGACGATCCGGTCCACCGCCTCGCGCTCCCGGTCGTCGAGCACCGGGCCGGCGCCCAGTTTCACGTCGTCTTCTCCGGCGTCGCCGGTGCCGCCGATGCTGCACGCCGCCCGGACGCCTTCTTCGGCGATGGCGATTCCGCCCGACAGGGTCCGCACTTCGACCATTTCCCAGCCGATCAGTTCTTCTCCCGCCGCGCCCGACCGGTCCCGGTCCAGTCCGGCCGCCTCGCCGATCTCGAACATCGATACGGTGGCCGCGTCCTTTCCGCCCGTGTGGTTGTACAGTTCGATCAGCAGTTTTTCGGCATCTTCGCTTAGTTCGACCATTTGCAGTGCATTCCTTTCCGATGGGGTTGTGTAGGTCGTCTCGTGCGGGTGGTCAGCGCCGGTTCTCCTCCAGGCGCCGGATTCCGTAATGCATCGGCAGCAAAAAGGCGGTCAGGCAAAAGCCGGCCGCCAGAACAAATGCGGCGAGCGCCCAGGTCCACTGGCGAAGGGTCAAAGCGGCGCCGTGATAGTCGGCCATGAAGATCGTATACACGGGCCCGGATTCCAGGACAAGGACCGACGCGATAAAAATCGCCGACACGATCATAAACAGCAGTCCCCCGAAGCTGGTAACCGACTGAATGGGGTTTTCGGAGGAAAAGTCCGGGTAGGCGGCGCCGAGGCCGACGCCCAGCGCCACGACGCCGGGAACGATGAAAAGAACGTTTACGGTGGAAAGGACCATCATGAACGGGGTGACCTGGAGCAGCAGATTCGTGGCGACGACAAGGATTTCGGTCAGCACCAGCAACGGGGCGAAGTAGATGGCGAATTTCGTCCACAAAAATCGCTTCAGGGAAATCGGTGCGGTCCGGATCAGCCAGAACGATTCGCGTTCCATACTCACGGCGGGATAGGC
Source organism: Desulfobacterales bacterium (assembly GCA_050115795.1). Lineage (GTDB taxonomy): Bacteria > Desulfobacterota > Desulfobacteria > Desulfobacterales > CAFBRK01 > JAIPEL01. The sequence goes on from JASFPT010000393.1 coordinate 2,582, forward strand.
AAATCGGGCGGTCAGCGCAGAGAGAACGAACGTGGCCAGCCCCATGTTGAGAAATGCAAGCAGATTCTGAAGGTAGATCGTTTTGATGGGGGAGCGTTCAAGGGGAAGGACCTTGAAGTTGTAGACGTAGATGACGATCAGCGCGCCGATCAAGAACAACTGGGTCCACTGGGTTTGATCCCGGAAAAAGGTCCGGACCTCTTTTGCGGCAAGGGCCGCCGAAACGCCGGAAAACAGGGGCAGCGGTCGTCGGTCTTTGACGGTGCGCTTGAACAGGCGCGCGGGCGCCGTCTGTGTCTTGGAAACGCCCTTGAAATAGACGTGGTGGGCGAGCACCACCATCAGGCAGACGCCAAAACCGGCGCAGCTCAGCGACAGGGCATTGTGGAAAAGACCGGCCGCCGGCCGGCCCGACAGCAGGGCCTGGAAGCTGTCAAAGGCCCACGTGCTGGGAAGCCAAAAGGGCGCCGGCGAGCGCAGCGTTCTCAAATAGACCAGGGTGTTTTCGAAAAACTCCGGGTCCGCCAGCCGCTCGGGCCGGATCAGGCGGAACGCGAAAAAGAGGATGAGAAAGAAGGTCAGCGTCAGAAAAACGAAGATCGTCCGGATCCGGGATGCCGGCACGAACATCACCGCGGCCATGACCAGCACGG
>JASFPT010000394.1:0-3218 GCA_050115795.1 Desulfobacterales bacterium
GGTGGAGGTGACCGCTCCGGTGATCGAGGCACAGATCGTCGAGACGATGCTCCTCAACTGCTTCGGATTCCAGACGATGATCGCCTCCAAGGCCGCCCGGATCGTCCATGTGGCCGGGGAGCGGCCGGTGGTCGATTTCTCCCTGCGCCGGACCCAGGGGTTCGATGCCGGCATGAAAGTGGCCCGGAGCACGTATCTGGCCGGATTTTCAGCCACCAGCAACGTGCTGGCCGGCAAGCGATACGGGATTCCGATCTCCGGAACCATGGCCCACTCCTTTGTCTCCGCCTTTCAAACCGAAGAGGAGGCCTTTGCCGCCTATGCCGACGTCTTCCCCGATCAGTCGGTCTTTTTGATCGACACCTACGACACCGTCGAAGGTGCCAATAACGCGGTACGGGTGGCCCGGCAGATGAAGGACCGGGGGCATATGCTCCGGGGCGTCCGTCTCGACAGCGGCGACATGGTCGATCTCTCCGGCCGGGTCCGGAAGATCCTTTCCGATGCCGGTCTTTGCAAGGTTCAGATCTTCGCCAGCAGCGGGTTCGACGAATACAAGATCGAAAAGGTGCTCGAAAGCGGCGCGGAGATCGACGCCTTCGGCGTGGGTACCAACGCCGGGGTTTCGGCAGATGCGCCCTTTCTGGACATCGTCTACAAGCTGGTCCGGTTTGCCGGGGAAGACGTCCGCAAGCTGAGTCCCGGAAAGCAGACCCTTGCCGGGGAAAAGCAGGTCTTTCGCCGTCTCGGCAAGGACGGGATCTTTGTCGAAGACATCATCGGAGAGCGCACCGAAACCGTCAAAGGGGGATCTCCCCTGCTGGAAACGGTCATGGAAGACGGTCGGCGCCGGGGCCGGCGGCCGGAGCTGGACGAGATGCGCAAACACGCCCGGGAGCAGTTGGCGGCACTGCCCGCCGCCTGCAAGCGGATCGATCAAAAGCACCTCTACCCGGTTCGAATCAGCGAGCGACTTCAGAAGGTGCAGGAGGAGGCCGATCGTCGAAGACGATGACGGGTCGAACGGTTCAATGGTTGAGGGGTCGATTCGCCGGGAGGAGGATCTTTTTAGATGCCGATTCCGCCTGGATCCAAGATCGGGAAGGTTCTCGGTTCGATGTCATCCCCATTCAACCCCAGAACGAATGACCCATCTCCCTTTCCCGAAGCAGACCGCATCACATCCCCAAGTAAGCCTTCCTCACCTGCTCGTTGTTGAGGAGATTGGCGGCCGAGTCGGCCAGGGTGATGCGGCCGGTCTCCATCACATAGCCCCGGTGGGCCACCTTCAAGGCGAGGTTGGCATTTTGCTCGACCAGAAAAATCGTGGTCCGGTTTTCCTGGTTGACCTTGGCGATGATCTCGAAGATTTGTTTGACCACCAGGGGGGCCAGGCCCAGGGAAGGCTCGTCCATGAGCAGCAGCCTGGGCTTTGCCATCAGCGCCCTGGAGATGGCCAGCATCTGCTGCTCGCCTCCCGACAGGGTTCCCCCTGCCTGGTGACGGCGCTCTGCCAGGATCGGAAACAGCTCGAAGATATACTCCAGATCCTTTTTGATTTCGGCCTTGTCCCTTCGGAGATAGGCCCCGAGGTCCAGGTTCTCCATGACCGAAAGGTACGGAAAGATCCGGCGGCCTTCGGGCACCTGGCAGATGCCCATCGAGACGATCCTGTCCGGCTTGGTATCGTGGATCGGTTCTCCCATGAACCGGATTTCACCGGAGCGCGGCGGCACGATGCCGCAGATCGACATCAGCGTGGTGGTCTTTCCGGCGCCGTTGGCGCCGATCAGCGTGATGATCTCCCCTTCTTCGATGGACAGATCGATTCCCTTCAGCGCCTGGATGTTGCCGTAGTAGGTCTTGACGTTTTTCAGCTCAAGCATCGACTTCCTCTCCGAGGTAGGCCTTGATGACCGCCGGGTTGTTCTTGATCTCCTCGGGGGGGCCCTCCGCGATTTTCTTGCCGTAGTCCACGACGTAGATTCGATCCGAAAGACTCATCACCAGCTTCATGTCGTGCTCGATGAGCAGGATCGACATCGACTCCTCGTTGCGGATTTTGAGGATGAGCTCGTCGAGCTGCCGGGTTTCCCGGGGATTCATCCCGGCCGCCGGTTCGTCCAGCAGCAGAATAAAGGGATCGGTGGCCATGGCCCTGGCGATTTCCAGCCGGCGTTGGGCGCCGTATGGCAGGTTCATGGCCAGTTCGTTGACAAACTGGGCGAGACCGATCTTTTCGAGCATGGCGTAGCTGTCTTCCACCACCTTCTGCTCTTCTTCCCGGGTCGATCGGGGCCGGAAGATCGCCCCCGGAATGCCCGCCGACATCCGGCAGTGGCGGCCGATCATGACGTTTTCCAAAACGGTCATGTTATGAAACAGACGGATGTTCTGAAAGGTGCGGGCCAGGCCGCGTTCGGTGACCTGGTTCGGTTTCAATCCGTTGAGTTTGACGGTATCGGTCCGGTTGGGCGGCAGGACCAGCATCTCGCCCTCGGTGGGTGCGTGTATGCCGGTGATGCAGTTGAAGAACGTGGTCTTGCCGGCGCCGTTGGGCCCGATCAGGGCCACGATTTCCCCTGTGCACACGTGAAGGTCGATCCGGTCCAGGGCCCGGAGTCCGCCGAAGTCCATGCTCAGGCTGCGGACATCCAGTATTTTTTGGCCGATTTCAGGAGCTGCTGCCATCGGTAGCTGCCTTGCGCTTGAATTGGTAGGTTTGTCGGACGTTGGTGATGATTCCACCGGGCCGGAAGACCATCATCAGCACGAGAATCGCCCCGAACAGAAGCATCCGGTACTCGGAAAACGCCCGAAGGTATTCGGGCAGCAGGATGAGGACCATGGCCCCCATGATCACGCCCACGATGGAGCCCATGCCGCCGAGCACCACCACGCAGAGGATGATCACCGACTCCCAGATCGTGAAGCTGGCCGGGTTGATGAAGGTGGTCTTGGCGGCGAACATCACCCCGGCCATGCCCGCCCAGGTGGCGCCCAGGGCAAAGGCGCTGAGCTTTGTTTTGGTCTTGTCGATGCCCATGGCCTGGCAGGCGATCTCGTCCTCCCGGAGGGCGATCCAGGCCCGGCCGATTCTGGAGTTCTGCAGCCGGCCGACCACAAAGATCGTGAACACCACCAGGGCGATCATCAAAAAGTAGATCCAGATGGTAACCTGATGCAGGTTCAGATCCATGCCGAAAAACGACGGCCGG
>JASFPT010000395.1:0-3212 GCA_050115795.1 Desulfobacterales bacterium
GACGATCGGCACCCGGCCGCGGATGAAGCCGCCCCTGCGGTGATAGGCGTCGATGGCCGCATCGGTGCCGTGGCCTTCCGCCTCCGGAGCAAAGGTGTATACCAGCCAGCCGCTGAGGATGCCGCCGAAGGCCGGCAAAAACAGAAGAAGCCACCGGTTGAACGGCCGATCGGTGGGGGAGAGCAGGTGGTGTTCGCCGGCCGGCGCCGGGGGCCGGTAGCCGGCGATCAAGTCCATGAAATAGTGGATGCCGAGCTGGCACAGGTAGTGGAAAATGACGGAACCGGTACCGGCGATGAGGCCGATCAGTACGAAATAGAAGGTCCATTTGCCGGCCCGGGCGATGGTAAACGAGCGGTCGCGGCCGATCAGCGCATGGAATCGGTCTGTCCAGCTAACGGAGGAAGGCATGTTCTATCCGGATCCGGAAAGCTCCTGGATGCCGCGGTACACGGTTTCGAACAACTCCGGAATCTGGGCCTGCTCCAGACAGGAAAAGGCGACACGAAGATCGCGGCTGCCGATGGAGATCAGGCCGATGCCGTATTTGTCGAGCAGGTGCACCCGCAACTGCTCGGCATCGGTGTTTTTGAGCCGCAGGCACATGAAATAGCCGGAGTTGAATGGATATACGTCCCATGCATCGTCAAACTGCGGTTGTGAAAGGACCTCTTTGACCGTCCGCGCCCGTTGCTGCATCACCTTGAACTTTTCCGCCTTTTCGTCGGCAAAGGAAGGCTGCTGCATCGCGGTCACCACGATCGACTGGGAAAGGTGGCTGGCGTTGGAAATCGACCCTCGGACACAGCCGGCCGTCTTCTTTTCCAGAACGTCGTAGACCGGCGCCGGATCACCGGAGAGGGCGCACCCGTATGTGATAAAACCGATTCGCAGCCCCCAGACGAAGTTCTCCTTGGTGGCCCCGTCGAGCTTGACGGCCAGCAGGCGCGGGTGGATTCCGGCCAGCAGCGCAAACATCGACTCTTTGAAGGTCTCCTGCTCGTAGAAAAGCCCAAAGTAGGAGTCGTCCAGCGCCGCCACCACATGGGTGCCCGCCTCGGCGACTTCGACCAGGATCTCGGCGGTCCGCTGCGCCTCGGCGCGGCTGAGACTGTATCCAGAGGGATTGTGCGGGAAGTTGAGCAGAACGACAATTTTGGAACGGGAGGCGGCCTTCTTTTTCACCGCCGCCTCGAATGCGTCCAGGTTGTAGCGCATCTGATCGGTGAAGATGGGGTAGGTTTGAATCCGGGCGCCTTTGCGCACCGTGAAAATCATGTTGTAGTTTCCCCACATCATGTCCGGCAGCAGCACCACGTCCCCGGGATCGAGCCACAGATCGGCAAAGACGCTGACGCCGTGGGTGATTCCGGAGGAGACCACCGGCAGGCTGATCGCTTTTCCCTCCAGAGCGGGGTTCTTTTTCGCCAGATCCGCCTTCCAGGCCCTTCTGAGTTCCGGGATTCCGTAGGAGGGGGCATAGGTAATGCTTTTTTCGGGCGGCAGGCCGTCGATTCGTTCCATCACCGACGGTAGGTGCATGATGCCCGACGCCTCGGTGGCGATCCCGATGGTGGCGTTCATTCGGTGGGCTTTTTCCTTGGCTTCCGCCCCCTGCGTCAAAATCCCCTTCGGGAAAAAGAGTTTCCGGCCCACATCCGACAGCATCTGGAAAATCGGCTCGCTGGCGGATTGAAGTTCCCGGTTCAGAGATTCTGCAATGGGATTCATGGGGTCGACCTCCTGGGTGGTTGACGAACGATTCGATGTTGAGGCACATTACTGTTTGCGGCAGAAAAATTCAAGGGAAAAGAATCCTGGAATATCAGTATATTGCGATCGATTATCGCGCAAAACACGGGCCATTTGCGGTTTCGGCTGCAAACCGGGTGGGCCGTTCCGGTGCTTCGGTGAAGGGAAATGCAGCGTATTTTGCGCCGGAAAAGAAACCATCGGCGGAGAGGAAAGAGCAGCCCCCTCCGGCCGTGCCGGGTCGGGGAACAGGCAGCGGCGGCGGCAAAAAAAGACCCCGCCCGTTGACAGGGCGGGGTCTTATGATTGGTGATCAGGCGACATGCTAGATTTTCCCCCGTTTCGATGCTTTGAGCGGGTTGATTTTCTTTGCGGAGTCCACCGTGGTCGCCGTCTTCACATGGGTCGCCAGGTTGCAGTTTCCGTTCTTCCACTTGGCGGCCGGCTCCGGGCATGAGGAGCAGAACCATCCGGTGTCGAACTCGCTGCTGCGGCCGCACCCCTGGCAGGCCTCGACGATCACATGGCACTTTCCGCCGTTGTAGGAACAACCGGCGGCCGTCATGAACGGGCAGTCCACACCTTTTCGAATCGTTTGACAAATCATGGCAATCACCCCCTTTCGGCCGGAAATCGGGCTCAAAAAAACCCGGTATTTCAACCGCAAATACCAGGTCGGTAAGCGAGCCGAAAAAATTTGTGCCGTTATATAAGGAAGCGTTTTGTCCTTGTCAAGATAAAATCGCTGCGCGATTTTATGAAAGGCGGCTGCGCCGCCGGGTTTTGAAGCCGGCTGTCGGGGCGGCCAACAAGTGGATCGGCGTGGCATTCGGGCGCATCCAAGCCGCCTTCAGAAAGGCGCTTTTCGCTTTTCCATAAGCGGGAGATGCCGGTGCGGCGCGGCCGCCCCGGCATCTCCCGCTGTTGACTTTCCCCCGAAAAGCTGCAAGAAATCGCCCCAAAATTACGCACCTGCGGATTTTCCGCCACCGCCATGATCGGAGCCCGAACCGGGACTGCAGCAGATGAGTGCTTCATCCACAACGATCAAACAGGCCGCCGAGGTTCTCCAGCTGGAAGCCGAGGGAATCTTGAAGCTGGCCGAACGCCTCGACGAGCGTTTTGCCGAAGCGGTGGAGGCCATCTACCGATCCAAAGGCCGGGTCATCGTCGCCGGCATTGGAAAATCGGGAATCGTCGGCCGGAAAATCGTGGCCACCTTAAACAGCACCGGCACCCGTTCGCTCTTTTTGCATCCGGTGGAGGCGGTCCACGGCGATCTGGGGATCGTCAGCGAGGGCGATATTTTTCTGGCCCTGTCCAACAGCGGGGAAACCGACGAAATCAATATCCTGCTGTCGAGCATCCGTAGAATCGGGTGCAGGATCATCGCCTTTACCGGTAACCCGAATTCCTCCCTGGCCCGAAACAGCGACATCGTGATCCATTCCGGCGTGGAC
>JASFPT010000396.1:0-3194 GCA_050115795.1 Desulfobacterales bacterium
CACGGTGACGATGCGCGGAATTTTCCGGGCCAGGGACCGGATCAGGTCCGCGTCGAGCGGCTTGACGAAGCGGCAGTCTGCCACCGTCGCCGAAAGTCCCTCTTTTTCGAGCAGCGCAGCGGCCTCAAGGGCGTCGTTGAGCGGCCGGCCGATCGCCAGAATCACCAGGTCCGAACCTTCCCGGCAGACCTTTGCCTTGCCGATGGTCATCGGCAGCGCCGGATCGTCCAGTTTGCAGCCGGTGGCGGCTCCCCGCGGGTAGCGAAGGGCAATCGGCCCCGGGTGGGCCACCGCAGTGTGAAGCATTCGGACCAGGTCGTTTTCATTGCTCGGCGCCATCACGACCATGTTCGGAAGGCTTCGTAGAAACGAGAAGTCAAACAGGCCGTTGTGGGTGGCGCCGTCTTCTCCGACGATGCCGCCCCTGTCCAGCGCGAAGACCACCGGCAAAGCCTCGATGCAGACGTCGTGAAGAATCTGGTCGTAGGCCCGCTGCAAAAAGGTGGAGTAGATGGCCACCACCGGCTTGAACCCTTCTGTGGCCATGCCGGCCGCGAAGGTGACCCCGTGCTGTTCGGCGATGCCCACGTCGAAAAAGCGGTCCGGATGGGTATTGGCGAATTCGGCCAGGCCGGTGCCCTCGGGCATGGCTGCGGTGACCGCCACGAGCCGCTCGTTCTGCTCGCCCAGGGCCGTCATGGTCTGACCGAAGATGTGGGTGTAGGTCGGCGTCGGACTGGGCCGGTCGATGCAGTTGCCGGTTTCGGCGTCGAAACAGCCGACGCCGTGAAAATGGACGGGGTTGTTTTCTGCCGGCGGATAGCCTCTCCCCTTTTGGGTGGTCACGTGAAGCAGGACCGGTTCGTCGAACTTTTTGATGTTGTTCAAAATATCGATGAGATGGTCGAGGTTGTGGCCGTTGATGGGGCCGAAATAGTCGAAGTTGAAGGCCTCGAACAGCATGCCCGGCGTAATGAAGGTCTTGAAGGAGTCCTCGGACCGTTTGGCGAACTGGTAGATGTCGTCCCCGATCTTGGGCAGCGATTTGAGAAAATCACCGAACTCTTTTTTCAGGTTCTGAAGCCGGCGGGCCGAAAAGGTCCGGCTCAGCAAAGAAGAGATGGCACCGACGTTGTGCGCGATCGACATGTCGTTGTCGTTTAGAATGACAACCAGGTCCCGTTTCTGGTCGCCGGCCTGGTTCATCCCTTCGTAGGCCAGACCGGCGGTCATGGAGCCGTCGCCGATCACGGCGATCACCTTTCCCGCCGCGCCCTTGAGGTGGCGCGCGCAGGTCATGCCGAGGCCGGCCGAGATGGAGGTGCTGCTGTGGCCGGTGGAAAACCCGTCGTAGGGGCTTTCGCGCATCCGGGTAAAACCGGAAATCCCCCCGTGCTGCCGGAGGCTTCCAAATTGTTTGCGCCGGCCGGTCAACAGCTTGTGGGCGTATGCCTGGTGGCCAACGTCCCAGATGATCCGGTCCGTTGGCGCCTCGAACACGTAATGGATGGCGATGGCCAGCTCGACGGCCCCGAGGCTTGGCGCCAGGTGCCCCCCGTTTTGGGAGACCACCGAAACGATGGTCTTGCGGATTTCGGCGGCCAGCACAGGCAGCTGGTCTCGTCCGAGCCTTTTGAGGTCTTCGGGGGTGTCGATGGTTTCAAGTAAGCTCAAAGCCTGATCTCCCTGCAGAAAGTCCCGGCCTTCGCGAAAGCCGATGAATCGTTCAGAACGGTTCCGCGTTGTGTTTTTGCGACGCTACAAACCTTCATAAAATCGCGGGCGCGATTTTATCAGCGGTCCCGTTCGACAACGTAGCGGGCGATGGCCCGCAGCGGATCGGACCGGCGGTCGAGCGGGGCGATGGTTTCTATGGCCGCGTCGACCTGTGCCTGCGCCAGCCGCCGGGAAGCCTTGATGCCCAGCAGCGCAGGGTAGGTGCTTTTCCGGCGCTCGGCGTCGGTTCCGACCGCCTTTCCGAGCTTTTCCGGATCGCCTTCGACGTTGAGCATATCGTCGACCACCTGAAAAGCAAGTCCGATGTGGCGGCCGTACGCCGCCAGACGGTCGCACAGGGTGTCTTCGGCGCCCGCGGCTGCGGCGCCGCACCAGACCGCGGCCTCGATCAGGGCGCCGGTTTTCATCCGGTGCAGGTCAGTCAGCTCGTCGAGCCCCAGCGGCGACCCTTCGGAAGCGATGTCCCGCATCTGTCCTTCCACCATGCCGCCGATGCCCGCCGCCGAGGAAAGCCGCCGGATGATCGCCAGCCGGATGCCGGCGGAGGGGGCAGGGGAGCCGGGCTCGACGTCGGACAGCACCTCGAAGGCGAGGGTGAGCAGCGCATCGCCGGCCAGGATCGCGGTGGGCTCGTCAAAGGCCCGGTGGCAGGTGGCCTTGCCCCTTCGCAGGTCGTCGTCGTCCATGCCCGGCAGGTCGTCGTGGATCAGCGAGTAGGTGTGAATCAACTCCACAGCGCAGGCCGGTGCCAGGGCAGCGAGTGCATCTTTGCCGGCGGCCTCGCATCCGGCCAGACAGAGAATCGGACGCAGCCGTTTTCCGCCGGCCGTCACCGAGTACCGCATGGCCTGTCCGGCCCGGCTGTCGGCCGGCACCCGCTTTCGGAGGCAGGCATCGAGGGCCTGATCCACAAAAGCCCTTGCGGCCGAAAGGTAGCCCTCGAGATCAAATGGGCGCATCGGTATCCGAATCCGTCTCGAAAGGGGCCTCCAGCGGCGCCCCTTCCTTGTCGGCGGTGAGCAGGGTAATACGGCGCTCGGTTTCCTCCAGCTTCTCGGAGCAGAATTTGGAAAGCGAGATGCCCTCTTCGAATTTTTGAAGCGCCTTTTCCAGGGAGAGGTCCCCGGACTCCAGCTCGTCGACGATCTCTTCGAGCTGTTTCATCGCCTTTTCAAAGGTCGGTTTCTTGGTTCCCATGTTCGGTGGAGGCCTCCTGTTGCCCTTGTTTCGGCGGTTTTTCATCCGTCGCCTCGGCGGCAAGATCCCCGCGGGCCAGGGTGATCCGCAGCCGCTGGCCGCGGCGGACCGTCGCCGGATCCAGGACGATGCGGTTGCCGGGCAGCGCCCGAGTAATGCTGTAGCCGCGCTGAAGCACGGCGAGCGGACTCAGCGCGGTGAGGCGGCCGTCAAATTCCTGCAAAAGGGATCGATATTTAAATACATTTTTATATATTGAA
>JASFPT010000397.1:0-3190 GCA_050115795.1 Desulfobacterales bacterium
TCGGTTGGCCAGCACCAGATCCGGCCCCGCGGCTTCAGCCAGCGCTTCGACTTCGGCAAGGGGCGCCCGGACAGCGATCATGGCGCCCGGATCCCGTTCGGCGCCGATGTCCGCCATGAGCCGGCCCCGCTTGACAGACAGCGCGGCGAAGCATGCTTCGTCCATCCACCCGCCGGCGCACAGCGCCGTCAACTCCCCGAAGCTGTGGCCGGCAAATGCCGCGGGTGACACGCCGAATCGCTCCAGAACCCGCCACATCGCCAGGCTCACGGCGCCGATGGCCGGCTGGGCGACATCGGTGGCACGGAGTACTTCGACTGCTGCGCCGCCCGGCGCCGGCGGATAGATCAGGTCCGCCAGCAGACGGCTGCCGTTTCCGGCACCGGAAAAAACCGAAACCGGTCCGAAGGCCTCCGGAAAGGTGCAGACCAGGTCGAGTCCCATGCCCGGGTACTGACTGCCCTGGCCGGGAAACAAAACGGCCAGGCCGCCCACAGGCCCCGGTCCGCCGAAATGGAGATCGACCTCCGGCGGCACCGGCTGCGAAACGTCTTCGGCAAGATCGGCCGCGGCGGCGCGCAGCTGTGCCAGCCGGCGGCCCGCGTCGCCGTTGGACGGATCGACGACGGCCAAAAGACGGAAGCGGTCGCCGGCGGAAAACCGTTCTCGCAGCTTCGCCGCAGCATGGCCAAGCCCCCGCTCCGGAAAAGACGCCCCGGCCCATTCGTCGAAGAACGCCAGGGCCCGTTGAATGACCTCCACTGCGTCGGCGCCGCTGAAGGCGACAATCTCGCAGCCGCCGTCCCAGGCCGGCGCCGGTTTTTCCGGAGAGGCCTCCTCGACGACAGCGTGGTAGTTGCTGCCGCCGAAGCCGAAGGCGCTCACGCCGGCCCTGCGCGGGTGCTCGCCCCGCTGAAGCCAGGGCCTCGGCGCTGCGGCGAGAAAAAAACGGCTCCGGTCGATTTCCAGGTTCGGGTCGACCGGATCGGCCTTCAGGGTCGGCGGCATCACCTTGTGGTAGAGCGCCAGGGCCGCTTTGATCAGCCCGGCGGCGCCGGCGGCGGCTTTGGTGTGACCGATCATCGATTTGACCGACCCCAGGGTGCACGGAAGCCCGACCCCGTCCGGGTCGAGCACCTGCCTCAGTGCGGAAAACTCGACGGCGTCACCGACCCGGGTGCCGGTGCCGTGGGCCTCGACCATCTCCACGGTCCTCGGATCGATGCCGGCGTTTTCGTAGGCCCGCGTGAGGGCGAGGGCCTGGCCTTCGATCCGGGGGGCGTAAATGCTCTGGGATCTTCCGTCGCTGGCGCTGCCGATGCCCCGGATCACGGCGTAGATTCGATCACCGTCTTTGCTGGCGTCTTCGAGCCGCTTGAGCACAACGATGCCGACGCCCTCGCCCAGCACAGTGCCGTCGGCGTCGGCCGAAAAGGGTCTGGCATCGCCGGTCCGCGACAGGACCCCGGTTTTGGAAAAGCACATGTGCATGAAAATGTCGTTCAAGGTGTCGACCCCGCCGGACAGCACCATGTCGCTGCGGCCGTCCGCCAGTTCCATCAACGACAGGTGCAGGGCGCTCATGGCGCTTGCGCAGGCGGCATCGACGACGCAGTTGGTGCCGCCCAGGTCGAGCCGGTTGCAGATGCGGCCGGCGACCACGTTGCCCAGGAGCCCCGGAAAAGAGTTTTCCTGCCATCGAACGTAGCTTGCTGCGATTTTCTCCATGACCGCGTCGGTCTTGGCAGCGGAGACGCCGGCCTCCTGAAGGGCCCGGCGCCAACGGGGATGGCCGAGCCGGGCGCCCAGGGGAATCACCAGCTCCTGGGTTCCGGTGACGCCGAGGATGACGCTGGTGCGCGACCGGTCGAAGACCGCCCCGTCGCCGTAGCCGGCATCGTCGAGGGCCATCTTGGCGGTGATCAGTGCGAGCAGCTGGGAGGTATCGGTCGCCTCCAGAATCGCCGGCGGCAAACCGAATTCGGTGGGATCGAAAGGAACCGGCGACAGAAATCCGCCCCGGATGCAGTAGACGCGGTCGGGCGACTTGGGGTCGGGATCGAAGTAGTCCGCAGCAGACCAGTGGGATTCGGGCACTTCGGATACGGCGTCGCGGCCGCCGAGCAAAAGACGCCAGTAGGCTTTCAGGGTCGGCGAGCCGGGAAACATGGCCCCGATGCCGACGATGGCCACCGGCGTCGAGCGCGATTCACATTTCGAATTCGGTTTCATGGCAATGGTTGCATCCCTTGCTGCGGGGGCGGTCGATTGCCACCGGCTATGCCGGCGCCGTCAATTGGCCAGGTCCGATTCGTACAACCGCGCCATGAGCTGTTCCAGGGGGACGGGCGTAAAACGTGCCCCTTCCCGGGGAAGCCGGACCCCCTGGCTTCGGATCCAGCCGGCGCGCGTCGCACTGCAGGCCCCGGCCATCAGGTTCATGGCGACGGTCACGACCTTTCGATTTTCCGGTTTTTCCAAAAAGGTTCCCGAACACCACTGGTTGAAAGCGCCGATGGCCGGGCCGCACCAGATCTGGTAGTCGATCTGACGAGATGGCTCGCCGGCGTTCGCCCATGCCGACGAGCGGCCCAGGTAGGAACGAAAGACCAGGGCCATCCGGTGGCGGGGGTCCTTTTCCCCTTTTTGAATCTGCGACGGATCCCGCTGCTGAAAAAACCGGCGCGTTTTTTCCCACTCCTCTTCCAGGGTGCACCGGAAATAGCTGCGCTCCAGCACCTTTCGATCCGCCTCGGAAAGCGCCTCCAAAGACGGCGCGCTTTTAAACAGCTCGTAGAGCCGGGCGGCTTTTTGTGGAAACATGGTCCCCCGCTTCAAAACCTGGACCTTGACGCCCATTTCGAACATGTCCGCCGCCGGGGCCATCGCCACGTCGGCCTGCCCGGCCTCGGCGAGCATCCGGCGAACCGCATCGGAAGTGCCCGCCTCCCGGCAGGTCTGGTTGACGGTGCCGGTCAGCACAAAATCCGCCCCCATGGCGAACGCGGCAGAAGCGGCATCCGGGGTTGCGATGCCGCCGGCCAGACCGACGCAGGGCCAGCGCCGGTATCGATGGCGGCGGCTGAATTCGTCCCGGAGGTTGAGAATGGTCGGCAAAAGGGTGGTTGCGGGCCGGTTGTCGGTGTGACCGCCGGAATCGGCTTCAGCGGTGATATCGTCGGCCACGGGA
>JASFPT010000398.1:0-3168 GCA_050115795.1 Desulfobacterales bacterium
CCTTCAGCCCCTGGGGGATGTCCAGGTCGGGAAGGATCTTCCGCCACAGCTGCGTTTCGGATTTGCCCAGCTGCCGGATTTTTTCGATCACCTCGTTGGTGCCCAGCCGCTCGGTCTGCTGGAGATCGGCAAGACGAAGAAGCCGCCCGCCGGCAAATGCATTCAGGGGCCGGTTGATCAGAACCCCGAGACCTTTTTCTCCTGCAAAGGAAAGGGCGCTGCCGCCGCCGGGCTGGTTTTTCTCCAGCATCGCCCCGGATTCCAGGAGATTGAACGGCATCTGGACGACGGCGAAATGATGATCCGATGAAATCGACCCGGCGATTTCCCACACCCTCTCCAGACCGGTGAACTCCGGGTCTTGCGAGGGAGCCGGAAAGGTATTGGAGCTGATGCCGTAAAAGCCGATGCGTCCCTTTGCAACCTCCGTTTCCAGGTGTTCGAAAGCCGCCCGGATGCGCCGGTGATACTCCTGCCGGGCCTGCGCCAGGTCCACGCCGTTCTTCTGGGCCCACCCCAGGTAATACTCGGGGTTGTGCAGCAGGTACCCGTCCAGGGCTTCCAGGTTCAGGCGCGACAGGCTGCGGGTGAGCTGGTCTTCGATAAACTCGGGATGGATGCAGTGTTCCAGGCCGCGGCCGTATTCCACCAAATCCGGAAACGGCCGCCCCTCTGTCTTTCTTTGCTGGCTCAGGGCGAAGTTGCCTCCCTGAAGGTATCCCACCTTGGAAATCACGACGATCCGGCTGCGCGTGATGCGCCCGGCGGCCATCAGTTCCGCCAACACCTGGCCCACCAGAACTTCCGAGCCGCCGTCTGCGTAGTTGGCGCTGGTGTCGATCAGATTGACGCCGGAATCGAGCGCGGCCTGAAGCGCTTCGCGGTGATGGGCGACTCCGGTGCTGATGCGGTAGCATCCGAATCCGGCCCGGCTGACCGTCAGTCCGGTCCGCCCCAGCGTTCCAAATTCGACTTTTGGGTATTGGCGGGCCAACTCGGCGGTGGCATCTGGGGTGGCGTGTCCTTTGATCATGACAACTCCTTTTTTCCCTATGCCGTAAATATAAAAACAGGGGTTTCGAGTTCAACTCGAAACCCCTGTCGGATTTCTGGTACGCCCGGCTGGATTCGAACCAGCGGCTTTCAGCTCCGGAGGCTGACGCTCTATCCCCTGAGCTACGGGCGCAAAAGATGGGCTAATCTAATGGATCGCCGATTCGATGTCAACCCTGGGTCTGGATCCTGGATGCTGGATCCTGGTTGCTGGATGCGGGTTGCCTGATCCAGGATGCTCGATACCAAAACGATCGTTTTAAGCCGCTGTCTGTGTAGTGAACGGCCTCCGTGCCGTTCACGGGGCACGGCACGGAGGCCGTGCCCTACGAAAAGCACCGGATTGGATGAAGCCTTAGGCCTGTAACCAGCATCCAGCATCCAGTATCCAAGATCTGACTCCCACCGAGAGCAGCGCCCTAAATTTGAGCCACGGCCGACGCCTCCGAATCCATCCCGTCCAGATACGCCTTGGCCTCGCCCACCACATAGAGGGAGCCGGCGATGACGATCACGTCCGTTTCCGGGGTCGTATCCCGGGCGTGGGCGACGGCCCCGGCAACATCCTCGATCAGGGTGACGTCGGAAACGAAGCGGCGCGCCACCGGCGCAAGCTTCTCGGGGGGAAGGGCCCGGTCGATTCGCGCGCGGGTCAGGATGACCCGGACGGCGGTTTTGCACAGGTCGGCCAGGATTTTCTCGAAGGGTTTGTCGTCCAGGATTCCGCAAACCAGGGTGATGCTGCGGCCGGCAAGATCGTCTTTCATGTAAGAGGCAAGAGCCCTGGCTGCAGCCAGGTTGTGGGCGCCGTCGAGCAGGATCATGGGACGGTCGCCGGCTTTTTCCAGGCGGCCGGGCCACCGGTTTTCGGCAAGGCCCCTGCGGATGTGTTCCTCCTCGATACCCACTCCGGACCGGCGAAGCGCCTCGCAGGCCGCACAGACGAGGGTCGCATTGACGGTCTGAAAATCGCCGGCAAGCCCCGTTCGAAGGCCCCGCATCGTTGCATCCAAACCCCGATAATCGAAGGTGCCCTCTGTTCGGTTGCGACGATAGGAAAAATCCCTTCCCAGCAGATAGACCGGTGCATGCGCTGCCTTGGCGGCTGCCTCGACCACCCGCAGCGCCGAGGGTTGTTTGACCCCCGTGACCACGGGGATCCGCTCTTTGACGATGCCGGCCTTTTCGGCGGCGATCTTGGCCACCGTGCCACCGAGATACATCTTGTGTTCCAACGAAATATTGGTGATCACCGACAGGGCCGGCCGGATGACGTTGGTTGCGTCCAACCGGCCGCCCATACCGGTTTCGATCACGGCCCAGTCCACCTTCTGCCGGGCGAATTCAGCCAGTGCCATCGCCGTGTTGACTTCGAAAAAGGTCGGCTCTCTGCCCCCGGGGAAGGCGCCCTTGATGGCCTGATAGCCGTCAGCCACCTCCCCGTCCAAGATTTGGCGGCCGTCCACCTGGATTCGTTCGTTGAAACGGACCAGATGCGGCGATGTGAACAGACCGGTCCGGTTTCCGGAAAGGGTCAGAATCGTTGAAAGGGCCGATGCCACCGATCCCTTGCCGTTCGTGCCGGCCACGTGGACGGCGCGGAACCGGTTCTGCGGGTTTCCCAGCGCGGCCAGAAGGCTCCGGATCGTGTCAAGCCCGAGCTTGATTCCGAACCGCCTGAGGGAGAACATCTCCTGGAGGCATTGTTGGTAGGCTTCGGGGTCCATCATTTTCGGTTTCTTTCAGATCACGAATCAGCGCGGCCGAATCCCGGTCCCGGAGCGGCTGATCCGATGCGCTCCATAGAAAAAGGCCCGATCGTGCAGGGGCACGACCGGGCCTTTAATGGTCAGGCTTCCAATCAATACCGTCTTCGTTTGGCTTCGGCGATCCGCTGGCGCCTCAGGGCTTCACGCGTCTTGCGTCGGCGGTATTCGCTCGGCTTTTCGTAGCTTTTTTTGAGCTTCAAGCGCTTGAAAAGACCGTCATTCTGAATCTTTTTCTTCAGGATGCGCATCGCCTTTTCAAGGTCGTTGTCGTGGACCTTCACTTCGATGGCCTTCAAATCGTATCACCCCTTTATCTCAGAATCTTGCTACTGCAGCAAAAGCTAAA
>JASFPT010000399.1:0-3168 GCA_050115795.1 Desulfobacterales bacterium
CAACAAGGCCCAGGAACAGGCCAACCGGGAAATTCCCAAAGCCCGGGGCGTGGCCGCCCAAAGCATCAGCGAGGCCGAAGGCTACGCACTGGAGCGTATCAACCGGGCCGAAGGAGAGGCCACCCGCTTCGAGGCTATTTTAGGGCGGTACCAGCAGGCGCCGCAGGTCACGCGCCGGCGGCTGTACCTGGAGGCCATGACCGGTTTCCTGTCGGATATGAAAGGGCTCTATATCGTGGATCAGGACCAGAAGGCCATGGTGCCCTGGCTGCCACTGGAGTCCGGCGGACAACCACCAGCCCAGGGGAGACAACCATGAAGTTTACCGGAAAAGCGGTAATCGCCGCGATATTGGTGGTGATCGCAATCGTGCTCTACAGCGGTCTATATACATTGGAAGAGGGCCTGCAGGCCATTGTCGTGCAGTTCGGCCGGCCCGTGGGGGAACCGGTAACCGAGGCGGGACTGCACGTGAAGCTGCCCTTCGTGCAGGAGGTCCGGCGATTCGAAAAGCGCCTGCTCGTCTGGGACGGCGATCCGAACCAGGTTCCCACCAAGGGGCGAGAATTCATCTGGGTGGATACCACCGCTCGATGGCGGATTGCCGACGCGAAAAAATTTCTCGAGAATGTGGCCAGCGAAGCGGGGGCCCAGAACCGCTTGAACGATATTCTCGATTCGGTGGTGCGCGACCAGGTGTCGAGCAGCGAACTTGTGGAGCTCGTGCGCAGCGCATCGTGGGAAGTGCCCGAAGACGAGGCCCTGAAAGCCGTCCCGAAGGAACGCGAAGAAGAGCTTAAAAGGAAGATTGCCCGCGGCAGGGAGGAGATCACCCGAACGATACTGGCCGAAGCGCGGAAGATCATCCCCCAGTACGGCATCGAACTGGTGGATGTGCGCATCAAGCGTCTCGATTACGTGGAGAGTGTCCGCGAAAAGGTCTACGAGCGCATGATCTCCGAGCGCAAGCGCATCGCCGCGCAGTTCCGCTCCGAAGGCGAGGGACGCAGCGCCGAGATTCTGGGAACGATGGAAAAGGAGCTGCGCCAGATTCGTTCCACAGCCTACCGCCGGGTGCAGGAGGTCCAGGGCGAGGCCGATGCGGATGCCACGCGCATTTACGGCCAAGCTTACAATAAAAACCCGGAATTCTACGCCTTTTTGAACACACTGGAAAGCTACAAAGAAAAGGCGAACAAGAATGCCGTGCTGATTCTTACCACCGACAGCGACTTTTACCGGTACATCAAGCAGGCGAATCCAGGCAAAGCCCAGGGCCTGCCGGCTCCGATGCCGTGAGAAGGCTCGCTGCAATCGGGCAAAAACCCGTTGGGGAGGAAATATCATGCCAGCAGATAGTGAAGCCGAGAACATCGAACAATTAATGGCGGAGGCCGACAAACTTGTCGAGCGGGTTCACTCCGATCTCCTTAACGAGTTGGAAGAAGAGCATCGGCTGCAGTTTGAAATACACGCCAAGAAACTGGAAAAAATCAAAGCCGACGTTCAGGGTCGGATCGACAAAAAAAATGCCGCAAAGACAGGCTCCGGTGCGGAAGGAGTGCATGAGGCGATTCTGGAAATTATCAAGGCCATGCAGGGTTTCACCCAATCCCTTTCTGGATGACGAAGGTTTTTTAGCGAAACGGGAACATCAAAATGGCACCCAGTGCGGACAAAGATCCTATCGGCGATCTGATCGACAAGCTGCGGTCCTTTTTCGGCTTCGGCAAGCGTCCGAAAAATCGGGCGGCGTTGCCGGAAAAGAGGCGGTTCAGCATCTGGTATTTCGTCATCGCCATGATTTTATTTTCCTATCTGCAGCCGTTGCTGTTTTCCTCAAAAATCGAGAAGATTTCATACAGTCAATTCAAACAGTATGTCGACCAGGGAATCGCCGGCGAATTGATCATCGGACCTGAAAGCATCCAAGGTACGCTGGAAGGATCGCCCAAAAGATCGTTCACCACCGTTCGGGTGAACGATCCGGATCTGGTCAAGGAGCTGGATGAACGCAAGGTCGGCTATTCCGGAAAATACGAAAATAAATTTCTGGGCGTTCTTCTCTCCTGGGTTCTTCCACTGGCCTTTTTATTCCTGGTCTGGCGGTTTGCCATGAAAAAGATGGGAACGGGCATGGGCGTCATGTCTTTTTCCAAGAGCAAGGCCAAGATTTTCGCGGAAAGCGACACCAAGGTTTCCTTTGCCGATGTGGCCGGCATCGATGAGGCAAAAGATGAGCTGGAGGAAGTGGTCGAATTTCTCAAAACCCCGGAGAGATTTCAGAAACTGGGGGGCAGAATCCCCAAAGGGGTGCTGCTGGTTGGCCCGCCGGGAACCGGTAAAACCCTTCTGGCCCGGGCCGTGGCCGGGGAGGCCCAAGTGCCGTTTTTTTCCATCAGCGGCTCCGAATTCGTGGAGATGTTCGTCGGTGTGGGGGCGGCCCGCGTTCGTGATCTTTTTTCCCAGGCCGCTGCGCAGGCGCCTTGTATCATCTTCATCGATGAACTGGACGCCCTGGGAAAAGCCCGGGGGATGAATGTGATGGGCGGCCATGACGAACGGGAGCAAACCCTGAACCAGCTCCTGGTGGAGATGGACGGCTTCGATACCAACAAAGGCGTCATCATCATGGCCGCCACCAACCGGCCGGAAATCCTGGATCCGGCCCTGCTGCGCCCGGGGCGCCTGGACCGGCAGGTCCTGGTGGATCGCCCGGATATCAACGGACGGGAAGCCATTCTCAAAATCCATTCCAAAAACGTGGCGTTGGGTCCCGATGTCGATTTGCGCCAGATTGCCGGCCGCACACCGGGCTTTGTGGGCGCGGACCTGGCCAACATCATCAACGAAGCTGCCCTGCTGGCGGCCCGAAACGATAAAGAAAGTGTGGAAATAGCGGATTTCGACGAGGCCATCGACCGGGTGGTGGCCGGCCTCCAGAAAAAAAATCGGGTGATGAATGCGCAGGAGAAAGAAATTGTCGCCTTTCATGAATCCGGCCATGCCATTGTAGCAGAATCGGTCGAGCATGCCGATCCGGTGCACAAAATCTCGATCATCCCCCGCGGGATCGCGGCGCTTGGATACACCCAACAGCAGCCCACGGAGGACCGCTATCTGCTGACGCGCTCGGAGTTGATCGATCGGCTGGCCGTCCTACTCGGT
>JASFPT010000400.1:0-3164 GCA_050115795.1 Desulfobacterales bacterium
CATCGCCCTGTTTGAAGACACCGGCTACATGTCCCGTTGCGCCTTTCTCATGGACCGGATCATGCACCTGATCGGCCTTCACGGCAAATCGTTCATCCCGATGTTGATGGGATTCGGGTGCAACGTGCCGGCGATCATGGCGGCCCGCACCCTGGAAAGCGAAAAAGACCGGATCCTGACAATTCTGATCACCCCCTTCATGTCGTGCTCGGCCCGGCTTCCGGTCTACATCGTCCTGGCCGGCACCTTTTTCGCGGGCCACGCCGGATCCGTGATCTTCGCCATCTACCTGCTGGGCATCGTGATGTCGATCCTGACCGGCCGCTTGTTCCGGTCCACGCTGCTGCGCGGCGCCGATGCACCGTTTGTGATGGAGCTGCCGCCCTACCGGGTTCCGATGCTCAAGAGCCTGATGATCCACATGTGGGACCGGAGCAAAATGTTTCTCAAGAAAATGGGCGGCGTGATCCTGGTCGGGTCGGTCGTGGTCTGGACGCTTTCGGCCTTTCCCAGAACCGTTTCCTACGACACCGACTATGCCGCGGCAAAGCGGGAGGCGATCGCCGCCTTCGGCGCTCGGATCGAAGCGGCGGCGCCGGACCAAAGGCAGCGATTGGAAGCCTTGAAAGACGAATCGCTGTCCGAACTGAAGCGCCGGCAGCGCTTTGAAAAGGCTGAAAAATCCTACATGGGAATGATCGGAAAGACGATCGCACCGGTCTTTGCCCCGCTGGGAATCGACTGGCGGGCAAGCGTTGCGCTGCTGACAGGCTTTGTGGCCAAGGAGATCGTTGTCAGCACCATGGGGGTGCTGTATGCGGTCGGCGACCAAAACGAGGGCGATGTGCTCCAGCAGGCGCTCCAAGAATCCGGCATGACCCCGCTGTCGGCGTTTGCACTGATGACCTTCGTGCTGCTCTACGTGCCCTGTCTCGCGACGGTGACCACCATCCGCCAGGAGACGTCCAACGGGTGGATGCTGTTTTCCGTGGTTTACAGCACCGGGCTTGCGTGGCTGGCGGCATTTGTGATCTATCAGGGTGGGCGTCTGCTCGGCCTGGGCTGACCCCCGGATGCGGTGCCGGTCGACAGACCGGCGGGTCGAGGGCCAAACGGTTCCAGAGTTCCACCGGCCCACCTGAACACCGAAGACAAATACCCAACGAGACATGGTCGATCCAAAATCGGCATACCTTGCGTCTTTGAAAAGCGGCCTTCTGGGCGAAAAGGTGGCGGCCGCGCGCGAGCGGCTTCGCAGCTGCGAGCTTTGCCCACGGCGGTGCGGGGTGAACCGCGAGGCGGGTGAAACCGGATTTTGCCGCACCGGGGCACAGGCATGGGTGTCGAGCTACGCACCCCATTTCGGAGAGGAAGCCCCGCTGGTGGGAAGAGGCGGCAGCGGCACCGTATTTTTCACCCACTGCAACCTGCTTTGCCTGTTTTGCCAGAACTTCGACATCAGCCACGGCGGCGAGGGCGAGCCGGTCTCAGACGAGACCCTGGCGGCCGTCCTGCTTCAGCTGCAGCACGCCGGCTGCCACAACATCAATTTTGTCACCCCTTCCCATGTGGTGCCCCAACTGCTGGCCGCCGTGGAAAAGGCGGCCGCCGGGGGGCTTTCCGTGCCGATCGTCTACAATTCCGGCGGCTACGACCGGCTCGACACCTTGAAGCTGCTGGAAGGGGTCGTGGACATCTACATGCCCGACTTTAAATTCTGGGATGCCGACATGGGCAGCGCCTGCTGCGACGCGCCGGATTATCCGGCCGTCGCCCGACGGGCGCTCAAGGAGATGCACCGGCAGGTCGGGGATCTGACCATCGGGGCGGACGGCCTGGCCCGGCGCGGGCTTCTCGTGCGCCACCTGGTGCTCCCCGGCGGCCGTGCCGGCACCGACAAGGTCATGGCGTTCATCGCCGACGAGATATCCTCTGAGACGTACGTCAATATCATGCCGCAGTACCGCCCCTGCGGGCGCGCGGCACAGATCGAGGGCCTGGGAACCTCACTGAGCGCATCGGACTACCGGGAAGCGGTCGAGGCGGCGAAAAGCGCCGGCATCCGGCGTCTCGATCCGCCCCGTCGACGCTTCGTCCTGTTGTAGCGCCGGGATCGACTGGAGAAAAGATGAGACGGTCTGCTGTTGCCGCGGCGCTGTTGATATTTTCCGTACTGTTTTGGGCCACCCCGGCCCGCGCCGAGCGAATGGCGGTCACCGCGGCCTTGGCCAATATTCGCGGCGGCCCGGGAACGGAATTTCCCATCCTGTGGAAGGTGGAGCGGTATTTCCCGATCGAGACGATCCGCCGCTCAGGGCCCTGGATTTTCTTTCAGGATTTTGAAGGGGACCGGGGATGGATCCATCGATCTCTGGTCGGCGATGTTCAGGCCGTCATCACCCGCGCCGCGACGAGCAATGTCCGCTCGGGGCCGGGCACCGACAATGACATCCACCTCCAGGTGGAAGCCGGCGTCCCCTTTCGGGTGTTGAAACGACAGGGGGCGTGGCTCCAGGTGGAGCACGCCGACGGCGAAAAAGGCTGGATACACGAGTCCCTGATCTGGTAAAAGGGGCGCGGGGCAGACGTCAACCGTTGAAATCCCCTGCAAACCCGTCTCCGGACAGGCCATTGCCTCGCCCCGAAAAGTCGCCGGTGCGCCAAAGCCGCTGCGGCGGCGTGCCGCAGAAGATGCGCCCCGCTGCCGCGCTTCAAACCCCAGCATCCGTGGAGGACCGATGCCCATCAAAAAGAAACCGACCCGAAAAGAACTGCTCAAGGAGCCGGATGAATTTCTGACCCTGTCGCGCCGGATGATCCAGTATGCCGCCGCTCACCAGAAAACGATTGCCATCGCCGCTGCAACCTTCTTCGGCGCGCTGGTGGTTTTTGCCGGTTTTCGTTACTACACGATGTGGGCCGAAGACCGTGCCTTCGCCCTGCTCGATCAGGCTTCGGCCGCCTACGATGCCGCCGCCGCGGAAAGCGACCCTGCGGCGGGTCAACGTGCGGCCTCGGAGGCCTTCACCCGGCTCTTCGACCGCTACGAGGGCAAAGCGGCCGCCGCCGTCGGCCGGGTCGTTTACGCCGACATCTGCTACCGTGCCGGAGATCCGGAAAAGGCGATCGAGATGTACACGCAGGCGCTGAACGCCTTCCAGACG
>JASFPT010000401.1:0-3153 GCA_050115795.1 Desulfobacterales bacterium
GGAAGTTGGGGGTTGATCTCACCGACCTTCAGCGAGGCCCGCTCCAACGCCTCGCGGGAAGCGTCCACGGAGGGTCCCAGACTGCAATAGCCGGCGGCATTGGGCGGCGTGACCTGAATGACGGCCACGTCGATGTGCACCTGTCCGGACCGGATCAGGCGCGGCACGTGCATGAACCGGCTCGGTATGAAGTCGATCCGTCCTTCGGTAACGGCGTTGTCCGCCTGCCAGCCGGAAAAGAAGGTTTTGAAACGAATGTGGCTTGCCCGCTGCGCCGCGGGGGAAACGGCCTCGCCGAAGCTGAGCACCTGGATCAGATCCAGGTCCTCCAGCCGGCCACGGTCCGGGGCCATGAGCCGCTGGAGCGTCATCCGGGGCTCTGCGGCGCCGGAGCCCGCAAAAATGCTCATCCCCGGTCGAAGCCGATCCAGAATCCGATCCGCAGAAACCGCGTGCCTCACCCAATTTGCCGTCATGGGCCCTCCGGTCTGTTTCGTTTCGGAAATACCGTCCGCACCGGCCCACGCTGCGCGCTGATGCCGCCGCTTTTCAGCGGTCGGTCCCCGGCGAAGGGGCGCCGGATTGGAACTGCCGTAAAAACCACTCCAGCGGGTTGAGCAGGACGTAGCGCCCCATCCGATCGACCAGTTTTCGGACCTTTGCGGTGTTTTTCGTCAACAGATACAGGTAGATCGCGTTGCGGTTTTCCTGCCAGGGCCGGATCACCAGCATGCTGGCGATGGGGATCCGTTCTTGGCTGATGCGGTCCACCAGGTCCTGAACCAAGCTGGGGCTGTCTTCGGCGCTGACGGCAAGAAAGCTCCCGGCCTGCTCCACGCCGAGAAATTGGATGAACATGCGAAGCAGGTCCCGGTAGGAGATCATCGCCACAACCCGCTGCCGGTCGTCGACCACAGGAAAGGCGCCGACGTTGTGCCGGACGAACTGAAGCAGCGCGTCCTGGAGCGTGTCGGATTCGGATATGGTGTACGGCGCCGGCGTCATGACGTCGGCCACCTTGACCGCAGACAGTTTCCGCCTCAGATGCACCACGTCGCTGTCGTCCTTCATGCCGTAGGGAAGCACGCTCCTCAGGTCGCGGTCGCTGATGATGCCCACCAGTGTTTGCGCGTCGTCGACCACCGGCAGGTGCCGAATGTTGTGGGCGGTCATCTTCGCCTTGGCCTGGAGAATCGCCGCCTCCGGCTCGATGGTCACCACCCTTCCGGGCCGGTTCTCGTGTTCGTTCATTGTCGTTGCCCTCCATGGTGGGGTTCGCCGTAAAAAGGGCGTGGTTTCGGCGGTGTCTTCGGTGGCGGAGATGCAAAGCCGGTGCAGGTCGAACCGGAGGTGCAGCGCAGGTCCGTTTTGCAGGCGAGATGAGGGTCGGTGCGTCGTCGGCGCCGTCGCTCCTATAACTTCACTATAGAACATCGACAAATTCGGTCAAGAAAATTCCGAAGACGCAAAACGCGGCCATAGGCCCCAGGGGGTCTTCGGCCATTTCCGTGAGGGCCTCTTGGCAGACCGAAAGCGAAATCGGTCGAATTTCCCCTTCCCCGTTGAAGTCTCGACTCGCTGGCTTACCCTATAGCATACCCTTGCCACCGATGCCGACCGATACAATCCTGCAGGGAAAGGAGATTCACCATGAGCAAAGCGATCGTCATGCGAAAAACCGGGGGTCCGGAGGTGTTCCAATGGGCAGACTTCGATCCGGGCGATCCGGCAGAAGGCGAAGTGCTCGTCCGCCACGAGGCCGTCGGCCTCAATTACATCGACGTCTACCACCGCACAGGCCTCTATCCCTTGCCGTCGATGCCGGCGGTGCCGGGCATGGAGGGGGCGGGCGTGGTGGAAGCCGTCGGTGCCGGCGTGTCCGAGTTCAAACCCGGAGACCGCGTGGCCTATGCCGGAACGCCGCCGGGCGCCTACGCCCAGGTCCGGAGAATCCCCGCCCACCGGCTTGTGGCGCTTCCCGATGAAATCGCCGCCCGGCAGGGGGCGGCCATGATGCTCCAGGGCATGACGGCCCGCTACCTGCTGCGGGGCTGCTACGACGTGGGCCGGGGGACCTGGATACTGATCCACGCCGCCGCCGGGGGCGTGGGCACCATCGTGTGCCAGTGGGCAAAGCACCTTGGGGCCACGGTGATCGGCACCGCGGGGTCGGCCGAAAAGGCCAAGCGGGCCGCGGCGCACGGATGCGACCACCCGGTGGTCTACAGCGAGGAGGACTTTGCCGAAAGGGTGAAGCAGATCACAAACGGCCGCGGCGTGGACGTGGTCTACGACTCGGTGGGTCAGCCCACCTTTCTCAAGTCGCTGGACTGCCTGCGCCCCATGGGAACGATGGTCAGCTTCGGCCAGGCCGCCGGTCCGGTGGCGCCGCTGGATCTCAAGATCCTGGCGGCAAAGGGGTCTCTTTTTCTCACAAGGCCCAGCCTGATGGACTACACCGCCCGGCGTGAAGAGTTGCTGGCCCACGCCTCAGACCTGTTCGAAGTGGTCAAGACCGGAGCGGTCAAAATCGAAATCGACCAGACCTATCCGCTGAGCGAGGCCGCACGGGCCCACGAAGACCTGGAAAACCGGAAGACCACCGGATCGACGATCTTCTTGCCCGAATAAAATCGCTGCGCGATCAAATCGCATCGCGATTTGATGAAAGGCGGCTGCGCCGCCAAAACAACCAATCGATGATGGGAAAACGCAAGTCGCACGGGCAGACAATTTCTCGACAACCGTGCCGTTGTGGTCTGCAGGGTCGGCGCTTTGTGCAAAGCGGACCTGCGGTCCGGCAGGTGGGAAGTGGCCTGCGGGTCGCGGCAGACGCGGAAGACAGCCCACCTGCCGCCCGCAGCGCCAGGGGCGCTTCTTGACACGCCCCCAACCGCGGTTAAATTTGGAAGCATCCGCAACGCGCACACTGACACTGAACCGCCGAGGTTGAACGATGCTCGATACCCTGGACCCCGTGCTTCTGTCGCGAATTCAGTTCGCCTTCACCGTGTCGTTTCACATCATCTTTCCGGCCTTTACCATCGGTCTGGCCTCCTGGCTGGCCGTGCTCGAGTGGCGGTGGTTGAAAACGGGCAATCCGGTGTTCGCCGAGATCTACAAGATGTGGGTCAAGATCTTTGCCGTGACCTT
>JASFPT010000402.1:0-3151 GCA_050115795.1 Desulfobacterales bacterium
CCCCCCCTGCGGGAGTGGCCCGAAGACATCCCGCTGCTGTGCCGTCATTTCATCAACCTGTTCAACGAGAAGTTCGGAAAAGAGATCAAGGGGATCTCTCCGGCCGCCCTGGGAGTTTTACAGCGCCACCAATGGCCCGGAAACGTCCGGGAGCTGGAAAACGTCATCGAGCGCGCCGTGGTGCTGGCCGAAGACCCGGTGCTTTTGCCGGAGCACTTTCCGGCGACCTTCGGCCGTTCGAAGCCCGGCAAGGGCATTGAGTCGATATTCGACGGCTATTCGCTCAAGAACGCGCAAAAAACCTTCGAGCGGCACCTGATCGCCAAGGCGCTCGAAGAGACCGGCGGGAACCGGACCCGGGCCGCCAAGCTGCTGGAAATCAGTCACCCGAGTTTGCTCAGTAAGATGAAGCTCTACGAAATCGATATGTAGGTGAGGGCGTTTGCCGTTTTCGCCAGTTGACCAGTTTCAGGTTGATTGGTTAATTCGTTAAATCGTCAATTGGAAATAGCGTTCCCGATGTTTTTTTCCTTTCGACCATTTGACCAATCAACGAATCAACCCATCAACCCCTTCAAAGGGCCCATCGCAGCAAGACACTTCCCCAGGTGAACCCGGCGCCGAAGGCGGCCATGATGATCCAGTCGTTTTTTTGCATGCGGCGCTGCTGCCACGCCTCGGAGAGCGCCAGCGGGATGGTGGCGGCGGTGGTGTTGCCGTATTTTTCGATATTGACGATGACCTGCGATTCGCTTAGCCCGATTTTCTTGGCCACGGCGTCGATGATGCGGTAGTTGGCCTGGTGGGGGATGAACAGGCCGATGTCGCCTTCGGTCAGGTTGTTTCTTTTCATGATCCGGGTCGATGTGCCGGCCATGCCGTTGATGGCGGCTTTGAAGACCGTTCGCCCGTCCTGGTAGATGTAATGGAGTTTGTCGTTGACCGATGCCAGGGTCGCCGGCTTCAAGCTGCCGCCGCCGATCATGTACAGGGAGTTTTCGCCGTTGCCGTCCAGGTGCAGAATGAAGTCCTTGACCCCTTCGTCCGGATTCGGCGACGCCTCCAGAACCACCGCCCCGGCGCCGTCTCCGAAAAGAATGCAGGTGTTGCGGTCTTCGTAGTCGACGATGGCACTCATTTTGTCTGCGCCGATGACCAGGATTTTCCGGTGCCGGCCCGACTCGATGAACTGCGCCGCACTGGTGAACGCGCACAGGAATCCGGTGCAGCCCCCGTTTATGTCGTAGCCCCAGCATCGCGCAGCGCCGAGTTTTTTCTGGACCATGGCGGCCATGCTCGGCACGATCTGGTCCGGGGTTACGGTGGCGGTGATGATCATGTCGAGCTCGTCCGGCGCCACCCCCGCCTGCTTCAACGCGGCTTCGGCCGCCGGCACCGCCATTTCGGACGTGCCCTTGTCTTTATCGAGGATTCGCCGCTCCCGGATTCCGGTTCGGGTGATGATCCATTCGTCGTTGGTTTCAACCAGTTTTTCCAGATCGGCGTTGGTCAGCCTTTTTTCCGGCACGCAGTGGCCGACGCCGGTGATAATCGCCTGCATGGTAGCCCTCCTCCGACCCCATTGTCCGCCGTTGCCGGCCTCCCGGCAAACGAACAGCGCCGATCAGCGATCGGCGCTCGGATAGCCTGTCTACCACAATAGGGAGGGACTGGCAACGGTTTTGGGCGCCGATCCCGCCGGCGTTTTGCGGTGGTGTTTCGACCGTGGTATGGATGAGCCAGCGGTGGAACACAACGGCGCCGCACCGCCGCGGACGAAAGCGGTCCGCCACGCCGCAACCGCTACCGGCAAGGGTGAATCCGGCGGCCGGAAAGCGGCACACACCCCAGCGGAGGACGAAGATGGACCCAACGTCGGATATCTGCAGATTGTTGGCTCAGATCTACGGCAGCCGGCGGGGAGCGGGGGCCGCGCGGCGGATTCTGGCCCTGCTCGAGCGCTGCCGCGTGCGGCGCCCCCCAAAGGTGGGTGGTCCTTTTACCGAAAAGGACGTGGTTCTCATTACCTATGCAGACACCCTTCAGCGGTCCGGCGAGGTGCCGCTGCAAAGCCTTGCCCGATTTGCGTCGGAATGGTTCGCAGGGGTCGTTTCCACGATTCATCTGCTTCCTTTCTACCCGTGGTCGTCGGACGACGGATTTTCGGTGGTCGATTTTTTCGCCGTCGACCCGGCGCTGGGCAAATGGTCCGATGTCCGCAGCCTGCACAGGCATTTTTCGTTGATGTTCGATTTCGTCCTGAACCACATTTCGGCAAAAAGCGCCTGGTTTGCCGCCTATCTCGACGAGGCGCCCGAATTTGCGGACCTGGCCATCGAAGTCGATCCGGACGTCGACCTTTCGCAGGTGGTTCGACCCCGGGCGCTGCCCTTGCTGACCCCCTATGCCAAAACCAGCGGTCAGACCGTGCATGTCTGGACGACGTTCAGCGAGGATCAGATCGATTTGAACTACAAGAGCCTTTCCGTGCTCGAGCGGATGGTCGAGGTCCTTCTCTTTTATGCCGAGCAGGGTGCCGACATCCTTCGGATGGATGCGGTGGCCTATCTGTGGAAGGAGATCGGCACCCCCTGCATCCATCTCGCCGAGACCCACGCCATGGTCAAACTTTTTCGAAGGATCCTGGACGTGGTGGCGCCGGGCACGCTGGTGATCACCGAAACCAACGTTCCCCATGAAGAAAACATTCGCTATTTCGGAAAAAACGGCGACGAGGCCCAGCTGGTTTACAATTTTTCGCTTCCGCCCCTGCTGTTTCATGCATTGGTCCGCGGCCGGGTCGAGGCGCTATCCCAGTGGGCCCGAAAACTGTCGACCGAGCGGCCCGGATGCACCTTTTTCAATTTTACCGCCTCCCACGACGGCATCGGCGTGCGGCCGCTGGAAGGGATTTTGCCCGCCACGGAGATCGATTTTCTCATCGAGCGCGTCAGGCGCTGCGGAGGCAGGGTTTCCGAAAGGGTCGATACCGACGGCGCCAGAAGCCCCTACGAACTCAACATCACCTACGTCGACGCCATGAAAGACCCGAACGAAACAGACGACCCCTTCCACGCCCGACGTTTTCTGGCATCCCAAGCGGCCGCCCTCGTGCTGCCTGGCGTGCCGGGTGTTTATGTCCACAGCCTCC
>JASFPT010000403.1:0-3139 GCA_050115795.1 Desulfobacterales bacterium
TATGGGCGCAAGAATGACGCCAGAACCGCTTAATGACACAACGATGAACGGCCCGTCCACAAACGCCTTCTGGATCCCCGCCAACCGGCCGGCAGAAACCGGAGAACAGGCGCTTCTGCAAGCGCTTGGGCAGCTGAATCGACCCGCCGTTCTGGTCGATGTCGATGGGGGGGTGGGCGTTGCCCGGGGCGGTCGACTCGTTATGGATCCAAGCGACCTGGCGGAAGCCGAAAAAACCCTTCCCGCCCACCGGCTCCTGGCCTTTGCGCCGCGATTGCTGCCCGAGGATCTCGGATCGCCTTCCTTCAAAGAGACCCACGGCCTGCGGTATGCCTATGTGATGGGTGCCATGGCCAATGGGATCACCTCCGTGGAGATGGTCAAGGAAGCCGGCCAGTCGGGAATGATCGGCTTTTTCGGGGCAGCGGGCCTGTCGATCTCGGAAATCGACGGGGCGGTGAGCCGTCTTTCCGGCCAGGGCTACCCCTTCGGATTCAACCTGATTCACAGTCCCTACGAGCCCGACCTGGAGGCTGCGACCGTCGACCTTTATCTGAAGCGGGGGGTCCGCCTGGTCAGCGCATCGGCCTTTTTGAACATCACCCTGCCCCTGGTCCGGTATCGGTTGACCGGCATCCGTCGTGACCGGGACGGTCATGTTGTCTGCCGCAACCGGATCGTGGCCAAAGTTTCGCGCCAGGAGGTGGCCCGCAAGTTCCTTTCCCCGGCTCCGGAAAAGTATCTCCGACAGCTGGTCGCCTCCGGGG
The DNA here is from genome assembly GCA_050115795.1 of Desulfobacterales bacterium. GTDB lineage: Bacteria > Desulfobacterota > Desulfobacteria > Desulfobacterales > CAFBRK01 > JAIPEL01. The sequence goes on from JASFPT010000403.1 coordinate 768, forward strand.
AACTGACCCAGGAGCAAGCCCGGATGGCCGAGGCGGTGCCCTTGGCCGGCGATATGACCGCCGAGGCCGATTCGGGCGGCCACACCGACAATCGGCCGGCCATCACCCTGCTGCCGACGATGCTCGCCCTGCGGGACGAATTGAGCCGCCGCCATGCCTACCGGCGCACTCCGTCCGTGGGGCTGGCCGGGGGGATCGCCACCCCGGCGGCGACCGCTGCTGCATTTGCCATGGGGGCCGCCTACGTCTTGACCGGCACCATCAATCAGGCGTGCCGGGAGGCCGGCACCTCCGAAGCGGTTCGACGCATGCTTGCCGAGGCGCGGCAGGCAGACGTGGCGATGGCGCCTTCTGCGGACATGTTCGAAATGGGGGTCAAGGTCCAGGTCCTCAAACGCGGGACGCTGTTTCCGCTCAAAGCGGGTCGGCTCTATGAGATGTTCAGGGCCTACCCTTCCCTGGAGGCGCTGCCGGAAAAAGAACGGCAGCTCCTTGAGCGGGATTACTTCCGATGTACCATCGACGAGGAATGGGAAAACACCCGTCGCTTCTTTCAGCAGCGGGATCCGTCGCAAATCGAGAAAGGAAATGCCGACCCCCGGCACCGGATGGCTCTGGTCTTTCGGTCCTACCTGGGCCGATCTTCGGGTTGGGCCAATGCCGGAGATCCCTCTCGGCAGATCGACTACCAGATTTGGTGCGGCCCGGCCATCGGGGCCTTCAACCAGTGGTGCGCCGGCACCTTTCTGGAAAATCCGGAAAACCGCCGGGTAAAGGCGGTGGCCATGAACCTGATGGCCGGCGCCTGCCAGGCGTTGCGAACCGCATTGCTGGCCGGCCAGGGGCTCCGGATCCCGGCGGGCGCCGAACGATTTCAGCCCATGCCCCTGGATCGCCTGATGCAGCGGCTCTACGGGCAGAAACTGGCCAACTGAGGTGGGAAAGATATCCAACACCGAGAGCACAGAGATCACGTAGACACTCGGTTGGACAGGTCGGCTGTGCTCCGAGTCGAAGCACCGCATGTGCATATAGGACAAATTGAATGCCTTTCTCTGTGACCTCTGTGGTGAAATCAGCCAATGACGAAATCGGAAAAGGGTTATGAAGCCTGACGATACACCAAGCCGCCCCGCGGTTGCCATCATCGGCATCGGCGCCCTGTTTCCCGGTGCCCCCCACCTGAAGGGATACTGGCGCCTCCTGGTCCGGGGGCGGGACGCCATCGCCGAGGTGCCGGAATCCCATTGGTCGGCCGGCGACTATTTCGATGCCGACCCCAAGGCCCCGGACCGCGTCTACTGCACCCGGGGCGGCTTTCTGCCGGCGGTCCCCTTCGATCCGACCGAGTTTGGCCTGCCTCCGGCGATTTTGGAGGCCACCGACACCTCCCAGCTGCTGGGCCTGGTCACCGCGAAGATGGCCCTGGAAGACGCCGGCTACGGGGACGGCGCGGTCTTTGACCGAGAGCGGACCAGCGTCATTCTCGGCGTTACCGGCACCCAGGAGCTGGTCGTCCCGCTGGGGGCGCGGCTCGGCCATCCCAAGTGGCGACGGGCCCTTGCAGAGGCGGGCGTCCCCGCATCGCAGGCCGATGCGGTCATCCGGCGAATCGCCCAACGCTATGTTTCCTGGCAGGAAAACTCTTTTCCGGGCCTCCTTGGAAACGTCGTTGCCGGAAGGATCTGCAACCGGCTCGACCTGGGAGGGACCAACTGTGTGGTCGACGCCGCCTGCGCCAGTTCCCTGAGCGCTCTTCATTTGGCACTGATGGAACTGGCCGACGGACGAAGCGATATGGTCCTTTCCGGCGGCGTCGATACATTGAACGACATCTTCATGCACATGTGTTTTTCCAGGACCGGGGTTCTTTCCCGGACCGGCGATGCACGGCCTTTTTCGGCAAACGCCGACGGCACGGTTCTCGGGGAAGGGGTCGGCATTCTCGCCCTCAAGCGACTTGCAGACGCCCGAAAAGACGGCGACCGAATCTATGCCGTGATCCGGGCCGTCGGCAGCGCCAGTGACGGCCGGTCCCAGAGCATCTACGCACCGCGGGTCGAGGGTCAGGCCCGCGCCCTGCGCCGGGCCTACGACAACGCCGGCATCGACCCGCGCACGGTCGGGCTCGTGGAGGCCCACGGCACCGGAACCCGCGTCGGTGACGCCGTGGAGGTGTCCGCCTTGAAGCAGGTGCTCGATCCCGATCCGGACGGGTTGCCCTGTGCGGTGGGGTCGGTCAAGTCGATGATCGGTCACACGAAGGCCGCCGCCGGTTCTGCCGGGCTGATCAAGGCGGCCCTGGCCCTGTACCACAAGGTGCTTCCCCCGACCCTGAAGGCGGATCCGGTCGATGCGAACCTGGGTCTCGA
>JASFPT010000404.1:0-3135 GCA_050115795.1 Desulfobacterales bacterium
AAGCGTATTAAAAATGCCGAAGAGGGATACCAATCGCGGTGCCGGCTCAAGGCGATCGGCTACTCTGTTGCCGCCGCCTTTTCCTGATAGATCTCCAGAAACTTGCCCAGTTTGTTGACCTTGGCCTGGGAGAGGTTCAAAAATTTTGCCCGCAGCCGGCGGGTGTGGGAACCGCCGTCCCCCTTGATCTCCTTGTCGGATATTTTTTCGAGCAACACCTTGCCCAGCTGAAAGCCGTCGATGGCCTGAAGGTCCATGGCAAAGACCTTCTTGATCGGCTGCCGGCCGGGGGTGTATTCGATCGCCAGCCCGCCGAGGCTGATGTCGATCAGCGATGCCGCCTCGGGCGCACCATGGCCGATGAACACGGGGGTCATCGCCTGGCCCACGAAGCGCTGGAACTGCCTCCTGTTCTTGCCGAGCATCCGGCCGAAGAGGTTTTTGGCCTTGCCGGAAACGCCCTTGATCAATGGCGCCATCGTCCACTCCCTGGCCGCGGGTTTTTGCCGAACCTGCTCAAATCTTGGGCAGGTATTGTTCGATCTCGTATTGGCTGACGTGGGTTCGGTACCGGTCCCACTCGATTTTCTTGTTTTCGACGAACTTGTTGAACGTGTGTTCGCCCAAGGCCTCGCGCACCAGTTCGGAGCCCTCCACCTCCAGCAGGGCTTCGTACAGGTTGCCGGGGAGGGTCTCGATGCCCCGCTCGGTCTTCTCCTGGTCGCTCATCTCAAAGATGTCGTCTTCGATCGGATCGGGCAGCGGGTATTCGTTTTCGATTCCCTTGAGTCCGGCGGCCAGCATTACGGCAAATGCGAGGTACGGATTGCAGGCCGGGTCCGGTGCACGAAATTCGATCCGGGTGGCCAGCTCCTTGCCGGGTTTGTACATCGGCACCCGAATCATGGTGGAGCGATTCCGCCGGGCCCAGGAGATGTATACCGGCGCCTCGTACCCCGGCACCAGACGCTTGTAGGAGTTGACCCACTGGTTGGTCACCGCCACGATCTCCCGGGCGTGCTTCATGATGCCGGCGATGTAGCATTTGGCCAGCTTGGAGAGGTGATATTTATCGTTGCCGTCGAAGAACAGGTTCTTGTCTTCCTTGAACAGCGACTGGTGCACGTGCATGCCGCTTCCGTTGACCCCGAAGATCGGCTTGGGCATGAACGTCGCATAGCAGCCTTTGCTTCGGGCCACCTCCTTGACGATGAGTCGGTAGGTCATGGTCTTGTCGGCCATCTTCAGCGCCTCGTCATAGCGCAGATCGATCTCGTGCTGGCTCGGCGCCACTTCGTGGTGGCTGTATTCCACCTGGATGCCCATGGTCTGAAGGTCGAAAATCGTCTGGCGCCTGAGGTCGGCGGCCATATCCAGGGGCCGTGCGTCGAAGTAGCCGCCGAAATCGAGCCCCTTGGGCTCCTTGTTGCTTTCGAAATAGAAATACTCCAACTCGGGTCCCACGTAAAACCGGTAGCCTTTTTCCCCGATGCGGTTCAGGAGTCGTTGGAGCACGTAACGGGGGTCGCCGGCATAGGGGCTGGCGTCGGGGTTGAGGATGTCGCAGAACATGCGGGCTACGGGGCGTTCCCCGGACCGCCACGGAACGATCTGAAAAGTGGACGGATCGGGCATGGCGATCATATCGCTCTCCTCGATCCGGGCGAAGCCCTCGATAGAGGAGCCGTCGAATCCCATCCCTTCTTCAAGACCCATCTCCAGCTCCGAGGGGGTCACCGCAAAACTTTTCAAAACCCCCAGTACATCGGTGAACCAGAACTGGATGAAGCTGACATTGTTTTCCATGACGAAGGCCAAAACATCTTCCTTCGTCTTGCACGTCAAAGGGCCCATTGCACTCTCCTCAATCTTTGCTTGAAGTTATCCCCGATTTTCGATGGCGCTTGGCGCCATCTCGGCTGGGAAGCTGGAAGGCTCAACGAAAGACCTGCCGAGCCGATCCGCTCTCTTTCTGACTGCGCATCATCCCGCGTCCCCGCCTCCCGACCTCCCGGCAAGCCGGGTGAAGAGCGCCCGGTTCATTCCGTCTTTCTGATCTCATTGGCCAGGGCCTCCGGGGCGAACACCACCACTTTTTCTTCATGCCCCTTTTCAAAGTAGTTGACGTCGCTGGTGCCCCAGGGGGGGATCAGGACCCGGGGCATGATGCGGGCCTGGATCCAGGTGTCGGCGTCCCCGTGGCGGCTGAGCAAAAGGGTCATGTTCAGACAGTCCAGGTTGAGCCGAAAAAAGCAGCGCAAGATGCGGCAAAGGCCCTTGATGAAATCCTGCCAGTCTCCGGGCGACACGTCGTCAACGGCCGTCTTTTTCTCGAACAGGGCGAGCACCTCGCCGAAGATCCCTCCCGGGCTGAAGCTGGCCAGAAAGGTCACCGCCCCGACGCGAAACAGGTCGCGCTTTTCCTGGTGCCGTTCGAAGTCGACGAGATCCTGCCAGTAGCAGGCGCCGTGGGTCTTCCGGTAGGCCGCCGTCGCACGGATCAGCCGGCCGTGAAAGTTCGTGGGAGCCGGGTCGGCCACCACCTGGAAGTGGGGGTGAAACAGGCTTCCCCCCGCCGTCGGCAGGTAGTTCCAATTGATCGAGTAGTAGCTGACCGATGGGTCGTATGCATGGAGCCGGTCGAACCACAGGAGGCTGGCCTCCACGGCGTCGGTGAGAATCGGCTCGGTGATCCGGTCCATCGGAATGTAGTGGTCGGGGGCGAAGATCGTCACGCCGCAAAAGCGGCAGTAAGGAAAGGCGTTGGGGATGACCACCGAGGCCCCGTGCCGCAGTCGGCCGCCTGCGACGATCTCCTCGGGGAACATCGGGGTTCCCGACTCGAGGCGCTCCGGACAGAACGGGCAGGTCCTTTTGGCCTCCTGGATCAACTCCAGCGGATGGGACGGCTCGGGCAGTTTCAGGCGAAACGGCAGGATGCGCGACACCCGGTCGGTGAACCGGTCGGTGCGCACCTCGATGGGAACCTTCTTTTCCCGGAAGCCGTCGGCAAAATCGCGGATGCGGGTGTGGGTGATCCTCGTTTGGAAATAATTCTGCAAGGCTGTGGCTCTTCTATATGGGTGAATGCCTATAATGCCTAAAATGCCTATAATGCCTAGAATGAGCTAAAAT
>JASFPT010000405.1:0-3121 GCA_050115795.1 Desulfobacterales bacterium
TCCATGGTGCCGGCACCCACGTCGACCAGAAGGCATTTCATGTTACGCTCCTAAACCCGGGAAGGCTCCGATTACAGGCGAACGTCAAACATCGAACGCCTCACAATGCGAGTCTCTTTTCCAAAAACGCCGCAATCTGGCCGGCGCCGTCGGCCCCGGCCGCCGGGCGGGGCCGGGACAGAAGATCGTCGAGCCGCCCGAGCCAGCTACCGGTCTCGAAAGCGTCCGGCGCCAAGGCGACGCCCGACAGACGTTTTCGAATAAATGCATCGAGCACCTCCGACTCCCTGGAGTCCGGTCTGGCCGCATAACCGAAGGGAATCCCGGCCCCGCAGGCCTCTGCGATGGTGCTGTAGCCGGCTTTGCCGACGAGAACATCGGCGGCCCCCACCAGGTCCGGATGGTATACGCCGGAGAACGCATCCAGGGTCAACACGTTTTCAAAAGCCCGGCCCGTTTTTCCGGCGTTGGCGATCACGAAAAACAGGTCGGGTCTTTCGCCCAGCCGGTGGATGTCGGTATGCACCTTGGAAACGCCCCCGAGGGAGACCAGCACCATCCGGCGGTCGGCGGGAACACCGACCCGGGCGCGAACCTTCGCCCGAGGGGTGCGGACCCTCCGGGCAACGGGATGGGCGGTGAGCGCCGCCGGTGCGGGCCGGCAGACCGGTTCGGCCTGGATATGGACATCGACGCCGGCATAGATCCGGGCCAGAGCCCGTTTGTGAGCCGCCAATTGGGGACACCGGCCGACGTCGCTTTCGTAGATCCAGTCCCAGGTGAAGTTTTCCACGAGCACCGACGGCAGACCCGCGGCGCGGGCGACGGCGATGCCCAGGGGGGAGATGTCGCACAGCGCCGCGGCGCAGCCGAGCCGGGCGAGGTGTTCGGCCATCGGGTGCGTCGTTGCCGTGTCAAACGGAAGAAACCGGTCCAGGGCGGCCGCCGTTGCCGCAAGATCCGCGGCAAACGGACCGTTTTGCACAAAACCGACGTCGGTGGCCACATGATGGTAGCCGAAACAACCGGCGCCCAGCGACTCCCGGAAAAAGGCCTCCGGTACGGTGGTGAACACTTCGAACCGCATATGCCCTTTCCGCTCGGAAATCGCCTCCATCACGGCACAGGCCCGGGCGGCATGGCCGAACCCGTGGGCAGAGACAAACACGGCAAGCACCGGGGCGTTGTTCATGAACGCTCCGATCGGTCCGGAAAGCCGAGGGTGGCCAGGGCGATCCGGGTGGCCGAAATCCGGCCGCCGAAGCAGACCGCCACGTCCTTTCCCGGCTCCTGCGGGCGTTCGTGGATGACCCCCTCGTAGACATAGGCGTCCCCCTGCCGGCGGTAGTCGTAGCGGTGGGGAAAGGTGTCGAGGCCGCAGAAAACCGGCTCGGCCGGCGTGCCCGCCGAGAGGGGGCTGGGCAGGTTGACATTCCAGAAAAATCCCCGGGAAAGCGGCAGCGCCAGCAGGCGCCGGACCACCCGGCGAACCATCGCACCGGTCTCGGACCAGTCGATGGCCGCATCTTTGGCAATGTACTGGGAGACCGCCATGGCCGGAAAGCCGAGGATGGCCGCCTCCCGGGCCGCGGCAACAGTCCCCGACTGGTAGACGTCCGAGCCGAGGTTGGCGCCGGGATTGATGCCGGCGACGACCCAGTCGGCATCCGGATGCAGGCGTTTGGCCGAAATGCGGACGCAGTCGGCGGGCGTTCCGTGGACGATCGTGCGGCCGTCGTACCCGGTCCGGACCCGGATGGGATCCCGCGTGGTCACCCGGTGACCGACTCCCGACTGGGCCTCGGCCGGCGCCACGACCCGCACCGAAGCGAGGCCGGACAGCGCTTCCGCCAACGCCAGCAGGCCCGGTGCATCGAAGCCGTCATCGTTGGTGAGCACGATCAGCATATCCATTCGGTTCCCGAATGGATGAAAGCGCGGCTTCGCCGCGCAAACATCCCAGGCAAAAAAAGGATAAAAACCCGGCGGCCGGTCACGGGGCCGGTTTCGACTTTTCCGCACCGATCTCCCGGAGAACCGGATCGAGGTGCGCGCGGCAGGCGGCGGCGAAATCCTCCGGGTAGTGCCCGTTGATCCATCGCAGCTGGGCCTCGCTGAAGCCCCCCGGCGATTCGGGCAGCCTCGGCATAAAGGCATACAAAAGTCGCTGGTCCTTTCCGGGGTCGTCGAAGCGTTTTGAAAATTCGACGGTGGTGATCATCTTTGCACCCATTTTTTCCAGGACCTTTACAGCCACCAGAATCGCCCGGTCCAGCGAATGCCGTGTTTGCGCGTCCGTCTCCAGAACATTGCCCAGCGGTGCCGCGGTCATCAACTGAAGCTCCCACTGGGAGGTCTGGGCCTTGGGCACGAAGAGGAGACACGCTTCGTCCTCGAAGACGACGAGGCTTTGCGGCCCCTCGACCCGGCCGTCGACCCGGCGGTTGCGCCGGATCGCCGACAGGTAGGTGTCGAAAAAACGCCGCCCCGTCGCCTCCCGGTAGCGGCGGCAGCAGTCCGCCACGAGATCCCCGCAGGCGTAAAGCGATCCGCCGGGGGATTGCCCGGAGCCCGCCGGGATGCGGGGGATCATGGCATACTGCTGGTGGATCTGCTGGTGGGAGGCATGAAGACGGTAACCGGAGGGGGCGCAGTCGAAACCAAAATTCCACCCCCACAGGGTGGCGGAAAAATGCGAACCGGATGACGGATCGGCGGCGAACCGGGACCGGACCCGGCGGCGAAGCGCTTCCAGGGCGTCTGGCGAAAGCCGCTTTCGCCGGCCGGAGGGCGCAACGCCCAGGGCTTCGGCCAGCCGGAGGTAGGTCCGCTGGTAGTAGAGGTGCCGCATCCCGGCGATGTCGCCGGCCGTCAAGTCCGACACGCGGTATCGGACGGCGTCATGGGCCATGTTGGCCGCGTAGTGGCCCCAGGGGATGTAACTGTTGCGGCGAAGGTATTCAAACACGTGGCTGATGGCGCCGGCGCCCGCCTCGGACCACTCCCCGACGATTTCGCTGCCGCCCTGAACGCCGGGGCGAAGCACCATGACCTCTTTGTAGCCCTCCGGAAGATGGGGGTTGTTGGCCAGCGCTTCGAACAGGGGGCGGTCGGTGATCTC
>JASFPT010000406.1:0-3121 GCA_050115795.1 Desulfobacterales bacterium
GTACATGGCGGCGATCATCAACCGATGATAAATGCGCTGCGCGCATTTATGAAGGGCGGCTTCGCCGCCGGTTTTTAGATGGAGAAACGAGTATGGATCGCCCGTTATTGGACCCATTGAGGCCATAATCCACTACTTTGGGCATTTTAGCTCATTTTAGGCATTTTCTACCGTTCCCACCCTCCCAACAGGTGCAGGTGCAGGTGAAAGATCACCTGGCCGCCGCCGGACTCCACGTTGAACAGCAGTTTGTACCCGGACCGGGCGAGTCCCTGGCGGACGGCCATCTTTTTGGCCGCATCGATCAGGTGAGCCACCAGCGGCGCGTCTTCCGGCGTCAAATCGTTGACACTGCGAATGTGACGCTTCGGCACCACCAGAAGGTGCACCGGTGCGTGGGGCCGGATGTCGGCAAACACCACCAGCTGGTCGTCTTCGTGCAGGATTTCCGTGTCGGTCCGGCCTTCCGCGATGCGGCAAAAGATGCAGTCATCCGCCATGGGTCACCTTTTTTGCTTCGGTACGCAAGGATGACAGTCCCGATAGTGCGGCCGTCTGGGCGTCCAGGGTCCATCTGCCCTCAAGGGTCGGCGCAGACAGCGCCAGCCGCAGTTCGGACAAGAACTGCTCCCGCGGCAGGTCCCGGGCGCCGAACCGAATCATGTGCTTCGTGGTCACCTGGCAGTCGACGAGGGTGAACCCGTTTTTCCCGAGGGCTTTCACCAGCCGGACCAGCCCGACCTTGGAGGCGTCCCGGACGCGGGTGAACATCGACTCTCCGAAAAAGGCGGCGCCCAGCGAAACGCCGTAAAGCCCGCCGACAAGGCGGCCGTCTTTCCACACTTCCACCGAGTGCGCGTATCCGGCTTCGTGAAGCGCGATATAGGCGTCGACCATCTCGGGCAGGATCCAGGTCCCCTTGTCGCGGGACAGGTGGGTCGCCGCACAGGCACGTATCACCGCCGGAAAATCGACGTCGACCGTCACCGAATACCGCCCCTGACGGATCAGGCGCCCCAGGCGCCGGGGCACATGAAGCGCTTCGGGGTAGAGCACCAGACGGGGATCCGGAGACCACCAGAGAATCGGCTCTCCTTCCATGTACCAGGGGAAGATCCCCCGGCGGTAGGCCGCCAACAGCCGGTCCGGACGCAGGTCGCCTCCCAGGGCGAGCAGGCCGTCCGCCCGCGCCAGATTCGGGGGGGGGAAAACGACTTCGTTTTCGGGAAGAAAGAATACCGGCATAGAAGCGGTTTCAAAGCCTCGTATCGGGCCGAAGTTCAAGCCTCGGGGCGATCCGCCGTCGCCCGACGAAGCCGGGCTATGGCGGGACAGGTCGAAAAAGCAAAGCATACCGGGTGGTTGTTAGCCCGCCAGATGCGGGTCAACATTTTCCCGGATGCTTGCCCGCCTCCGGCGTGGCTTGCCCGCCTCCGGCGGGGACCGCAACGCAGACATTCTGTTCGAGAGGGGGTTTTGAAACCACGACTACCGAAAATCGTACCCGAGCCGATCGCCGTCCACGTCGACGAGAATTTCCCCGCCCTTTTCGAGCTTTCCGAACAAGATGTCGTCTGCCAGCTTGTCTTTGATCTCGACCTGGATGACCCTTGACAGGGGGCGTGCGCCGTATCTCGGGTCGTGCCCCTTTTTGGCCAGATACGTCCGGGCCGCCGGCGTAAGGGTGACCCGAACCTTTCGCGGCGCCAGCTGCCCGTTGAGTTCGCCGATGAACTTGTCGACCACCATTTCCATGATCTCCGGGGTCAGGCTGGAAAAGGTGATCACCGAATCGAGCCGGTTCCGAAATTCCGGACTGAAGAATTTCTCGATGGCCTCCTTTCCCTTGCTCTCCGGATCGTACTGCTTTCCCCCGAAGCCGATGGTGTGGGTGCTCATTTCACGGGCCCCGGCGTTGGAGGTCATGATGAGGATCACGTTTCGAAAGTCCGCCTTGCGGCCGGTGTTGTCGGTCAAGGTAGCGTGGTCCATCACCTGCAGAAGGATGTTGAAGATGTCCGGATGGGCCTTTTCGATCTCGTCGAGCAGCAGCACGCTGTAAGGGTTTTTGCGAACTCCGTCGGTGAGAAGGCCGCCCTGGTCGAAGCCGATGTATCCCGGCGGAGCGCCGATGAGCCGCGCTACGGCGTGCTTTTCCATATATTCGCTCATGTCGAACCGCATGAAGTTGACACCCAGCACCCGGGCCACCTGGCGGGACACCTCGGTCTTGCCGACACCGGTGGGCCCGGTAAACAGGAAGGATCCGATCGGGTGCTCGGGAACGCCCAGGCCCGCCCGGGAGCGCTTGATCGCAGTCACCAGCGACTCGATGGCCGGGTCCTGTCCGAACACCACCGCCTTGATACGCTCCTCGAGGTGCTCGAGCTTGGAGCGGTCCGACACCGAAATGTTGCGGGCGGGAATGCGGGCCATTTTGGCCACGATCTTTTCGATGTCGCTGGGGTGGATCGTGGTTCGCCGCACCGACCCGGAGATCCGGATGTGGGCACCGGCCTCGTCGATGACGTCGATGGCCTTGTCGGGAAGAAAGCGGTCGTTGAGAAACTTGGCAGACAGGTCCACTGCCGACTTCAGGGCCGTGTCCGTGTACCGGATGCCGTGATGGTCCTCGTATCGGCTCCGAAGTCCCTTGAGGATCTGGACCGCCTCGCCGGCGGGCGGCTCTCCGATCTCGATCTTTTCAAACCGCCGGGACAGCGCCCGGTCCTTTTCAAAATGGTTCCGATACTCTTCGAATGTGGTCGACCCGATGCAGCGCATCTCACCGGTGGAGAGAACCGGCTTCAAGATATTGGAGGCATCCATCGATCCGCTGCTGGTGGCACCCGCACCGACGATGGTGTGTATTTCGTCGATGAACAAAATGGCGTCCTTCTTTTTCTGCAGGGCCTTGATAACGCCTTTGAGCCGCTGTTCGAAATCGCCCCGGAACTTGGTACCGGCCAGCAGCCCTCCCAGATCCAAGGCGTAGATCCGCATGTCCTTGAGCAGATCCGGTACATCGCCCTGTTCGATCTTCTGGGCAAGACCCTCGGCCATCGCCGTCTTTCCGACCCCCGGATCCCCGACGAACACCGGGTTGTTTTTCCGGCGGCGG
>JASFPT010000407.1:0-3117 GCA_050115795.1 Desulfobacterales bacterium
GCCGGTGCCGCTGCATATTCGAAACGCCCCCACCCGGTTGATGAAGGATCTGGGATATGGAAAGGGGTACCGTTACGCCCACGACTACCGCGAAGGATACACGCTGCAGCGCTACCTGCCTGAAGATGTCGAATCGACGTCTTTTTACACCCCCACAGACCGCGGATACGAAAAAACCATCGGCGAACGAATCCGGCACTGGCAGCGGCTCCGGAGACAGACGGAAAAAGACCCCGGCGACGGCGACCGGGGCCGGAAAGGCACCCAGTGAGCACAGCGCATCGAGAAGCGACTTCAATCCCCGTTCCGGCAGGCGGCTCGGCACCCGGCTTGGCTCCCCTGTTTCTGCTCTTCTTTTTGTCCGGGGCATCCGGTCTGATTTACGAGGTGCTCTGGATGAAGGAGCTGGGAGTGCTCTTCGGCAACACCGCTTATGCGGTGGCCACGACGTTGACGGTCTTTTTTTTAGGCCTGAGCGCGGGCGGGCTGGCCTGGGGCCGGCGGAGCCGGATTCTGGCCAATCCGCTTCGAACCTACGGCCGCATCGAGCTGTGCATCGCCGCCACCGCCGGGCTCTATTTTTTTCTGCTCAAGGCCTACCGGGGCATTTTCCCCTCCCTGTTTGAATGGTTCGGTGGCAGCTTCGGTATTTTCGTCGCCGTCAAGTTTTTCCTGGCCGTGGGAATTCTCTTTCTTCCGGCGTTTTTCATGGGAGGAACCCTTCCGGTCATGGGCCAACACATGATCCGCCGCCGGGGAGAACTCTCTGGAAGGGGGACCCTGCTGTATGCGGTCAACACCGCCGGTGCAACTTTGGGGACGTTTCTGGCCGGATTCATTTTGCCCTATGTCGTCGGAATCAAGGCGTCCTACCTGCTGGCGATTTCCATGAACGTGATCATCGGGCTGATCGCCGTCCGGATGGCCCGCCAGATCGATGGCGTTGTCCAGAGCCCGCCTGAGGCTGAAATACGGCCGGCCGGCGCGCGGTCGGCGGGGTCCGGACTCGAGATGCTCGCCTTTGCCTCCGGCTTTCTGACCCTCGGCCTGGAGGTGCTCTGGACCCGGATGTTTTCCCAGGCCCATCAGAATTCGGCCTATCTGTTCTCCGGAATCTTGATCGTCTTTTTGGCCGCGCTGGCCGCCGGGAGCCTGATCGCCAATCGGCTCTCCCGCCATACCGCCCGCCCGGCGCCGGCCATGGCCGGGCTTCTCGTCGCTTCGGCCCTCCTGGTGGTTCATACCCCGCTGCTGTTCGGGGTCATGGGGGGAGTCCAGCCCGGCGGCTACTACCGTCTGGGTTGGGGGCTTTACGTCTTTTCCATGTTCCAGGCGATTTTTTTCGTCATCTTCGTTCCGGTGGCGATCATGGGAAGCATTCTTCCTTTCCTGCTGAAAATGGCCGAAACGCTCGACCGGCAGCCCGGGCATATCATCGGACGGCTGGTGGCGGCCAACACCGCCGGCTCCCTGCTCGGCTCGCTCACGGCCGGGTTCTTTTTCATCAGCGCCTTCGGGCTTTCCGGCAGTATCCGCACCTTTGCAGCATTATATGCGCTTCTTGGCGCCGGCATGATACTATTCGGCGGGGTCCGGGGCGGCAAGCGCGCGGTGGCGGTGCTGGCGATATTGTTCGTGGGGTTTGTCGTGGTCGCCGACCCGTACCGGCAGCCGCTGCTTTCCCTGAAAGACGGAGAGTCCCTGGTCGATTTGGTGGAGGGGAGCCACGCCACCCTGGCGGTGGTGCGGGACCGGGCGGGAGAGCTGTCCCTTCGAACCAACAATCACTATGGGTTGGGAAGTGCCAAAAATTTTCGGCGGCAGCGGCTGGAAGCCCAACTCCCCTTGAGTCTGCACCCGAACCCGTCTTCGGTCTTCTTTCTGGGACTGGGAACCGGTATCACGGCCGGGGCCGCCCTCGATTTTCCGGTGAAGAAGATGACCGTGTGCGAGTTGATGCCGGAAGCCGTCACCCTCTCCAAGAAGCATTTCACCCCTTATGTCAACGGTCTTTTCGACGACCCGCGGGTGCGCATCGTCGTCGAAGACGGGCGCACCTTTTTGCTGGGTACCGCCGACACATACGATGTGATCGTCGCAGACCTTTTTCTCCCCTATCGGGCCGGGGTCGGGGGCCTCTACTCGGCAAACCACTTTGCGGTGGTCAAATCGAAACTCAAGCCCGGCGGTATCTTCGCCCAGTGGCTTTCGATCTACCAGTTCTCGCGGGAGGACCTTGAAATCATCGAAAGGACCCTGCTGTCGGTGTTCGACCGTGTTACGGTCTGGCGGGCGGATTTCGACCCTTTCCTGCCGTTTGTGGTGTTCATCTGTCAAAAGGACCCGGTTCCCCTGAATGTGGACCGGACCGCCGACCTGGTGGAGGCGGCCGGCTTGTTCCAGCGCTACAAACACACGTTTCGCACCGTCACCGGCCATGAATTTCTGACCCTATACGGCGGCAATCTGGCGGCCATATCCGAGGCGATCGGACCCGGTCCCATCAACACCGACAATCGGCCGCTGATCGAATTCAAAGCCCCGGTGACGATCCGCAACATTTTTTCCGGCCACGTGCGGGCGATGAACGGGGATCAGCTTTACGACTATTTTGCAGGCCTGATCTCCCGGACGCTGCCGGCCAGCGACCCCTACCTTGCCCATACCACCCCCGCAGACCGGGAGATGGTGATGGCGGGCCTGGCCCTTTTCGGAGACGCCGTATTTGTGGAGACAGAGCCGGAGCGCGCCGAGCAGTTCAAGCAGAGTTTCTTCCGGCGCCTGAAAAGGAGCCGGGAACTTCGGCTGGAAGACAGCGGAAATGAAGCTTCTTGAACTCAAGGGGGTTTCCGATGCCGACCGAAGCGCAGCTGTGGAGGAATTTTGCGTCCGGCATCTTTCCGGTGAAGCGGAGCTGCTGCTGGTATACGTCAATGCCCCGGCCGTGGTGATCGGGCGCCATCAGGTGCCGCCGGCAGAGGCAGACCTTGCCTTTCTGGCGCGGAAAAACATCCGGCTCGTTCGGCGGCTCTCCGGGGGAGGGGCGGTGTTCCACGATCCGGGCAACCTGAACTTCGCCTTCATTTCCCCCTACCGGCGGGACCGGTTTCTTCGCTA
>JASFPT010000408.1:0-3113 GCA_050115795.1 Desulfobacterales bacterium
TTTTGAAGCCGGGCATGCAATAGAGCGGGTCATCGATCCGATTCAGCAGATACGCCTCCACCACCTCGTCTACATTTCCTGCAACACCTTGGACGAGGTGGATATCGAGCCGATCGAGAATCCGGTCCATTTCTTCGCTGATGCCGCCGCAGATGACCACCGACGGTTTGAGGCGCCGCAAAATCGGGACCCGCTCGGCAATCGTCAGGCTGTCCAGGTAGATGGCTTCCCGGTCGATTTCCCGCTTCCCCTGAACATCGATGACCAAAATCCGTGTGCAGGAATCGAAGACGGGGGAGACCCGATCCTGGAAGATAGGGACCAAAATCCGTTTCATTCCCCGTGACTCTCCATCGTACAGCCGCAAGCAGAGGCCAGATGAGAACGGTGGTGGGCCCCTGCGATGGCCCACCACTTTTCGTTGATTGTGATTTTTGGATGCCGGCCGTCGAGCGACGGGCTTAACTGACGGCAGCCATGGTCGCTGTCGAAAACAAGAGACTCCTGCTTTTCAAGCGCCGGTTCGCCGGTCGGGAGCCTTCCCGCCTTGTCTTTTTCGTCTTCGGTGCCGGGGTACCGGACGGAAACCCGACAGCCGCGCACCGAAGACGACGGCCGACAGAAGACCTCGCCGTTTTTAACATAAAATTCGAAGCCCGGCGTATGGACGGCCCGAACACGGGCCGGCGGTCGGCGGCCGGCAAAGGAGTGCAGACAGACCAGTGTGTCGAAGAGCGGAAAACCGGCCTCGATGCCGGAGAGGTTGCGCACGATGTCGCCGGGAGACGATCCGCGGTTGCAGTCGAAGGTGCGAAGCGGCTCCATCGACTCGAAGCAAAAGTGCGTGAGCCGGCCCGACCCGTCGGCTTCGACGGTAAGACCCGCGACCGTAAACAGGTCCGGAGCGATCCGGTCCTGCGCCTCGAACGTCGGCGTGTGGGTGTGGTCGAACCACCCGCTTTGCATCAGTGACTGCTCTCGCGGGGAAAACCGTCCGAACATCGGGTGCCCCCGATGCGGGTACAGCTTGATCGAAAACTGCGCCCAAGCGCCCCGGCCGCCGCTGTTTCCGACACCGGATTGCACCAGCTCCAGCCGGTACACCCCGGGCGCCCTCGAGACCCAAACGTACCAGGCCGGCGGGTCGCTCCAGACCTGGCTTGCCCCCTCCAGGCCGACCTCCCGTTGCAGGTCCTCACTCCACGAGGCGACGATCAGCAGTTCCTCGATCTTGGTTCTGAAATCGCTTTCCGGATCGATTTTACAGCCCTCCTTTTCGAAGAAACAGCTCCTTGACCACATCGATCTTCGGTCTGCCTTCCGTTTCGATGCCGTATTGCCGCGCCGTTGCCATCAGGATATCGTCCGGGTAGGCGAGCGTCAGGGCATAACTGTTCTCATAGGAGGAAAAGAACTTGTCGAACTCCTCCTTGCGGCGCGCCTCTTCGATTCCCTCTTCAAAATCGGCCGCGCAGCGGCCGATGTGATGGAGCAGATAGCGCGTAAAAAACTGTCGTTTCCTGCTGTCGACCATGTCCGCTTGCCGATCAGTCTTTTCGGGTCAGGGGCCAGCCGTCGAAAAATTCGCTCTGGATCAAAATGATGCTGATAAACAGCAGCGTCCAGACCAGCGGCGTGTCTCCGGGCTGGGCGAAACCCTCCACCTTCGCCAGAAAGAACGTGGCCAGCGGAGAGAAATAGAACCAGTAGGCCAGCATCCCCAGGGCGACGACGATCAGGCTTCTCAGAATGCAGCGGGCCCACAGGTTGTTCAGATTGGGAAAATTGTTGAAGTAGTTTTTCCAGACAAAGGCGGCGAGGATGAAGAAGCCCGCAACCTCCCCGGCGTGGATGTAGCGCCAGTCCGTTCCGTCGGTGTACTGGCCACCGACGAAAGGCTCGTACCACACCAGGATAAAGATCTGCAGCAGCACCCACAGCAGGATGATGCCCAGCGTCAAGGTGGAGACGAACACCATAAAGCCCCGGGCGAAGCTTCCCTCACCGCTGTCATCGTAGTGGTGCCACGGACGTCCTTCCCACAGAAGCTCGGAGAAAACGATCCAGACCAGGGTGCAAAGGATCAGTCCCAAACTGAAGAAGGCGCTTCCGGTTCCGGCCAGTGCCTCCCACCACGGCGCCACGCCGGCTTTGGTCTGTGCCGGGTAGAACAGGTAGCACACATGGGGATGAAACAGGAGCACATAAAACAGGTTCACGAAAAAAATGATGGCAAAGATTTTCGATGCCGTCTGGACCGCATGGGTGTCGTTTTGCCAGGGCCAGCGCCCGAAACCCAGATCCCAGAAAAGAACCATCCATAAAAAGGCGGTAAAGTAATAGACAATGGCCGTTGCAGCGTTTTCCCGCGCCATGAAGGGCTCGGCGCCGATGCCGCCGCCGGCTACGATCGAATCCGGGCTGAAGTAGGCAATGCCGAATCCGCCCAAAAAACCCCAGAAGATCACGTAATACAAAATGATCATCACAACAAAGGCGATGACGGTTAAAATGATCCCCTTGGCCGCCGGATGCCGGTATTGGGTCTGCTGATCATAGACGGCAGGATAGTCGACCACTTTCGTCATCAGCAGGATACTGGAGAGAAACACGACGATGAGCGAAAAGCCGTACATCGGCGTGTACAGCTTCATCACCGTGTTGGGGTTCATGAAGATGTACCAGAGAAACCATACAATGACGAACACGACGACGAAGTTGATCAGCCCGAAAAAGTAATTGAATCGTCGACCTGTGTTTTCACCGGTCATAGACAACCTCCCTTGAGAGGGGAAGAAGACTGCCGGCAGTGAAGTCGGCAGGAGCTTCTTCCCTTTTTCCACACGTCGGCGACACCGACGCGTTCACCACCCCGGCAACCGTGTCAGAAAACGACGGTGTCCCCGTTGGTGAGAAACACGTTGCTCGCCTTGGCAACCGTAGAATATTTTTTATAGGTCTTGTACTTGTCCGTTCCTTTGACCACTGGCACACCGGCTGCTGCGGCCTTTTCCGCCCAGATCCATCCGGTGCAGTGATTGCAGCCCAGTTTTTGAATGCCGAAGCCTTGGACGCCTTTGATGATGTCGTCGAATTTCGGCTCCCACGTCTCG
>JASFPT010000409.1:0-3098 GCA_050115795.1 Desulfobacterales bacterium
GCCCTGGTGTTTTTGTGGGCGCTCAAGAGCGGCCAGTTCAAGGATCAACAGCGGGCCCGGTACCTGCCGCTGGAACCGGACATGAGTGACAGCACGGGTTCGGTCTCCCGTTTTCATCGGATCCACCCGTATGTGCTCTTCGGGCTGGTGTTTTTGATCCTGCTGGCCAGTGCCGTCTTTGTCGTCTTTGTGCTGGTCAAATCCAAGATGATGGGGCTGTAGCCCGATCGCAGGGGATGTCTCATGCGGTATTTCGAAATTTTAAGCCTACAGCATTTCATCCTTTACTTTTTCCCGGCACTGATCACCTTGATCCTGATCGGTGTGGCGCTTCACTACACCCATTTTCACACCCAGGACGCCGAAAAGCGGATGAAGCGAATCATCCACCGGTACCCGCTGGGGCTGGAGGAACGAAACGCGCCGTTTCCCCTGTTTCTGTTTCTCGTCATCGCCGGGACGGTCATCTGGGGGTTCGGTTACATCCTGATGATCGGATTGTTGGAGATGAAGATCTGAAATGAACGAAACCGTCGAAAAAAAGAGTTCGGCTCTGGCCACGTGGCTCGTCGTGTTCCTTCTGGCGGCGTTTATTCTTTTCAAGGGGGCGTTGTCGTTTTTCGTCGTCGGCGACCTCGGACAACCCACATGGGACTACCGGCCGGTGCCCGATGTCCCCGGCGAATCGCCCTATGCGATTTATGAGCCGCTTCCCTATCCGCAGCATGTGCTGGGGCCCGAGGGGAAATAGATGAAGCGATTTCTCGTCATCCTGATACCGATCCTGCTCATCGTGGCGGTCTATCATCTGCTGATTTTTTACGACAACCGGTTTCCCCATGGCCGGATGAAGGAGACCCCGGCCGTCAAGCCTTACGAAAAGCGCGTTCTGATCATGGAGCAGGGCGTCGTGCCGGCCTCCGGCGGGGAAATGAGCCTTCGCGCCGTTCCGGCAGACCGGCTCACCGCACCGTTTGATTTGACGGACCCGGCCGTCGCAGCGGCCGGCAGAACCGTCTATTTGACCTATTGCCAACAGTGCCACGGTCCCAACTACGACGGCAACGGCACGGTCGGACAAAGTTTTCATCCGCTCCCCACCGACCTGAGAAGCCAAAAGGCCCAGTCCATGTCGGGCGGCGAGCTGTTTCATACCATCAGCTACGGACTTCCCGACGGTCGGCAGCCGCCCCTGTACTCCACCATCACCGTTGCGGACCGATGGCGAAGTGTGGCCTTTGTCAAATCGCTGGGTATTCGCTGATGAGATGAAATCCGCCTCCGCGTCCTGCGATCTTTGCGGGCTTTCCCTCCGGTACGGTTCCTTTCCGCTGTCCACCCCCACGAAAGATCGTGTTTTTTGCTGCCTCGGCTGCCGCCAGGTCTACGTCATGCTGATGGAAGCCTCCGGGGCCGCCGATCCGGCCGAATTCCGAAACACGGAGATGTATCGGCGGTGCGTGGAAATGGGGATCATCCCCAGGGACGAAAACGATCTTGCCGCCCGTGACCGCGGGGGCGCCTCCGGCAGACAGGCGCCCCCGGCGCAAAGCAGCCCGGCCGCCGGCGGTCTTTCCCTGATCCTGCAAATCGAAGGGATGTGGTGCCCGGCCTGCGCATGGGTCATCGAAGAGATGCTCCACCGGCAAGGCGGGGTGCGCAAAGCCGCCTGCAATTTTTCCACCGATCGGGTGAGGGTCGACTACGATCCGGTCCGGACCTCGCCGAAGCGGATTCAGGAGGCGGTCAAACGGATCGGATACGATTCGACCCTGCCCGACGACGCATCCGCCAAAGGCCGGCAAAAAACCGAATTCGTGCGCTTCGCCGTTTCGGCCTTTTTGACCATGAACGTCATGATGCTCTCGTTTGCCCTCTATTCGGGCTTTTTCACCGAAATTCCGGCCGACGAGATCGCCAAGCTGTCCTGGCCCCTTTTCCTGCTGGCCACGATCGTTCTGTTCTACGGCGGCTGGAACATTTTCCAAAGGGCGGTGCGGGCCGTGCCCTCCGGGGCCTTCGGCATGGAAACCCTGGTGGGTGCAGGCGCCGCGTCGGCCTATCTGTACTCGGTGTTCAACGCCGCCTCCGGCAGCCTCCACCTTTACTTTGACACGGCGAGCATGCTGATCACCCTCGTGCTGCTCGGCAAGCTGCTGGAGCGCCGGGCAAAGGACCGTGTCCAGGAAGACCTGAACACCGTGTTTTCCCTGAAACCCGCAAAGGTGAGAATCTGTAGCGATGGCCGCCCGAGAGGGCGCTACCTGCCGGCGGACCTGCTGGCCGAGGGCGACCGCTTCCGGGTGGAAGCCGCGGAGGTGGTTGCTGCAGACGGCCGCGTGCTGGAGGGCGTCGCCACCGTGGACGAGTCGTCGATCACCGGCGAGCCGACGGGCGTGCAGAAGCGATCCGGGGACCGGGTCGTCAGCGGCAGCCGCGTTCTGGAAGGAAACCTGCTGATCCGGGCCGAAGCGGTCGGCCCCGATTCGGTGCTCGGACAGATGGTTCGGATCATGGAAGCCGCCGTGGCCGACAAGACCCCGCTGGAGACCCGGACCGATCGAATTCTTCGGGTCCTGGTCCCCGTTGTGCTCCTGCTGGCGGCGGCCACGGCGGCAGGGTGTCTGATTGGTGGCGCCGCTGTGCAAACCGCGGTGATCCGCGCGGTGACGGTGATGGTCATCTCCTGTCCCTGCGCACTGGGAATCGCCATTCCGCTTGCCCGGGTGGCCGGGATTTCGCTGGCCGCCCGCCGGGGAATTCTGGTGACCGATTTTTCCGCCTTTGAAGAGGCCGAAGCCGTCGACACCGTGGTGTTCGACAAGACCGGGACGCTGACCGAGGGGCGATGGTCGCTTCTCGATGTGCTTGCCCTCGACGGGTGGACGGAAACGGAACTGCTGGCCCTGGCGGCGGGGATCGAGGCCGGATCCGACCACCCGGTGGGATTGGAGATCCTTCGGCAGACTGCGGCTCGGCAAATCGACGCCGAGCCGGTGGCGGACCGCCGTATTCACCCCCGCGGGGTTTCGGCCGTGTGGCGGGGCCGATCGGTGCGCATCGGGGCCCCGGATTTTGCCCGCTCCGCCGGCGGTTTT
>JASFPT010000410.1:0-3097 GCA_050115795.1 Desulfobacterales bacterium
GAAACCGCGCCGACCGGGGCTGCAAGCTGAGGATAGAAAGGAAAGACCGACGCCACGAACTGCGGCGGGAAGGCCGCGGAAAATAAGAAGCCCTCGGGGCTCGGGGCCGGCGCCTTGCCGTTTTTCCGGCCACCGAATCGTGGGTCGGGATTTTGCGGGAAGATTGAAAGCGGCGGCGGCTTACAGAGGTTCGTTCAGCGCGTCGCGCTCCGTTTGGGGCGCCTCTCCTTGCTCCAAGGGGGTAAGGCGGAAGGCCTGGATGGACGCTTCCAGCTTTCCGGCTCTCATTCGCAGTTCGCTCAGCCGATCTTTCAAGGGGGGGCCTGAAGCCGAATGGCTGTTTTCTTTTTCCATCCGGTCCAGGGTCCAGAGAAGTTCGTCTTTGGCCTGCTGGATATCTTTAATCTTGCTCGAAACCGATTCGATCATATCGTTGATGCCGTCCCGTTCGTCATGCAGATAATCTCCTTTTCGAATCTCCACCCGGAAGTTCAGATCCCCTTCGGAAATTTTTTCAAAGGCCTGGGTGAACTGATACAAGGGGCCGACGAAGCGCGCGAAAACCCGCAGCGAATGCATGCCGATCAAAAAGAGCAGTGCGATCAGAAACGGCCACATTTTCGCGTGGCCGTAGAGGATCTTGTCTGCCGCCCGGGACTGTGCTTCGAAGCTCACGTGAGGGTCGGTCATCGTCATGAATTCCGGCACGAAAATGAATGCGGCCATGAAAAACACGACGATGATCGTGTAGGCGAGCGTAAAGGTCAGAAACCGATACTGGTAGGTACGGTGAATAATCGGGATGTACCGGCGCTTGCTGTCTGTCATCGGGCTTCCTCCTAGCGGCCGCCGACCGGAAATCGCATCGAAAAACGCGTGCCGACTCCGACCCGGCTTTTCACATCAATGGTCGCCCCGTGCTTGTGAAGAATTGATTCAACAATGGGCATCCCCAGCCCCGTCCCTTTGCCCGGCTCCTTGGTGGTGAAAAACGGATCGTACATGTGGATCATGACGTCTTCGGGCATCCCGCAGCCGTTGTCCTCGATCTCCAGGACGACCTCCCCGTTGTCGATCCGCGAGCGCACGACGATCATGGGATTCTCCCCGCCTTTTTCCTCGATGGCGTGAATGGCGTTGATCATCACGTTGGAAATCACCTGCTGCATCCCCTGCAGATCGCCCTGGATGTTGGGCAACTTCGGCTGATGGTTTTCGGTGTAGGCAATCCCCTTTCGCATGAGTTGGTGGTCTAGGAGTTTGTGAATTCGATCGACCACGTCGGGCAGAAAGACGGCCTGCATCTTCCCCTCGCCCATGTGGGAAAATGCGGTGAACCGCCCCATGGTCGTGTTCATCCGCTCCACCGCCTCCATGACGGCGTCCATCCGGTCCTTTTCCTCCTCGTTCAGGTTCGGATTCAACTGGAGCAGCTGTATCTGGCCGTGGATGGCGGCCAGGGGCTGCTTGATCTCGTGAATGATCCCACCGGACATCTGGCCCATGGTGGCCATCTTTGCCGAGCGCACCACCAGGTTCTGGCTCTCTTCGATCTTCCTGCGCATCTCGTTGAAGGAGCGGCCCAGGGCTTCGAACTCATCTCCGCTTTTGATTTCAACCGGCTGGGTGTAGTCTCCGCCGGCGATGACGGCCGTGGCCTTCTGGAGGGATTCGATCGGCCCCAGGCTTCTGTGGATCAGGTTTACGCTCAGGATAAAGACCATGGCCAATGTCAGGGCCACCAGTACCGGAAAAGCGACCTTGAAGCTCGCCATGGGCGCAAATATCTGCTCGATGGGCTCGCTGAGCAGGATCGCCCATTTTCGATAGTAGAAGTTGGTGGAGGTAAAGACGGAAGTGAAACTGGCCAGGTAGGTTTGGCTGCGGTCGGACCACCGAAATTGCCCGGAATGCTTCTCCAGCAATTGGTTTCCCTCGATCTGAGGGGGCACGGCAGCCTTCGGCATCGAAGAGTAAAAAATGTCGCCGCCTAAGCCCAGGATCATGATTTCGGTGCCCGGCGGCCTTCTTTCCGCGGCCTCCCACAGGTAGGCGGGATCGATCTCGCCGATGAGAAACGATTGTCCCGCCTCCTTATCGTCGGGCATCTCAAGGACCAGCAACATCCTTTCAACGTTCCGCTGCGGCGCGTCCACGACCAAAAGCACCTGACCCTTTTGCAGGTGATGCCGCTGGCCCTCGGAAAATGTTGGAACCTTTGCTACCGCGCCGAAGAGCGGCTGAAAATGCCCGCCGCGAAGCCAGACGAGACCCCGCAGATGGGTTCCGCTTTCACTCTCCCGGCTCGGCCACACGCCGGACGCGTCCTGGGGTCGGCTGGCCTGAAGGAGGGTCGCCGTGGTGCGCATCTCCGCGCGAAGGAACAAGAGCCGCTCGTAGACCGAAACCGACACCGCCTTGGCTTCCTCCCGAAGGCGGTCTTCACTCTGGCTGATGAGTTGGCTCCGAACGTGGAAATAGGAAACCACCGCCAGGGTCGTCACCGGGAGCATGGCGCACAGGACGAACAGGACAAAGATCCGCCGAGCCACCCGGGTGCGGAATGATTTGACTTCCAGCCTCATGGCATTTCATCCCCTATTTCAGCCATTCCACTTTGTTCCAGGTCAGGTATTTCTGGTTGTGAAACTGCAGCCTCGATTTCTTCCCGCCCTCCAGGATCGAAACCGAAAGGATAAATTCGCTCCCTTCGCTGTTTACGTAGTGGATGTCATAGACGATCTTCTTTTCTTTCTCGGTCCGCACGATCTTGTCGATGAAGTTGACATCGGTGGTGCCCATGGTCGTGTAAAAACTGATGGTCGACTCGGTGATGTCCATTGCGCAATCTTCATATCCCTTGGCATTGGTAACCCAGTGCCCGTAAATTTCGGGCGGAATTTTATCCTCTTCGGAAACGCCGCAGCCCGCCAGCAGGGCGGCAAGCAGGACCCATACCCAAAAAAACGGCCCTGCCGCACCCACCTGCCGCCTCAATCCTTCTTGGTATCGCATTGCATCGCCTACGGTTTCATGTATTTCTGGCTAGTAGTAATTCGCCTTTCCAACATACTCCCCGTCACTGGCCCGGATAATG
>JASFPT010000411.1:0-3092 GCA_050115795.1 Desulfobacterales bacterium
GTGGGTTCCGGGTCAAAACATCTAGACGGCCTTTTGCAGCCCTGCGCCGCGGTTGTCCCCTGCGCCCGGCTGTGGTATCGATGTATAACAGGAGTCGATGGGAAAGAAAACCCGCAGAACCTGCCGTGGGAAAGACGCCGGACATGAAAGACGCCTGCCTGTCATCGATCGAATCGTACTTCATCTGCAAGTGCATCGGCGAGACCATCGACGGCCTCAGGGACGGCCTTTGCCGTTTTTCGGGTCCGAGCCGGGCCGCCCTGATCTACGCCCTCGATCCAGACGAGCCGATGAAGATCTGCGATCCCCAGAACCTGCTCCATGGCCATGAGCCCAAATTCAAAGAGCTGTTCCTCGACACGGAAGACTGGCGCAGCTACCGCGTCAGCGAGGGGAACAAACGGAAGTTCGGGCACATGCGCCCGCTCCAGAACCTCGGGCTGGCGGGGCTGATCTCCTTCGGAGGGCGCAGCGGACCGGTTTTCTACCAGATGTGGTTCACCGAACACCATCCGGACATGTGCTGCACCCACATCACCGAGCGGTGGCTGGAACACGCGGCATGGCGTTTCTCCCACGATGTGGCCAACGGCGAAGAACTCTACACGGGAATCTCCGGCAGCTTTCTGAGCGAATACGCCACCCACGCCGTTCGGGACTACCTGATCGACGTGATGAACGTGGAGCTGGGCTGGGACACCGAACTGAGAATTTTTCCAATCCTGGAGGCGGTGCTCGGTATCTCCCGAACCCCCGAAGAGGGCCAGCACCCCTGGGGTGAACTTCTTTTTGTGGAGCCGAAGGCCCTGGACCGGCTTTGCTGGATCGCCCGTTTTCCGCCCCTGGAGCAGCCCCGGCTCGAAAACTACAAACACGTGCGCAAGCTGCTGCTGACCGTGGAAGGCTCGGAACGAAAACTGGTCTCCGACGGCCAGGCGATCCTCGGTGTGGCTTCCGGCTCCCCATCGGCGTTCTGTCTTGCCGCGGAGTTTTTCGGCAGATACGGCTTTTTGAAAGTCCACGAAGAACGGATTTGCAGTTTTTCAGACGGCAGCTTCCGGTCGACCACCTATCGGGCCAAGCTCGTGCAGGTGGAAGAGGCCCTGCTCGAGGCCGACCTCGATCCCAACGAAGGCAGCGAGCTGTTCAAGATTGTCTCTTCGCTGGTTCACCACGCCGAAATCAACCGGTTCGGCTGCACCATCGTTCTCGATCTCAACCCGGAGCCGATCCAGCTGTCGGGCCAGACCCTGGCCGAACCCCTTGACCTGCAGCGGCCCGAAAACCTCGAGCTGGCCCAGGCCATGGCCAAGGTGGACGGAGCGCTGCACGTGGGCCAGGACCTGAAGCTCCACGGCTTTGCCTGCCTTCTCGACGGCCGATCCTATGCCGGAGAGGACCGCTCACGGGGCGCACGCTTCAATTCGGCCCTGCGGTTCACCGCCGAGCGGGCCAATATCCTGGTCGTGGTGGTCTCCTCGGATCGTCCCGTTTCCATCATTCAGGAGGGGGTGGACGTCAGCGCCCTGTGCGCCTGGAAACCGCACGCAAGCTCCCTGGCATCCCCCCGGACCCTGGAATCCTGGATTTCCCGCATGAACGGAAACTAACACCCACAACCCACATCCCAAAACCTACAAACGACAACCGCTCCCCGGCGGGGAGCGACAAGGAGGTGACGAGATCATGACTTCGGAAAGATTCTCTTTCCAGAAAGGCGATGCGCTGGTGATCGTCGATGTGCAAAACGATTTTCTCCCGGGCGGTGCATTGCCCATCGACAAGGGAGACGAGGTGATCCCCGTGATCAACCGGTACGTGGAAAAGGCCCGAAATGCCGGTGTCCCGGTATTTGCCTCCAGGGACTGGCACCCGGCGGGACACATCAGCTTCCAGGAGCAGGGCGGCAAGTGGCCCCCGCACTGCCTCCAGGACACCGAGGGCGCAGCGTTTTCCGCATCACTGTCGCTTCCCGACGATGCGGTGGTGGTGACCAAAGGCGTTCGTTTCGACCAGGACCAGAACTCGGCTTTCGATCAGACCGGTTTGGCCGTTCGGTTGAAACAGGACGGGGTGACCCGGCTCGTGGTCGCGGGCCTGGCGCAGGATGTCTGCGTCCTGGCCACCGTGATCGACGCCCGCAGGGAGGGTTTCGAGGTGCTGCTTCTGGAGGAGGCAACCCGTCCGGTGACGGCGGAAGGTGGAAGAAAGGCGCTGGTGGACATGATCAAGGCCGGCGCCAAATTTGTGGATGCCGGCCTCGACGTCTGTGTCCGCGCTCCGGAATGGGCCGAGCACCAGCGACCGGGCGAACCCGAAGACGCCTGCGACGACGGCAGGAGCGGCAACATTTAGCCGTGCACTGAACCCTGCCCGCGCCTGTTGCCGAGGACCGGGGGCGGTTCTCCTTCAGGCAAAAAACGGTTCAGCACGAAATCCGAATGTCGGCATGCGTGCTTCGGGTTTCGAATCCACGGCTTTGGTGCGTTTTGACTCTCTTTCGGGGGCCTACCGGCCGGCCGGATTCTGGAAACGGCGCACGAAGCGGCGATCGACAAAATCCTTGATCCGGTAGGCCATTCGGCCGGAAAACACGATGGGGCCCTTGTGAAATACGCCGGTGCCGTCCCCCATATTGTAGATCAGCAGGTAGCCGCCGCCGGGATCGAACGGGCGCATGGCACCCCCCAACAGGGCGGCCTGGAGATTGTCCAGCAGCACGGGATTTTGCCGCACGGCGTAGACCCCCACCTTGTCGAGCGGCCCGCCGGCAAAAGAGATGCAGTCCCCTCCGCCGAACACCTCCGGGTGAGCAGGGCTTTGCAAATAGGTGTTGACCAGGAGCCCGCCGTCTTTTCCGGTCGGCAGCCCCGAAGCTGCGATCAGACGGGGCGGTCTTACGCCCGTGGCGATGAAAATCAGATCCGCCCGCTGCTCTTCGCCCGCATCGGTCCACAGGCGGCCGACTTCCACCCGCTGCACCGACACCTTCTCTTGGATCGAAACCCCCCGGCCCTCCAGGGATTGTCTCACCCGGCGAACCACCGACGCCGGCCGGTTGGGCAGCACCCCTTCTCTGGCAAACATTCGGA
>JASFPT010000412.1:0-3042 GCA_050115795.1 Desulfobacterales bacterium
GAAGGTCAAGGGCAAGGTGGACGCATTCCTCGTGCCGGAGATGAGCAACGCGGTCATGCGCATGAGTTCGCTGGGTGGGGCCATGGTGCTCCAGTCCAAGGGCGTGGAGACCGTGATGCAGGTCTGCTGCCGCGACCGGAACCGGATCGCGCTGCAGGCCGACCTGCTGGCGGCCTGCGCCTGCGGGATCACCACCGTCATGGCCGTTACCGGGCAGGAGCCGGGCTACGGCGACCACCACCAGGCGCGGTCGGTGTACGACATCGACCTGCTGGGACTGCTGGCGGCGCTGGCCAAACTGCAGGGCGGCCGGGACATGGCCGGCATCGAACTTGCCGGGGCGCCCGATTTTCTGGTGGGCGCAGCGGTCAACGCCGGTGCACCGGACATATCTCCGGAGGTGGAGGCCGAGGAGATGAAAAAGATGATCGACGCCGGGGTCCGGTTTTTCGTCACCCCGCCGCTGTTTTCCCTGGAGCCGATCGCCCCGGTGCTCAAGCGGATCGACCGGGACAAGGTGCACATCATCCCGACCGTGCTCCTGCTCAAGTCCCTGGGCATGGCCCGGTACATGGCCCGCAACGTGGCCCATGTGCAGGTGCCCGAAGCCCTGGTCGACCGACTTCAGCAGGCGCCGGACAAGGTCCGCGAATGCGTCCGGATCTCGCGTGAAACGATCGCCGCCTTCAGGTCCGAAGGCTTTTCCGGGGTTCTGCTGTCGACCATCGGCTGGGAACATAAAATCGGTGACATGCTGGAAGGGGTGTGACGGATGAAACCATCTCAACAACGCAATGCCCACAGCGGAAACGGCGCCCCGGAAGGGGCGGTGCTGGTGCTCGGCGGCGGGATCGCCGGGATGCAGTCGGCCCTGGATCTGGCCAACGCCGGCTACTACGTGTACCTGGTGGAGCGGTCTTCAGCCATCGGCGGGCTCATGGCCCAGCTCGACAAGACCTTTCCAACCAACGACTGCGCCATGTGAATCATCTCACCGAAACTGGTCGAGGTCGGCCGGCACCTGAACATCGAGCTTTTGACCCAAACCGAACTGCTTTCCCTGGACGGGGACCCTGGCCATTTTACGGCCCGACTCCAGCGCCAGCCCCGGTACGTGGACATGGACAAGTGCACCAGCTGCGGCGAGTGCGTGAAGGTGTGCCCGATCCAGGTCGAGGACGAGTACAACGAGGGGCTCAGCACCCGGAAGGCGATCTTCAAGCGATACCCCCAGGCGATTCCCGGTGCCTTTTCCGTCACCAAGCGCGGCACGGCCCCGTGCCGTGCCACCTGTCCGGCCCACGTCAGCGTGCAGGGCTTCATCGCCCTGATCAACGACGGAAAACCCGATGAGGCGCTCAAATTGTTCAAGCAGGAGCACCCTTTCCCCGGCGTTTGCGGCCGCGTCTGCCACCACCCCTGCGAGGCAGCCTGCACCCGAAGCGAACTGGAGGGCCCGCTTTCGATCCAGCACCTGCACCGGTACCTGGCCGACCTGGACATGGCCGCAGACGCCCCTTACGTGCCGGAGAAAAAGGCCGACCGGGAGGAGAAGGTGGCCGTTATCGGCTCCGGCCCGGCGGGACTGACCTGCGCCTACTTTCTGGCCATCGAGGGCTACCGGGTGACGGTGTTTGAAAAGTACCCGGTGCTGGGCGGGATGCTCAGCGTGGGCATTCCGGCCTACCGGCTTCCCCGGGAGGTGATCGACGCAGAGATCGATGTGATCCGTCGGCTCGGCGTGGAATTTCAAACCGGCGTCGACATCGGGACCGATGTCACCGTCGGCCGGCTCCGCGATCAGGGATACAAGGCCTTTTTCCTGGGCATCGGCTCCCACGAGTGCAAGGCGATGGGGATCGAAGGCGAAGACCTGTCCGGCGTCTATCCGGGCGTGGATTTCCTCCGCGACGTCAACCTCGGCAAAACGGTCTTCCTGGGAGACCGGGTGGCGGTGATCGGCGGCGGCAACGTGGCCATGGACGCAGTCCGGACCGCGCTTCGCACCGGCAGCAAAGAGCCGTTTGTCATCTACCGGCGAAGCGAGGCGGAGATGCCGGCAAGCGAAGAAGAGATCGCCGAATGCCGGGCGGAGGGGGTCGACATCCACACCTTGACCCAACCGGTGCGGGTCATTGCCGAAAACGGAAAGGTGACCGGCATCGAATGCATTCAGATGGTCCTCGGCGAACCGGACTCGAGCGGCCGGCGCCGGCCGGAGCCGGTGACCGGAAGCGAGTTTGTCATCGAAATCGACGCCCTTGTGCCGGCCATCGGCCAAGAGTCGGACTGGGCGTGCCTGACCGACGAATGCGCGTGCACCCTCAGCGACTGGGGGACCATGGACGTGGAGCCGGTGACGCTCCAGACCCGGGACCCGGACATCTTCGCCGGCGGCGATGCGGTCACCGGGCCGGCCACCGTGGTCGAAGCGGTGGCCGCCGGAAAGGAGGCGGCCGTCTCCATCGACCGGTTCCTGCGAAACGAGCCGCTGGCCGACGGCCGGGGCCGACCCTGGGAAGGGGTCGAAGACGTTCCGGTCGAAAGCGTGGACCGGGCAGAGCGGGCACAGATGCCGGAGCGCCCGGCGACCGACCGGAAGTCGGATTTTGAAGAGGTGCAGCTCGGGTTTTCGCCCGAGACCGCGGCCGCCGAAGCCCGGCGGTGCCTGGCCTGCGGGGTCTGCAGCGAATGCTACCGGTGCGTGTCCGCCTGCCTGGCCCAGGCGGTGGCCCACGACCAGCGGCCCGAAGCGCGGGAGGTTGCCGTCGGCTCGGTGGTACTCTGCCCGGGCTGCGAGCCCTACGACCCGTCCCCGCTTTCCCCCTTTTACCTGTACGGGCAGAACCCGAACGTGGTCACCAGCCTCGAATTCGAACGGATCCTTTCCGCCTCGGGTCCGACCATGGGGCACATGAAACGGCCCGGCGACGGTGCAAAACCGCGGAAAATCGCCTGGATCCAGTGCGTCGGCTCCCGGGACGTCAACCGAACGGCAAACGGCTACTGCTCCTCGGTCTGCTGCATGTACGCGGTCAAAGA
>JASFPT010000413.1:0-3033 GCA_050115795.1 Desulfobacterales bacterium
GTTTGTCAAAACAACCTGCGGAATTCCGACGACCCCTGCGTTCTGTGGTCAGCTTTTTCCTATGTTATCCGGAAAGCCCCGGTTGAAAGAATCCCGACAGCCCCAAGGCCGCAAGAAGCGCTTCGGCGGCGCGCTCCGAGACGGACTCCGCCGCCATTCGCATCGCCTCTGTTTCATCCACGTGCCCTTTGCGGAGGTCTTCGGATATCGACGCCACTTGAGTGCCGGTATCCACATCGATCACCGCCAGCCGAAGGACCGCTCGGACGAAGTGCACCTTCCGGTTGCCCAGGTCGAGGCGGGTGAAGCCGATCGCGCCGGCCACGGTCCCCGCCGCCCGGTCCGGCTCCCGGACAACGCCGATGCCCTGGTCGCCGAGCATCTTTTCGATCCGGTTCGAGACGATATCGGCATGTTCCCCTTCCACGTTGACCCAGAACGACGAGGCGGACCGGAGGGCGGCGGCTTCGTTGGCGATCGGCTGAAGATCGAACGACTCTGCGTCGACTGCCGCCCTGCCGACAACCCGCAGCCGGCTGCGCAAGGCGGCCTTCTCAAGGGCCGCCTCCAGAATCCGGTTGAGGGCGCCCATCCGAATCAGCCGACCGGTGCGGTCGGGCAGGGCCTCTCGTTCGGCCTGCAACCGGGTGTCGACCATCGCCATCTGCTCCTGCCATTCCCGGGCCGCCTGGTTGCGGTCGAGAATGGCCAAGGCACGATACAGACCGGTTTTTTCATCGCGCTGGATCGATCCGATCCGGGCGCCCTTGAGCCGGACCGACGACTCGACCCGAAGCTTGGTTTCCACGTTTTTTTCAAACGCCTCCGGCGCGCTGTCGGTGATAAACGAAGCGGCCGAGGAGGCGGTTTCCGAATAGACCCGGGATTCAAAGACCGCCGCAAGGGCCCCGAGCGCCTCCCGGCGCGCTTCGGCTTCGGTGGCGCCGAAACCTTCGGCGGTCAGGTAGCGCCCCGGATCGAAGGCGGCCTCCGGGGTCTCAGGAACGCTTTCCGGCGATGAAGCACAGCCGAAGAGCAGAAAAAAGAGGGCGACAAGGGCCAGGCCCCGATATTTCATCGCTTTTCTCCTTTTGGGCGCAGGCTCGCGGCGCCGTAACGGGTGTCGTAAAAGAGGTACTGCGTCTTTCCGGCCGCCACCCGGAGCGACCGGACCAACACCGTATCTTCACCGCACCGGGAGAGCGTCACGTCGTATCGGCCGGCCGGAAGATACCCCCGGGCCATGTGGATCTCCCCGGGCAGCGTCTTCCAACTCCGGGTGTCGGCTCGCTCCACAAAAAGGTTGAGCATGTTGAGGATCAACCGGATCGTCTCTGCGGTTTCGTCATCGCCCTGGGTCGCGGCGCCCTCGATGGCGATCTGTTTGGCGGCCGCCCGCAGCAGGGTGCGGCCGATGATCCGTCCTTTGCGATCGTCCAGGTTCTTGACGGCAATCTGGTTGACGTCCTCGACCAATTCCGTATCCATCTCCAAAGCGACGTCCCCGGACCGGAGGGACAGGCGCCCGTCCGCACAGGCGGGCGGTCGAACGATCATCTTCGGAAACGCCAGAGAGATGGGCCCCCTCCCCGTGGGAACCAGGACCGTGTCCTGTACTTTTTCCGGGGCTTCGCCGCTGAACTGGATGTAAACCACCTTCCCTTTTCCCTTCAGCTCCAGGGACGCCAGGGGAGGATCCGCGCCGACTGCGCCGAGGACCTGCTCGACGTCCGCGGTCCGGCCCACCGCCTTGCCGAGCCGAGAAAGGTCCTCTTCCAGGAATCGGGGCCGTCGGGTGCCGTAAGCTTTTTCATACTCGTCGTAGGCGCGCGCGGCCAGGAGGTAGTCGATAAAGGCATCATCCGGAGCATTGTCGTCTTCACGAAGCAGGCCGGACAGATATCGACCGAACGCGTCTTCCTTGTAGACGTTTTTTTCGACGTATTTCGTGTTGTAGACGTTGAGCAAAGTGTCGAGGCGACGCGCCTCCACCAGGGCTTCCTCCGGTTCATCCATCTGAAGATAACCGATGGCCGACATCAGGTGGATCATCGCTCGTTCAAAGTCCTCGCCGGGGTAGGCCCTCATGTAGTCGTTGACGAGCAGTGATGCTGCATTCTGGCTGATGCTTTCGGTCCAGAGGCGGTCTGCCGTCCGCTCGGCCTCGCGGAAAAACGACTGGGCGGATTCGTAACGGCCGCACTGCATGTGGACCATGGCCGAGTCGAGCAGGAAAAGGAGCCTGCCGTTGCTGCCGTAGTCTTCCCGGCTCTCTTCCATGACCCGCAGGGCCGCTTTACAATCCCCCGATCCAATCAGATGCTCGATCTGGTGGCGGGCCCCTCCGGAGGCGCAGCCGGAGAACAGCGCCGCGAACACGAGAAGGAAGGCGATCTTACGCATGGGCTGACCGATCGGGCGACCGGATCGGATCAGGGGCTGAACCGGCTCTGCTCGACCACTTTCTTGATCTTCTTTTCACCGATCCAGACCTTTCGATTGCTTTCGATGTCGATGAGCTCCAGGTTCACCTGATAGAATTTCACCTCTTTGCCCTCGACCCGGTCGACGATCGTATTGATGGAGCCCTGCAGCATGAAATCGGCCCCGATCTCCTGGCCCTCCTCTTTGGCGGTCTCCTCGGAGGAATGGGCGGCCTGGTCGACCCGCTCTTCCCGCAGCTCTCCCCGCTCATCGGCCGAAGCCACGAAATCGACCTCTCCGGAGTTGATCAGTGCCCGCTCCAAATCCTTGACGAAGGTACGGGTGTTGATGTGCTCGTCGCTGCGGTTTCGAACCGACCCGACGATGACCACCGGCGCCTTGCCCTGGTTCTTGGATCTGAACTGCTGGACCCACGGCCGGCTCAAAACGTCTGCTATCATCTCCTCGGACACCAGCCGTGAGTCGGTGTCGTTCCACTGGCCGCTGAAGTCGATGGTCTCATCGACGCCCACCCGTTCGACGCTGACAGAAGCGCACCCCGACAAAAGGGCGGCTGAAAAAAGGACGGCGACGGCAATCCGGGCAACT
>JASFPT010000414.1:0-3032 GCA_050115795.1 Desulfobacterales bacterium
CGAATTGCTGCTGTTCGTGCTGGTCGGTGCCCAGGTCAACATTCACGTGGCCTTCGATGCGGGGCTGGCCGGTGCGGCGGTCGTCATCATCGGCCTGCTCTTCCGAAGCGTCGGCACCTATCTGTCGCTGACGGGAACAGTGCT
This sequence comes from Desulfobacterales bacterium, assembly GCA_050115795.1. Classification (GTDB taxonomy): domain Bacteria; phylum Desulfobacterota; class Desulfobacteria; order Desulfobacterales; family CAFBRK01; genus JAIPEL01. Next base: position 145 of record JASFPT010000414.1, read on the forward strand.
GACCGGCGAAGAGCGGCTTTTTTGCGTGGTGGCCTACATCCCAAAGGCCACGGTCCAGGCGGCCATCGGCGCGGTGCCCCTGGCGGTCGGGATCGGTTCCGGAGAGGTGATCCTGGCCGTGGCCGTGCTGTCGATCCTGATCACCGCCCCGCTGGGTGCGGTGGGCATCACCTTTTTGGGAGAACGGGTCCTCGACCGGGGCGGCCGCTCTGTCTACCGGTTCAAGGATCTTCGCCGGCGCCAGGGACTACCACGCGTCGGTGAACGGATCCGGGCCACGGACTCCGGCATTGTATGGAAAGTCATCGAGGAACAGGAGCTGTGGCTGCCGGCCGAGGGTCAGGACCGGGAGCCGCTTCCGGCCATCCGTCTCCGACTCTGGGCGGGAAACGGCGGCGGCGGTCCCGGCACCGGAAAAACCCGGGAGGCGACGTTTCACGCCGGTGCGCCGAGGTTCGAACAGCACTGGGAGATTCTGTACGACTTCTGACGTGGAGCGGCGCCAGCGTCGATCACCGCTCCGGGGAAATGTCGATTTTTCCTTTCAATCCACAGGCCAGGTGTTATGATCCGAACGATGCCGTACGGCGTCGAATCTCCGGAACCGGGAGGCCCCGCGATGATCGAAGCCGTCTCTTTCGGATCCATTACCATCGACGGAAAGACATACACCTCCGACATTCTTTTCTTTCCGGACGGGCGGGTGGCCGACGCGTGGCGCCGCCGCGCCGGCCATCGGCTTTCGATGGCCGATATCGCGCCCCTGGCGGCCGCCGAACCGGAAGTGATCGTCGCCGGATGCGGCGTGTCGGCCAGGATGGTGCCGGATTCCGGCATGGCCGGCGCCCTCGCCCGACAGGGGATCGAATTTTTCGCCGCCGCCAACAGCGAAGCCGCCGAAATCTTCAACCGGCACTGCGGCCGCCGCAAGACGGGGGCCTGCTTTCACCTGACCTGCTGACCCAACATCGCCGACCCGAACCGATAGAAACCGAAATCGATCCAGTACCAGGAGGTGTCCCGTGGAAAGAAGCACCGTCAGCACCGACAAAGCGCCCTCGGCCATCGGCCCTTACAGCCAGGGCATTGCCGCCGGCCCCTGGCTGTTTGTCAGCGGCCAGCTCGGTATGAACCCCCAGACCGGTGAGCTGGTCGGCGAAGACCTCGCCTCCCAGGCGCGCCAGGCCCTGGACAACCTCAAGGCGGTGGTCGAGGCCGGCGGCGGGACGTTGGCGGACGTGACCGCCGTAGAGGTGTTTCTCACCGACATGTCCACTTTTGCCGAGTTCAACGCCATCTATGCCGATTATTTCGACGCCCATAAACCGGCGCGGGCCGCAATCGGCGTGGCGGCCCTTCCGAAGGGAGCGGCGGTGGAAGTCAAATGCATCGCCCTGCGGTCCACCCCGTAGACCGGCGCGGTTGGCCGGGTGCCGCCGTCCAACCGGCTTTTTGCTGCCGACAGCGAATGCGCCGGCGGCGGCTTCATCTTCCGAAGGCGCGCTCCAGCTCCCGATCGAGCTCTTCGGCCCCATTCTTCGCCTTGAATTCCTGCCAACGGGCATCGTCCTGGCGGTAGCTGGAAACCATCTGCCGCCGGACGGCCGTCTTGATCTGCTCGTTGTCCATGACCACCAAGACATAGACGTCGGCGCTGGGCGATATCCAGATGTCCTGCTGCCGGGAGCCGGCCAGCGTCTCGTCGGTGATCTGCCGGGAAACCTGTTTGGAAAAGGCATCCAGCATCTGGTCGTCTCCGATGCCGGTCTGCTGGGCGAAGTTGTTGACCAGGGTCTCCACCTTGACCGACACTTGGCGGGCCAATTCGTCCCGCCCGGTGGCAAGGGCCTCGGTCCGGGCGAACTGGAGGCCGCCCTTGCCGATTTTGGCCGATCCGACCGCGGAGGTGGTCTCTTTTAAATGACCGGTGAGCACCCACTCCGGGGCGTTTTCAAATTCTTCTTTGAGCGCCTCGTTGTCGATTTTCTTGGCGGCCGGGCTGCAGCCCGCCGCCAGGATGCCGCAAAGGGACAGGGCAACGATCCAGGCCAGGCGTTGATGCTTCATTGCGCCTCCTTTTCATAAAAGTGGTTTCGAGGCCGCCGCTGCGGGCTCCGGTCCGCCTGCGAAACCCCCACCAGCCCGAGCACGGCCAGAAGACGTTCGGCGGCCCGGTCCGAGAGGGCCTCCGCCGCCATTCGGACGGCTTCTTTTTCGTCCACGTGCCCTTTTCGAACGTCTTCGGATATCGCCGCAACCTGGGTACCGGTGTCGACGTCGACAACCGTCATCCGAAGCGTCATGCGGACAAAGTGGACGTCCCTGTTGCCCAGATCGAGGCCGACGGTTTCGACGCTGCCGTTGACGGCGCCGGCCGCCTGCGCCGGCTCCCGGGCAACGGCAAGCCCTTCGGCACCCAGGGCCTGCTCGATACGGGCGGCAACGGCTGCCGCCCGATCCCCGGCGATGTCCACGAAGAATTCCGCCGCCGACCGGAGGGCTGCCGCTTCGTCGGCGATCGGCTGAAGGTCGGGATCCTCGGCGGCAGCCGCCGGCATTCCGATCACCCGGAGCCGGCTGCGCAGCGCGGCCTTTTCGAGCGCCGCCGCCAAGATCCGGTTCAGCGCACCCATGCGGACCAGCCGCCCGGAAAGACCGGAAAGGGCCGCCATTTCGGCGTTCATCCGGGTGTCGATCATGACCAGTTGGTCGGACCATTCCCGGGCCGCCTGTCGGCGGTCGAGCACGGCCAGTGCGTGAAACAGGCCGCTTTTCGCATCCCGGCGGATCGACCCGATGCGGGCGCCCCGGAGCCTGACCGAAGAGACGATCTTTACCCGGCTTTCGACGCTTTTTTCAAATGCTTCCGGAGCGCCTTCGGTTACAAA
>JASFPT010000415.1:0-3029 GCA_050115795.1 Desulfobacterales bacterium
CGCCTTTTTCACGTAGGCCGGACCGGCGATGTCGATGTGGGCCCAACGGGTGTCGCCGACGAATTCGGACAGAAAAAGGGCAGCGGCGATGGCGCCGCCCCAGCGGTTGGCGCCGATGTTGCGAATGTCGGCAAATTTGCTCTTGAGCATTTCCTTGTAGTCTTCGGGCAGCGGCAGTCGCCAGCACCGCTCGTGGGTGGCCTTGCCGGCGGCGATGACGGCTTCGGCGAGCTTTTCGTCGCGGGTAAAGACCCCGGCGATTTTTTCGCCCAGCGCCACCAGGCACGCACCCGTCAGGGTCGCCAGGTCGATGAGCATGTCCGGCCGGTAGCGGTCGCACATGTAGGCCATGGCGTCGGCTAAAATGAGCCGGCCCTCGGCATCGGTGTTGCCGATTTCGACGGTTTTTCCGTTGTATGCGCGGACGATGTCGCCCGGCCGGGCCGCAGATCCGGAAACCATGTTTTCCACCATCGGAAGGGCGGCGATCACCCGCAGGCGCGGTTTGAGCCTGGCCACGGCAATCATGACGGCCGCCACGGCGGCGGCGCCGGCCATGTCGGCCTTCATGCCGTCCAGGGAGTTGGACGGCTTCAGGTTGTATCCCCCCGTGTCGAAGGTGACCCCCTTTCCGACCAGGGCCACCGTCCGGTCGGCTTTTCGGGGGCGGTAGTCGAGAAGAACCAGTGCCGGACGGTTTTCGCTTCCGGCGGCCACTGCCAAAAGGGCGCCCATCTTCTTTTTTTTCAGGGCGTCTTCGGTCATGACCTGGACGCGAAGCCCCGCCGACTCGGCCTTTTTCCGAACGGCGGCCGCAAGCTGGCGCGGGGTCTTTTCGTTGGACGGGTCCGAGACCCACTCTCTGGCCAGGCAGGTGCTTTCACAGACGGTTTGCACCGTTTCGGCCAGGGCGGAAAACCGCTTGGCATCGCGCGGCGGAACCCGAAAGTGGATCGTGGCCAGGGGAGATTTTTTCGGTTCGCTGACGAATCGATCGTAGAGGTGGTTGGCCAGGCAGGCGCCTTCCATGAGGGCCGTTATTAGGGGTTCGGCGGCAAGCCCGGTCTTTTTTGCCGAGGGCACCGCCAGGCACAGCCCCTGCCGTTTGCGGGAGATGGCCGCCTTGACGGCTTTGCCGGCCATGCTGCGGAAGGATTCGGCGGTCAGGTCCCTGACCGGGCCGATGCCGAAGAACAAGACCCGCCGCACGCCGGCCCGGGGGGGGTCGTACAGCGCGAGCCGTTCGCCGGCCTTTCCGGCAAACTCTTCGTATTTGCGCGCCCGCCGGACCAGCGTGGCCACCGGCCCTTGGGTGTGAATCGGATCGTCTTCGCAGACGGGAACCGCCAGGGTGTCGGCGGGAAGGTTTCGCAAGTCGGCCGTCGTCAGCTTCAGCACGTCGAACTCCCTTCATTCAGGCCGAATCGGCAGATGAAACCGCTCACCGATAATCTATAGTGGATTTTCCGTCGAACCTCAAGACCGTGAACGCCGGCCGTGAGGTTCGGTCCCGTGGAGCCGGGCAAAGACCGTTTTCGGGTCGACCTCGGGCCGGTCGCAGCTTCGGTTCGAGCAGATATAGGCGGCGGCGCGCCCGTCGATCGGTTCCATGCCGCGCGTGTAGGGCGCCAGTTCCGCAAGCCGCGCGGCGTTGCCGGCGCTTTTGAGGACCGCCGCCGAGGCCGGCAGGTACCGGGCGTTGACGGCCTCGAGCATGGCCCGGGTGTCGGAACGGTCCGGCTCGCCGGCAACGAGGATCTCTTTTCCGGGCCGGAGCATCGCGTCCAGACCGATCAGCAGCCGGGTAAAGGCGGTGGGCTGACGCCGGACCGTGCCGGACACGGCGGCGGCGAGCTGCTCGGCCCGTGCTTCCCAACGGGGGTCGCCGGTCAGCCGAAAAAGGGCGACGAGGTTTTCCAGCGCCACGGCGTTGGCCGATGGATGCGCCCCGTCGTAAAGTTCCTTGGGGCGCACCGGCAGGTCGGCCGCGCCGGATGCGCTCAAAAAGAAACCGCCCTGGGCATCGTCCCAGAAATCGTCTACCATCTGTTGCTGCAAGGACGAGGCCGCCGCCAGGTGCGCCGGGTCGAAGGAGGTCCGGTACAGGGCCAGCAGGCCGCCGATGAAAAAGGCATAGTCGTCTGCCATGGCGTCGATACCGGCCTCGCCTCCGCCGTAGCGGTGGAGAAGTCGGCCGTCGGCGCCGCGCATTTTTTCCAGGACGAATCCGGCCGCCCGGCGGGCCGCGTGCCCGTATTCCGGCTTTTGCAGAATGCGGCTGCCGGAGGCCAGCGCCGCGATCATCAGCCCGTTCCAGTCGGTGAGAATCTTTTCGTCCCGCAGCGGGCGCACCCGCCCCGCACGCGCTTGCAGCAGTTTTTCCCGGACAATGGACCACTCACCGGCCAGCTCGCTTTCGGTGCGGCCCAGCGTTTCGGCCCAGTCGGAAAGCGGCCGGGCCATGGAAAGGATGTTGGCGCCGGTTTGGCGGCCGGTGGCCTCTTCGGCGAAGTTGCCCCCGACCGCAATGCCCAGGATCGGTTCCCAGCGCCGCGCCAGTTCGTCGTCTGCAACGGCGGCGCGGAACTGATCCCGGGTCCACACGTAGAACCGGCCTTCTTCGCCTTCGCTGTCGGCGTCTTCGGCGGCATAAAAGCCGCCTTCAGGAGCGGTCATGTCCCGGCCGACGTAGTCGAAGATTTCCTCGGCCGTCTGGAGAAAAAGCCGCCGGCCGGTGATCTGTCCGGCCTCCAGGTAGACGCCGGCCAGCAGGGCCTGGTCGTAGAGCATCTTTTCAAAGTGCGGCAAAAACCACCGCTGGTCGGTGGCGTAGCGGTGAAAACCGAAGCCGACGTGGTCCCAGATGCCGCCCAAGCGCATGGCCGAAAGGGTCTGGTCGACCATCTCCAGCGCCCGGCCGTTGCCGGCTCGGTGACCGTGGAGAAGAAGAAAGGAAAGCCGGTGGGGCGTCGGAAACTTGGGGGCGCCGCCGAAGCCGCCGGCCTCGGCGTCGAAGGCGGATTCCAGCT
>JASFPT010000416.1:0-3008 GCA_050115795.1 Desulfobacterales bacterium
TGTAGTTGAGCGACCCGGTGGTGTTGTGGATCACCGGCAGCAGCGGGTCTTTTTTCACGTTGTCCCGGCCGTGCAGGAGCGTCGCCCGCAGGCTCGATTCGTCGAACCGGATCCCGCCGCCGAAGTTGACCTCCTCCCGGTCCCGGGTGCCGGTGGGATTGGCGATGCTGGCAAATTCGGGGCCGAAATACCGGTAGCCGAGTTCCCAGTCGCTCCGGGTAAGACGGCCGAAGGCCCTGGCCCGCAGAGCGTGGTCTGGCTCCTTTCCGACTCCATCGGAGATGTCGGCGTCGAAGCGGCTGCCGGCGTATTCTCCCTCGACCTGGAGCGATTCGCCGAGAATGCGGCTGGAAAAAGAGAGGCTGAAGATGTCCCCCGCCGTGCCGGGCTGCTGGGTGCTGGCGTTGTAATCGTCGGGCTCTTCGTTCTTGCCGGTCATATAGCTTGCCTTGAGCACGAGGCGACGGCCGGAGAGGACATTTCTCGACAGGGATCCGCCCCAGATCTGCTGATTCTGGTCCCCGCCGCCGAGAATGTGATCGAACCCGGTCACCGCGTTGCTCCGGACCATGAACAGCTGGGCTTCGGTGCCGTCCACATCGATCCCGAGCCGGCCGCCTCGGCGGGCAAGCGTCCGGCCCAGGATCTCGGTTCCATCGACGGTGACATCCCCCAGATCGAGCCGATAGCGGTCGTCGTAATCGAAGGCGGCGGCAAAATTGTTGAGGTTCCAATTTTCGCTGGTTTCATTTTTTTCTTCGTCGAAGTACCAGACACTGGCGTCCAGCGTGCTCTTGAGTTTTCCTTTTTCCGCCGCGGAACGGATATTGGCGCTGGACTGCAGCCGCCATTCGGAAAAGGAGGTGTTTTGGGGCTGAAACAGACCGAAGTCGGCTTCGGCATCCCAGAACACTTCGGCCGAAGCCCGGTCAAGTCCGGCAACGGCGGTTTTTTCCGGGGGAGGCGCGACCGAAAAGGCGATGTTTTGGGGCGGCATCCGGTTGCCGGCGGCGTCAGCCAGTTCGACGGTCAGGACATGCTGCCCCGGCAGCAGATTGATGCCGGGCCTGAAGGTTACCTGGTTGTCCTGAAACGACGCCAGACCGGTCACATCGACCCCGTCCAAAACGAGCCGGATCGATGCCGGGTCGATGCCCGAGCCGGCGTCTGAAAAGGAAAGCTGGAAGGACGGGCGCACCGTCTGTATTTCTTCGCCCCGGTTCGGATCGGTATTTTCGATCTGCGGCGGATCGCGGTCAAGCCGGATGTCGATGCGAAAGGGGCGTCTCCTCGGATCCAGCGCCGGTAGGTTGTAGACCCTGCCTTGGCCGTCTTCCACGGAAATGAAATACTCGATCCCCGGCGGCACCGAACGTCGGGCGGGCAGCGACCCGCGAAAATCGATTTCACTTTCTTTGGCCAGGTTCAGTTGCCGGAAGACAGCCACGCCCACGGACCTGTAGAACACCGTGACCCGGCGCGGCTGAAAAAATTCCCGCAGCTGGATGTGAAACAAAAGCGGTTGGCCGGCGAAGTGAGGGGGTGCCGGGGAAACGACCCGAATGCTCTCGGCCGCCTCCAGCCGGGAAGCCGCCGCAACCATGAGGGACACGGCAGCCAGCAGCAGAATAATCTTTGAGCGAACCTGAATGAATCCAAGCTTCATGGGTGATGGCGACAAGTATACCGCACCGGCGAGAGGGAACCGTCGTTTCTGCCGAAAGCGAAGAGATAATTTACCGATTTATCTTGTCGTCCGTGGGTCGGCGCCCTGAGTGGTCAGGAGCGCTGCGGGCGTTTGATGCGCGACTGAAACCGAAGCGGCCGGAAATGCGACCCGGTAGGTTGGACCCGTTTACTACCTGAGCTTTTACCACAAACCGAAACCGGCGTCAAATCGCCTCCCTTTCCTTTTTCTAGTCAGCGTCTGAGGGCCGCAAGACAGCGACTTGTAGATTGCGATATCGCCTCAATCGAGAAAAAGGCTTTTTCCCATCGTGAGCCATTGGACTTTTCGCCAACGAGGAATTATGATTCGAATACAGAACGAAACCGTACTTGGGTGACGATATGCCAGACCTATTGAAAGAATACCCGTTCTCCTGTCGGATGAGCCTGGGGCCGCTCATTGATGCCGTTCGTACTTCCAGGGCCGATATGGGGCCGCAGGGGGCTTGCCGCAGCGAAGCTGTTGATTCGCTGCTGGCCGAAGCCGAAACGCTGAAAGAACCGGTGGACGAGTCGGCGGTGACCGACGCTCACCGGTCTGCCGCTGCAGGGCTGCTGGCGCAGGTGTTTTCGCCATCGATTCTGAAGACCGAGGCGGTGGGCGCGTTTATCCCCTTCGCCCAGCGTCCGGTTTACGCAACGGAGGCCTTCCGCCGTCTCTTCGTCGCCGAGGACGGCTCTCTTCATGGCCGGATGAACATGGAGGAAGAACAATTCGATCGGGGCCGGGCCATCCGGGCGTACCTGTTTATCCTCGATTCGCTGTACGGCATCCGCCAGCGGCTTTCTTATCCGCTGGTGCGGATCGTGGAGGATCCGGAGACCGGCCTGGAGCGTCACTACCGGATCGATCCGGACTATCGGTTCGTGGAGGCCCTCGCTGCCGGCGGTCCGCCGACCCTGAGCAAGGAGGAGAAGGACCGGGTGCTCGATCACCTGACCGACCCTGAAATCCTCCGGGAGATCCTGCCCCCGGAGCGATTCACCCTCCAGGGGCTGACGGTGTTCAGGGCTGTCGACACCACCCAGACGGAGATGATATCGGCCCTTTCCCGCGACCTGATCGACCAGGAGTCAATCGTTTCACCGGAAGGGTTCGATCGCCTTCAGAACCATCTGCGAATTTTGTTCCAGCGCCCGGCGCTGACCGCCGGCATCGCCGCCCTCGAACAGGACCAGATCCTGCTGCTCAACTCCGGGACGGACAAAAGCGGCAACTGCATCTTTTCCGGCTCGCGGCATGCCAGCCTTTCCCTGTTTTTCGGAAGCCCTTACCAACA
>JASFPT010000417.1:0-3001 GCA_050115795.1 Desulfobacterales bacterium
CCATCGAAGGGAGCGCGGGCGGACGATCACCGAGAGGATCGAGAGCACCGTCGAACCGAGAAAGGAGACCATGTACCGGGAGTTAAACGCATGGCGGAGGGCAGTTCGTCCGAGCCGGACCATCGCGTTGGTCCGCTCTTTCCGGGGCAAGGGGCGACAGATCGATTCGTCGTCGAAGTGTACCAGGGAAAGGATCTGCTCCACGGTTTCCGGTGCGCGGTCCAGGGAAAAAGACCGCCCCTCTGATTCGACCTGCTGGCGCAGTTCGGAGAGCAGAAGCGCGCCGAAATCGTCGAGGTGGCTGACGTCGGCCAGATTCGCCACCACGGACCCGCCACCCGTTTCCTGCACCGTGGAGATCAATTCGCTTCTGATGACAGGTGCCGTCGTCACGTCGAGGTTCCCCCTCAGATCGATCCGGATATCGCCGGATCCGGATCGAAGGATCTCGTAGGGAGGAGGACTGGGACGTTTACTGTTTTTCATCGGGCGGAGACATCCGAATTGTGCCCGTGGCCGGTTATCGCTTTCGACAGCCCTCGAAGTGCAAGGTATGGTCCTCGAGGTTGGACTGACTCCGCGAGGAGGAAATGCCGGCGGCCAGCAGCCGCTGGACATTGTCGATGATGGGGCAAAGCTCCAGGCAACCGGGAAATTCGCCTCTGTTGCTGCACTCACGGCAGGGGCTCTTGACCAGATATCCGATGTCGAAGTCGAATCGATTTCTCAGTATCGTCGGCATAGGGATGTCCAGGGATAAACGGTTCATCGCCAAAAGATACGGCACGGGAAACGGCCGGTTCGACGGAAAGTGACCTTGTTTGACGTAATTTGTAATAATATCACACATCCTGGAGAGCAACAACGAAAAAAAACATGCGTCTTGGCGCCGTTGGCCTGTTCATCGCCGCTGCCGGGATAGAAAGCGGCGATATTCGACCATTTTGGCAAACGCTTTTACGGCGCGCTCCGGCGTGGGATAAAAAAGGCCCTTGTACCGCCCGTGTTCCGCCGGAACGATGGTCCGGTCCTGGGCCTCGGTCAGGAGGCTGACGCCGAAGACCGGCTTTCGATGCCGTTCCATCAGCTCGACGATATGACCGATATATCGTCTTTCGAAATCGTCGATCATCTGTCCGGCCGCCTGAAGCGGCTTTTCCGGGGTTTTAGGATCGACGCTGCGCACGGAAGCCAGGAGCCGGTGCACCAGAATGCGCCGGCCGACGATGCCCAGGTTGATGACCGCATCGCACCCGTCCCACTTGAGAAGTTCCTCCAGGGCCACCATCGGAATTTGGGGGTCTCGCTCCCCGACGATATCCACCGGGTTGGCCCGGCTCCAATAGGGGGGAAGAATTCGATCCAGCCGCGCGATGATCTCATCGGCCAGCTCCGGAACCTCGATCCGGTAACCGGCGCACAGATCGGCGGCGACCACTCCCCATCCGCCGCCGAGGGTGAGGATGGCGGCCCGGTTTCCAGCCGGGATCGGCACGGCGGAAAACGCCGCGGAAAGATCGAGCAGATCCATCGGGTGGTCTACCTGAACGATGCCTGCCTGATGGCACATGGCGTCAAACACCCGAACATCGGATCCGAGAGCCCCGGTGTGGCTGGCGGCCGCCCGGTGACCGGGGCGGCTTCTTCCGCCCTTGAGCAGGACGATCGGTTTGGTCCTGCCCACCCGGCGAGCGCTGCGGAAAAACCGGGGGCCGTCTTTGACGCTCTCCACATAGAGCATGACGTTTTCGGTAATGGGGTCCCTTTCAAATCCTTCCAGAAAATCTTCCACGGTGACCATGGCTTCGTTGCCCGAGCCGCAGAAACCGCGAATTCCGATGCCCTGCTGTTCGGCAAAGGCCAGCAGTTGGGTTCCCATGTTGCCGGACTGGGCCACCACCGCCGTTCCGCCGGGCTGGGGCCGAACGTGACTGCCCGTGCAGTACAAATGAATATGCGGGTTGCAGATTCCCATGGTGTTGGGACCGATGATCAGGATGCCGGCGGTGCGGGCCGATTCCACCAGCTGCGATTCCAGTCTCCTGCCTTCCGGTCCGGTTTCCGCAAAACCGGACGAAACCAGGAGCAGATTTCGGATTCCCTTGGCGGAAAATGTCTTGATCAGGCCCGGCACGCCGGCGGCCGGGATGGTGACCACCGCCAAATCCACGGGGTCTTCGATTTCCATGACCGACCGGTAGACCGGCCGACCGGCAATCGTTCCCCCCTTGGGGTTGACCAGATAGATCCGGCCCTTGAAGCCGCCGCTTGCGGTGAGGGTAAACAGCATCTGGCCCCATTTTCCGATTTGGGCGGAAGCCCCGACAAAGGCAATGGATTTGGGATGGAAAAAATCCCCAAGCAGGTCGGCTGCCACCGGTTTCGGCGACCGTTTTTCCCCTGCGGGTTCTTTTACGACGACCAAGGCATCGGCGATTTGAGGGATTCCATCGGGAGATACGATGATCGGATTCAGATCGATTTCGGCAACGGTCGGACTGCGCACGGCGATATTCGACAGGCCCAGCAGAATCTGCCTCAATTGTGGCCGGTTTACAGCGGCTTCGCCCCGGACGGCTCCGAACAGCCGGGAAAATTGCAGCTCATCGAGCATTTCGTCGGCATCGTCCGCGGACAGGGGGGCAATCCGGAGGCTCACGTCGGAAACGGCCTCTGTGAAGATTCCCCCGAGGCCGAGCATAACGACCGGCCCGAAAACAGGATCGGTAAAGAGGCCGGCCAGCAGCTCCCGACTTCCGCGGAGCCGGGGCTGCACCAGGAAGCCTTCCAGGCCGTCGCCCGCGTTGTTTCGAATGGCTCGGCACGCCGCCAACAGCTTTTCTCGGTCAGGCAGGTTCAGGTGCACCAAACCGGCTTCGGTCTTGTGTGTGTAAGATGCGCCCAGCGCCTTGAGCACCACCGGATAGCCGATTTGATCGGCGGCCCGGACGGCGGCGTCTTCGTCGGCGGCCACGACCTCTGTGGGAAGCGGCAGATCGAA
>JASFPT010000418.1:0-3001 GCA_050115795.1 Desulfobacterales bacterium
CGCCGGTGAGCACGAGCCCCGAGTTGATGAGGTTTTCCATGCCGGCCCGGAAGATCTCCCGCTGGACCAGTGTGAAGATCTCTTCCATTCGGGGCTCGAGAATTTCACCCAGTATCTGGCGGGGCAGTTTGCGGGGTTTTCGCCCCCCCATGCCCGGCACTTCGATGGTGTCGTCGTTTGCAATGCTGCTGGCCAGGCAGGTGCCGAATTTCTTCTTGATTTTTTCCGCCTCGGCCAGCGGTGCCCGCAACCCGATGGCGATGTCGTTGGTCAGGTTGTCTCCGCCCAGTGCGAGCACGAAGGTGTGGCGGATGTTGTGGCCGGAAAAGATTGCCAGGTCGGTGGTTCCGCCGCCCAGGTCGAGCAGCCCGGTGCCCAGCTCCTTTTCTTCGTCGGTGAGCACCGCCTCTCCGGATGCCAGGGATTCGAGCACGATGTCGCATACGTCCAGGCCGGCGCGGTTGGCGCATTTGACGATGTTGTGCGCCGAGGTCACCGCACCGGTGACGATGTGAATCTTGGCCTCGAGCCGCACGCCGGCCATGCCGATGGGGTTGCGGATGCCGGCCTGGTCGTCGACGATGAACTCCTGGGGCAGGACGTGGATCACCTCCCGGTCCATCGGGATGGCCACGGCCCGGGCCGCGTCGATGACCCGATCGATATCGGCCTTGACAATCTCCGGGCCCTTGATGGCGATGACCCCGTGGCTGTTGAATCCGGTGATGTGGCCGCCGGCGATGCCGGCGTAGACCGAGGAGATTTCACAGCCGGCCATCAACTCGGCTTCCTCCACCGCCTTTTTGATCGATTCCACTGTCGATTCGATGTTGACCACGACGCCCTTGCGCAGCCCGATCGACGGGTGGGTGCCGATGCCGATGATGTTGACCTCTCTGCCGGAGGCCTCCCCGACCACCGCACAGATCTTGGTCGTTCCGATGTCGATGCCGACGATGATTTCTTCCTGTGCGTGCATTTACACCTCCTCGGGCTCCGCTTCCGGAGCGCTGACCTGTGCGGGGGTTACCACGATCCGGTTCCGGTTGTTCAGGTCGATGACCGAAAAGTCCGACAGCCGGCCGTCGCGGCCCAAAAAGCCCATGACCTTGCGCAGCCGGTCGTATTTGTCCGGATAGTCGTCAAAGCCGATCTTGATGATCTTCGCCCCCCCGAAGGCGTGAAGGGACAGTCCCAGCTGCCGGTCGACTTCGATGCGGCGGACCGCGCCCAGCGGCAGGGCGGCGTCGTCCCGACTGCCCAGTCGGAGGACCTCCAACACCGCTTCGAACATCGGGCTTCCCCGGTCGCCGGGAAGGCGGATGTCGGGAAAGGCCAGGCCGGTGACCAGCGGAAGGGATGCAAGATCGTCCCCTGCCAGTTCCATGAAGACCTCGCCGCGTTCGTTGAGCAAAAACTTCCGGCCCAGGTCGAGAACGGCCAGCGGCTTTTGTTCTTCGATGCGGATCTCAACGGCGTCGGGAAGATCCCGGCTGACCTGGGCCTCCTCGATCCAGGGATCCGCCAGCAGTCGCTGCCGGACCAGAAACAGATTCACCGACAGAATGTTCACCCCCTTTTGAAGGCGGGCCCGGGCCAGGATGTCGGCTTCGGTCAGCCGCTCTTGGCCCATGACGCGGAGTTGCCGCGCCTCGAAATACGTGCACTGGGTCAGATAGTCGTAGCCGAAGATGAGCGCGAAGCTGGCCGCTGCCAGCGTCGCGATGCCGATGGCCGCCTTGACCGCGGCCGAAAGCCGGGCGGCGCGAGCGGCGCGCCGGCCGGCAACGCCGTTTCGGTAAACGTTTCTGCGGGCCGGTTTCTTTTTCTGCGCCACGTTGCTACCCCTTCGCCTGCTTCTTGCGTTGTTCCAGCACCTGCATGCCGATTTTCCAGACGTCGCCCGCCCCGAGGGTGAGCAGCAGGTCCCCGGCCTGGAGCACGTCGAGCAGATGGCCCGCGGCCGCCTCGGCGGTTTCGAAAAATTCGACGTCCCTGTGGCCGTGGGCCCGGATGCTTTCAAACAGGTTGCGCCCGTCGACCCCCGGCAGCGGCGCTTCCCCGGCAGGGTAGATCGGCAGCACCACCAGCCGATCGGACTGATAAAAGGCCCGGGTGAACTCGTCGAAAAGGGCCCGGGTGCGGCTGTAGCGGTGGGGCTGAAACAACACGACGATCCGGCGGTCCGGCCAGCTTTCCCGGACCGTTGCCAGCGTGGTCTTGATTTCGGTCGGATGGTGGCCGTAGTCGTCGACCACGGTCACGCCGCCGCTTTCTCCTTTGATCTCCAGCCGGCGCTGGACGCCGTCGATCGTCTCCAGGGCGCTTTTGATCCCATCAAAGGGGATCCGAAGTTCGGCGCCCACTGCAATGGCGGCCAACGCGTTGTTCACATTGTGGATGCCGGGCAGGTTGAGCGTGATGGCGCCGAGCCGCTGGCCCTGTCGGTACGCCTCGAATCGGCTCTGGAGGCCGTGGAACGACACGTTGCGGGCCTGAAAGTCGGCCTGGCTGCTCAACCCGTAAGTGGCGAAGCGCTTCCGTATTTTCGGGATGAGGTCCTGGATCGCCTCGTTGTCGAGGCAGAGCACGGCCAGGCCGTAAAACGGAATCCGGTCGATGAAGTGGGCAAAGACCTCCTTGATGTTTTCCAGGTCCCGGTAAAAATCGAGGTGCTCCCGGTCGACGTTGGTCACCACGGCGATGGTCGGCGACATCTTCAAAAAAGAACCGTCGCTTTCGTCGGCCTCGGCCACGATGAAGTCGCCCTGGCCCAGCACGGCATTGGCATCGATGCTTTTGAGTTTTCCGCCGATGACCACTGTCGGATCGAAGCCGCCCTTGGAAAGGACGGCGGCGATGATGGACGTGGTGGTCGTTTTCCCGTGGGCGCCGGCCACGGCGATGCTGTATTTCAAGCGCATGAGTTCTGCGAGCATCTCCGCCCGGGGGATGACCGGCACCGAGGCCGCCAGCGCTGCGGCCACCTCCGGGTTGCGTT